>NC_008346.1:1616250-1930000 GCF_000014725.1 Syntrophomonas wolfei subsp. wolfei str. Goettingen G311
AAACAAGGTAGTTCGGCTTCAGAAATAAACGAAATGCCCTCCTGTTTCAAGCTGATTCCCGGACCTGATGAAGCTGTCATAACCCGGGTACCGGTCGATGATCCGCCGTAAATCATGTTAATAGCCGCCAGTTCACTTTCAGCCTGAATGAATGCTCCTCCGATTTTGGGCAGTTTCCTGGCCATATATTCCGCAATTTCACTGGAGGGGGTGATGGGATAACCGAAAAATCCCCGGCAACCGGCAATTAATGCCCCTTCGGCCAGTGCTTCATTTCCTTTCATCAATACCTTTTTCATACCATCACTCCCTTTCTACCTGAATGACGAGATCCGGGCACATTAAGCCGCAAACCCCGCAACCGTTGCATTCATCCGGCTGCAAAAGCATTACCGGGTGAAAACCCAAAATATTGATGGTATGATCGTCAAAAACCAGTATATTTTTCGGACAAAACTCTACACATAATCCACAGGCTTTACAGCGATCAGCAAAAAAAATAACCCTGCCCCTGGCCATACTACATTCCTCCCCCTATATGTCCTGCAACCAGGTAGGCCGCAAATGCAATATCAGTTTTTTAAGAATACTGCCGTAACGGGGAAGAAGTTGATCCCAGAACCTTTCCTCAACGCATAGGAATTTTACCGGTAGTTGCAGAAAAGCCGCAAATTCCTGCACCTGCCTGTGCCCCTCAATAATCGTTTTCAGGTTAGTCTCTTCCACTAGATTGGGATTACTAATTATTCCGGTAATTCTAACCCGGGCAGCAAGTTCAATCAACTGTTTCACTTGGCTTACTCCGTCCAAATCAGAGGAAAAAGGGCGATAAGGGTTTAAGACTAAAAAAACTTCGATCTCCTCCCGCCTTTTTACAAAGCGGCTCAGGTATCCCATAACCAGAGAGCCGACTTCATCCCCTCCAAGATCAATAAACAAGTGATTTTCCTGTTGAATAAGGGCAATAATCTCTGCGGGAATACTGGGCACATCCCCGAAAGACAAGTCTCCGCCTGGGCCAAAGAGTTTAACTCCCGCTTTTTCTAAAACTTGTCCTACTTCCCTGGAGGCAAAAAACGGATTTACCATGTCCAGGTCAGCCAGTACTACCTCTGCAGCTCTTTTTGCTTCCTCTAAAGCGAAATTAATCGCTACTTCACTTTTGCCGCTGCCGAATCCACCTGCGAATACAGCAATCTTTCCCAAATACTTTCCCCTTAAACCGAATTCTTATTGGGTAATAATAATACAGGATACCCGTAAAATCAACCATAAAGTATTTTTTCTAGGTTTTGCCTTATTCAAGACATTAATAGATGTCAGTAAAGATCCTTCGAAAAATGAGCGTTTATGAGATAAGTGAGACACGAGGATTAAGGCATGAGATGTTTAAGCATCGGAAGAAACTGCGGAGCATTTTATATGTATATATACATTTTTTCTTTTAATGGATATAAGTAACAGCCCTGGCTAAAAATTCAGCTAAAACCTTTTAGTTGGGAGACAGGTCATGCGCTTTCGGTCTCTTTGGTTTTTCCTTCGCTTGGTTTATTATAATCTCTCATCTAGTCAGCTATTAAAAACTCTGCTGGTCGGAGAAGACATCTACCAGCTCGGATATGGTTCTTTCTACCTGGATTTCATCGAAATTCAAAAGCTTCATGGCTTCTTCCGATATAGGATAGAGCATCCCATCAATGCCGATTCCTATGCCCATACTGACACAGATAGCATCAGCCAGGTGAACAATAGAAGTAAGCCGTTGGTTTAATACCGCATCCTGGGGATTATGATGTAAAGCAATGCTTTCCACCAACTCCGAGGGAAGATTCCATTTTTCCGCAACACGGGCTCCAACCTGGGCATGGTTAAATCCAAAAACCTCATTTTCCGCTTCCATAAAGGAGATATTATTTTCGTCCACCCGGGCCACCACCTCATGATAGGCTTCTTTCATGTGATCATTTAGGATTACCTTGCCAATATCATGCAAAAGAGCTGCCGTATAGGCCAGGTCGAGACTGCCAAACTTGCATTTTCTGGCTATCATGCGGGCAGCAATGGCCGAACACTGCGAATGCCGCCACAATTCACCATGCTCCAGAGCATAACCCTCCATTTCCCGGTCAAGGATATTACTTACGGAAACTGCCAAAACTATACTGCGGATGGTTTTAAAACCCAGAAATACAATAGCATCAGTAACCGTGGAAATCCTACGGGGAAAGCCGAAAAAAGCGGAATTTGCTAACCTTAAAACCCGTGCTGTCATAGCCTGATCCTGATTTAATACATTACTTATATCCTGAACAGTTGAATCGGGATCCTCAGAAAGCTGCATTATTCTGACTACAATATGAGGCAAGGCCGGTAGTTCATTAACGGCTTCCACTATCGAATCCAAAGTAATCTTATTCAAAATGTCAGCCTCCCTCTCGTTTACTTCCAGTTGTCCAATCTTTTTTCAATGTAATCCCGGTAATTTATAAGCTCTTCGGAAATCCTCAATAATAACTTTTCTATTTCCGATCGGGAAAGGGTTATTTCCTCCGGTTCAATCAATTCAACTGTCCTGAATTCTTCTTTCATGGTAAATCTAATGGCATCTTCCATGGAACTGGCAGTAAAGGTGATAAATACTGGGGCAAAACAGATCTGTTTACCGGTGATTTCATCATATATTGAATATACATCCTGGCTCATATCAATGTCATCTATATGTACGCCCTGTACAGGAATATTGCGAATAAGTGAGGCTTTATGCTGCCGCAATTCTTCCGCCAATTGCTCCGGGCTTTTTCCTCCCCACAACAGACGACCGGATTTACTTTTCCCCATAAAATCAAAACGGACTCGCATCTGCAGTTTGGTCAATTCTGCTCCCCCATTCGTATTTGCTACTTAACAAACTAATTTTCTATTGAAAATAACACTTCCGCCAAAAACATGGCAATGGCAGCCACTAAGCCTTCTCCATAATTTAGAGCAAAATCGAAAACCGGCTTTAAACCCAGTTGCTCAAGAACTGGCCCGTGGCCAGGTTCCCCGGTAGTACTGGGAGCAATCAAAAAAGAGGGCACTCGGCTATTTATCCGGCTGGCCAAAAGGGCGGCCACCGCAGTAACATAACCATCCAACATTATGATCTTCTTGTTTTTTACCGCTGCTAAAATGAAACCGGTTAATGCTGCCAATTCCATACCCCCAAAACGAGCCAGCAAGTCAATAACATCATTGGGGTCAGGAGAACGCAGGTCTATCGCTCTAGAAAGAATATCGATTTTTCTATTTATTACTTTATCACTGGCAGAACCGCTGCCTACCAGGTATTCCAATTCTAATCCCGTAATAATTGCCGCTAATCCTGCCGCACAAAGGGTATTACCTATACCAATTTCACCTACCCCTATTATATCAAATTTTTCCGCTGCAACATCCTCCCAGGCTGATAGTCCTACTTCAAGGCTTTTTTCCACCTGAGCTTTTTCCAAAGCATCATTATAGAGGAAATTCTTACTACCCCGGGCTATATTCCGCTGCAATATTTTATCATCATTTACCTTATGGCATAAACCCACATCCACTATTATTTCTTGCTTTCCTAAGCGATTTAGTAAAGCCGCAGTAGGGCTTTTACCTTTCAGGTGGCCTATGACAATATCCCGAGAAGTGAGCGGAGGATAGGAACTAAAATTCTCCAGGCTAACACCATTGTCTCCAGCAAAAATCAATACTGCGTAGTTATTAATCCCCTGTGGCAATTGTTTAATCCTATTATTTAAAACAGCAAACTTTCCCAAGTGCGATGAATTCATGGCTTATTTCCCTGACTGCCTGGCCAGCATTATCAGACTCTCTACTTCCGAAGCTGTCAAAAAGCGAAACTGGCCCCGGGGCACTCCTTCCAGAGTTAAGAAGGCCAGGGCTGTCCTTTTTAGTTTTGTTACCCGGTGTCCAACTGCCAGGCACATTCTTTTAATCTGCCTCTTTTTCCCTTCATGAATTTCTAATTCCAACAGACTTTGTCCTTTCTTGCTGCTTAGCAACCTTACCCGGGCAGGAGCAGTAATACCATCCTCCAAAGCCACCCCTTGCTCCAATTGCCTTATAGTATCAGGCTTAACTAAACCCTGTACCCATGCTTCATATTTTTTGGGAATTAAATAACGGGGATGGGTCATCAGGTTGCTAAATTCACCATCATTACTTAGCAGCAGCAAGCCTTCGGTATCATAGTCCAACCTGCCCACGGGAAATACCCGGGTATTTACAGCGCTAAGCAAATCAATAACCCGGGGCCTTCCCTGCGGATCAGCAAGGCTGGATATATAACCGGCAGGCTTATGCAATAATAGGTATATCTTATCCGTCTGCTCAATAATCTTTCCCGCAAATTCAACCCGGTCACCAGGTTTGAGAGTAAAAGCCAGTTCAGTTATGGTTTTATCGTTTACCTTGACCTTGCCCTGGGTAATTAATCTTTCCGCCTGCCTGCGGGAGGATATCCCAGATTCAGCCAGGTATTTGGCCAATCTCAATCTATTCTTCTCCTTTGATAAAATCATATTTGGCTCTATATTCTACGAAATTTATGCTTAATCCTTTCAATTTTCCGATAATTACTTAATGTATCAAGAATATGTTCTTTTTTACATACTTTTCTACCAGAAATTTGCCATAGCTTAGTGGAGGACAGGTATGGGGACCTTCCCCTGCTTTGCTAATTGCAGGGGAAAGGCGCCCCAACGGGACGCCTTTGCTAATTATTGAGTCTACTGTTTCTCCTGCTTTTTCTTCTTCCGTACTGGTGCGCCAATCATTTCATCTTTTTGGGCCTGAAAGCGCTCAATCCCATCCGGATAAATACTTTCGTCTTTCCTGCTTTCCTTCTTATTTTTAGCCACAACTATGCCTCCTTTAGCTTACTAATTATTTGTGCAGCTTTTTTAGTTTTTCCCGCAGAAAAGGTTTTAACAAAAAAAGAATTGGAAACACTCTTTTTTCTAGCAATAACAATTTATTTTTACAACTTTGATTTCCTCAGCATGGAAGAAGCTAATACGGTAAAAATATTAGTGATTATCTGTTATTATATTTTAATAGGGGAAATCAGCAGATAATTGTTTTTTAGATAACTTGGAGGATGAGCAAGATGCAAAAAAAAGTAATAGATGAAGCCAAAATTGAAGAAGCTGTTCACATGATACTGGAAGCAATTGGGGAAGACCCGGAACGGGAAGGCTTGCAAAACACCCCGAAAAGGGTAGCTCGCATGTATAGAGAGATATTTGCCGGTATGAATTCTAACCCCAGGGAATTCCTGCAGGTTTCCTTTACAGAATTTCATGATGAACTGGTATTGGTAAAGGATATTCCCTTGTATTCGATGTGTGAACACCACTTGCTTCCCTTTTATGGCAAAGCTCATGTAGCCTACATCCCCCGCGGTGGTAAAGTGGTGGGAATAAGCAAGTTGACCCGGGTGGCAGAAGCCTATGCCATGCGCCCCCAGTTGCAGGAAAGACTTACTTCCCAAATAGCCGACTGTATAAACGATAGCTTAAAGCCTTTTGGGGTGGCAGTAGTAATCGAAGCGGAACACATGTGCATGACCATGAGAGGTGTACGCAAGCCGGGAGCCTTAACTGTAACCTCTGCCGTTCGTGGAATTTTTGAGACCAGGCCTGAAACCAGGGCTGAAGTCTTCTCTCTTATTAACCAGAAAATCTAAATGACACCAGGGATTTCTCCCTCGTGTCATTTGCTAAATTCTTATTCACTTATCTTTCAGTATTAACCCCCATGGCCAGAGGCCGCAAATAACGATGAAAAGTGAGTTAGTAGGGGCTTGAATAGTAAGATGTAGCAGGAAACATCCCCTCCTGACGATCGACGACTGGCGACCTTTTCATATTAAACCCCATGCCCAGGGGCTACAACCGCCGATGAAAAGTGAGTTATATCAAAATATATCAGTAGAATCGTCCCTTTGATATATTTTAAAATAAGCCTACTATCTCCCCGTCAGGCTTTATATCAATATTCTCCGCTGCCGGTACTTTGCCGAGACCTGGCATGGTCATAATATCTCCCGCCAGAGCAACCACGAATCCTGCTCCCGCCGATAACTTGACTTGTCTTATATTTACCTCAAAACCCGTGGGTCTTCCTAGTAGTTGAGCATTATCCGAAAGAGAATATTGGGTTTTGGCTATGCAGACCGGGAGGTCCCCAAAACCTGATTCTTCATATTTTTGCAGCATCCGCTTGGCTTCCGCCGCGTATTTTACACTGCCGGCACCATAAATCTCCCGGCATATAGTTTCTATCTTGTTCTTAAGGGGCTGGTTTAATTCGTAAAGGAACTTGAATTGACTCCCCTGTTCGGTAGCCAATACCAATTTTTCAGCCAGGTCAATGCCGCCTTCTCCTCCCTGGGCCCATACCCGGGAAATAGAAACTGCGGTTTGCATAGCCGCACACTGCGAGAATACATAGTCAATTTCTTTACTGGTATCGCTGGGAAATTCGTTCAGGGCCACAACTGCAGGAACGCCAAATTTTTGGATGTTCTCCAGGTGTTTTTTCAAGTTTTCCATACCCTGGGCCAGTGCTTCCAGGTTTTCTTCGCCCAGTTTATCTTTTTTTACTCCCCCATGATGTTTTAATGCTCTAATACTGGCAACCAGTACCACAGCATCAGGTACCAGCTTGCCATAACGGCATACAATATTAAAGAATTTTTCAGCTCCCAGGTCAGCACCGAAGCCGGCCTCAGTCACCATATAATCAGCCAATTTAACCCCCAGGCGGGTAGCCACTATACTGTTGGCTCCATGGGCGATATTGGCAAAAGGCCCCCCGTGAATAAAAGCCGGGGTGTTTTCCAGCGTTTGTACCAGGTTAGGCTTGATAGCGTCTTTCATTAAAAGAGCCATGGAACCTGCTGCTTTCAGATCGCCAGCCGTGATAGCTTGCCCCTGCTGACTATAGGCCACAACAATTTTGGCAAAGCGTTCTTTCAAATCCATTAAATCGGTAGCCAGGCAGAGGGCGGCCATAACTTCGGAAGCCACCGAGATGTCGAAACCTGATTCCCGTGGAACCCCATTGATTCTCCCCCCCAGGCCCAGCACAATATTTCTGAGAACCCTTTCATTCAAATCCATTACCCGGCGCCAGACGATTTGGCGAGAATCAATATCCAACTCATTACCCTGGTGCAAGTGGTTGTCCATCAGGGCTGCCAGCAGATTGTGGGCTGTAGTCACAGCATGGATATCCCCCGTAAAGTGAAGATTGATATCTTCCATAGGTACCACTTGGGCATAACCACCCCCGGTAGCACCGCCCTTGATTCCGAAAACGGGACCCAAAGAGGGCTCGCGCAGGGCTACAATAGCTTTCTTCCCAATTTTATTGAGAGCCTGTCCCAAGCCAATAGTAGTTGTTGTCTTGCCTTCCCCTGCCGGGGTAGGGCTAATAGCGGTAACCAGTACCAGTTTCCCTTGCGGCTTGTCTTCTATTCTCTTCATAATATCAAGAGAAATTTTGGCCTTATAGGACCCGTAAAGTTCCAGTTCGTTTGGCTCGATACCAATCCTGTCAGCAATCTCCGTAATAGGCTGCATTTTTGCGCTTTGGGCTATTTCCACATCAGTTTTCATCAAATACTTCCCCCATTACCACATTTTTTGATTATTCTTGCCAAAAACAATTTTATAGTATTTTTTCGATCAGGGCAAATATATAGTGATTTTGTTCCGCTGCGTATAGCCTTCAAAATTATTGCCTATAAGGGAATTATTATGATAGAATAATGATATAATAATTCAGGAGGCGATTTCTGTGATTATAAAAGCTTCTACATCTCTACGAAATGACTATGCTACGATTTCTGACTTGGCCCATAGAGAGGAAGAACCGATATATATAACTAAAAACGGTGAAGGTGATTTAGTCGTTATGAGCATTGAAGCCTTTGAGCGGCGCGAAGAAACATTGAAGCTACGCGCTAGACTGGAGGCTGCAGAAAGATCGCGTCTGGCGGGAGATGCCACCTATACGATAGAAGAATCCAGAAAGCGTTTGGAGGCGATCTATAACCGTGAGGACGCATAAGCTGAAAATCTTAACATCAGCACAGAGGGAACTGGAGGAAATCGCTCTTGTCCATTTAGGGCTTGTCGGCCCTGATTCAGCACGAAATATCACTGATAAAAGTCTTGAATCTTTGGAACGACTCAAGACTTTCCCACTTTCCGGTTCAATTCCGAGGGACCGGGTTATTCGTGAGGCGGGATACCGCTATGTTATATCTGGGAAGTATATAGGTGTTTATAGACTTATTGGCAACACCGTATTTGTATACCACATCGTACACGGAGCAACAGACTACCCCCGTCTGCTTAAAGATTTAGAGAATACCCCTGAGTAATTGGAATTCTCCACAAAAACGCGCCCCACTCGTTAATGCTACGCTACACCAACAAATTGCTCCACAATTTTTTCGCTGCTAAATATTAGCGGAAGAGCAGGTTGCATATATACACCGAAGCTAGAAAACCGCTTATATCAGCGGTTAGACCAGTCAGGAGAGCATAACGGTATTTCTTAATCCCTACCGAACCGAAGTATACCGTCAAAACAAAGAAAGTAGTATCAGTAGTTCCCTGCATAACTGAAGCCAGTCGACCAATATGGGAATCCGGACCATATATTTTCATAATTTCCGTAGACATTCCCAGAACAGCACTGCCGGAAAGGGGACGCATTACGGCCAGAGGAAGGATTTCAGAAGGAGCGCCAATGAGGGCGGTCAAGGGGGCAACAGCCCGGCTGAGGTAGTCCATAGCACCGGAAGCACGAAAAACAGAAATAGCCACCATCATTCCCACCAAAAAAGGTATGATTTTAACTGCCGTATAAAAGCCCTGTTCCGCACCTTCTACAAAGCTTTCATAAACGGGAACTTTTTTAAGCATGCCGTAAAGGGGCACAGCTAAAAGAAGAAAAGGGATGGCCCATTTGGATATCAGGGTGAGAATGCTTAAAAGCACTTAGCCTTTACCCCCCCAGGGACTGCGCGTACGAAACCAATAATCCAGGCTAACGGCCAAAAGCATGGCAATACTGGTAGCAAAAATACAAGCCCCCACTATTTCTGTAGGATTGGTCGATCCCAAAGATACCCTGACCCCAATAATTGTGGCCGGAATAAGGGTTATACATGAGGTATTTAAAGCCAAAAAGGTGCACATAGCAGTGGAGGCTTCTGAAGAATCAGAATTTAGCTTTTGCATTTCCTGCATAGCCCGCATACCAAAAGGAGTAGCAGCATTGCCCAAACCTAAAATATTAGCGCTCAAATTCAGTATTATAGCCCCCAAAGCCGGGTGTTCCGGAGGAATGCTAGGGAATAAGCGCAACATCAAAGGTTTCATTAAGCGGGCCAGGGCCTGTATCAATCCTCCCTTTTCAGCTATCTTCATAATGCCTAACCACAGAGCCATTATACCCACCAGGTCGATACATATTTTGACCGCCCCCTGGGCAGCAGAAAGAGCAGCTTCGCTTACCACTTCTATATTACCGTTAAGAGCAGCCACTATGATTCCTGAAGCCAGCAACAGAAACCAAACAATATTCAGCAAATCTACCATCCCCTCAAACACTGCTGTTCTTTTTGAAGAGTATGATTTTGCTGAATAAATTAGAACTTGCCCTTACTGTCACCAGAGTAAATGCTAAAACTACTTAAATCTCGGAAAATTTATTCTTTTTCTTAAACAATCCTTCCATTTTATCTATAATCTGAGGAGCCAGGTCTATAACCCGTTCCGCCAGGTGATTGCCAGTAACCGATAAGAGCCGTACATCATTCATTCTTACTACCAAAAAACCCATGGGCCGCACTGATACACCCGCGCCACTGCCGCCCGCGAAAGGCAATTCTGTATTTTTTGATGTTGCTGTTAATTCGTATTCGCCTCCACCTGCGGCAAAACCACAAGCAACCTGGGAGATGGGAATGATGACCGTACCATCATTGGTCTCCACCGGATCTCCAACCACCGTGTTTACATCCACCATATCCTTAATGCTCTGCATGGCTGTCTGCATAAGGCTTTCAATAGGGTGGTTCTGCTTTTTGTCCTGTAATTCCATGCTTATACCCCCATCATTGATTTAAGAAATGCCAAGACTCTGCGCCCTTTAAAAGAAGCTCTTTTTCTTTTTGCTCTGTCCTTCTCAATTAAGCTATGCAGCAGCAGTCTGACAACTATAATCATAATATGTACTGTTCGCATCTTTACTATGCAGTCCAAGTGGCTGGCGAACTTTATTTCCGAAAAATCCGGCTGCACTTCAATTTTTATTTCCTCCAAACGACTGCGTGCGCTGATAAGGCCAATAAAACTTCCTTTTATAGCCCATAAGCCACCAGTACAAATAGCGGTATCCATAGCATTTTCCAATCCAATAATAGTTTTCCATTCCAGTTTTTCAATCTGGAGTTTTTTATGGCCGGCTAGAACTACATCAAATATACCGATGCGAGAGAAATACCCTGATTCATCATATTGCTGCAGGTCAGAAATAAAGAGAGCAGCTTTTTTACAGATATCTTCCACAGAGAGCTTAAGCTGGCTATCAAAGCGGTAGTGAAGGCTTTGGCGGAAGGGCTGGAAAAGAGGTTTTAATTGAATTAGCAGTTTTTTGCTTTTATCATTGCTTTTGTTTTCAGCAGGTAGTAGTTCAATAAGTATTTCAACCTTTAGATATATTAATAAAATCAAAGCTAGTCCCAGAGCAAATAATAACAAACAGATGTACAAGGCCAGCATTTCTTCAAGTCTCCTGTTTTTCCATATTATTCCCCAGCTTGAAGGCCTTATGCATTACTGTTTATTTGGATTATGTTTTAGTTCCTCAATAAGCTTTTCTACACTGGAAATAACCTTATATATCTCATCATCTATCTTCATATTGGGTCGACCCATGCGGAAAAAAGGACAGTGTAAATTGTAATCACTAATCTTTTTATCAATCCTTTGCAGAGTGAAGCGGCTTTCCGAATAGAAATGAGCCTTTTTACTCTCAAATCTCCGTTCTGCTGGCGAACTATGTCCCTGGGAATAGAATATGGCAGTATAACGCTTAAAATATTCTACTTCCTTCCAGAATTTATCTATTTCATGGTCAATTTCTTTACCCAGTTCAATCCAATATGGAGCAAAATCATTATCTTTTAAAATTTTAAAGGTCATACGCAATTCCGGGGGCTCAAAAGGGTTCTCCTCCAAAGAAATAGGCTTTCCACTTCCTTCCAGGTTGTTGAATTCCCCACGCTCCTGAGCTTTGCGAATCTGGTTTTCTACCAGGTCCTGTGTACTGCTCATATAGCGAGCCAATCTCTTTCCCTGTTGGGCCTTAATTTTTATCTCTTCCTCAATAGACCTTTCCGCCACCGGCTAATCCTCCTTTAAAACTGAAAAACCCGTTTTGGTAGCATTGGCTTGCCAATTTTCCTTTTTAAAACAACTACAATTCTTCTAAATCGGGCAGTTCTTTGAGGTTGGTCAGGCCAAACACCTTTAAGAACTCCTCCGTAGTAGCATAAAGAATTGGTTTCCCCAGTACCGCCTTATGCCCCGCTTCTTGAATCAGACCTTTTTCCAATAAAGTATTGACTATTCTATCACTCTTGACTCCCCGTATCTGCTCTATTTCCAGGCGGGTTATCGGTTGGCGGTAAGCCACAATTGCCAGGGTATCCAGAGCAGCAGCCGATAAACGCTTTTTTTGCGGTTTCTCCATACGGGCAAGTATGTCTGAATAGGCCGGGCGCGTACAAAGCAAATAGCCGCCATCAAGCTCAACTATCTGCAGCCCGCCTCTTATATTATTATTATACTCCAGAATCATTTCCTGCAATATTTCTTTTAATTCTAAGAGAGGGATATCCAGTATTTCCACCAGTTCATCCATTCCCACTCGACCAGCCCGAACGAAAAGAACTGCTTCCACCGCAGCTTTAATCTGATCCCGCATCAACATTTAGACCGCCACCTGTAAGCGTATTTTTATTTCCCCAAAGCTTTGTTCCTGAATGGCTTCCACCCTTTGCAAGCGTATTAATTCAAGTAAAGCTAAAAAAAAGGCCAGGGCTTCCCTGAGACTAATAACTCCCTGGAAAAGATCTTGTAAGATCAGCCCGGCTTTCCCTTTTTCCAGCCGTTCAACTATCTCTTCCATTTTTTCACTGATATTTACATCTCCCTGGGGAAGCCTGAATTTCTCTTCCTGTTCAGGCAAATCCCTCAGTAGAACCTGAAAAGAGCGCCACAATTGAGCTGCATCCCCAACCAATTCCTCAATCCCTGAGATTTCGTCCTCGCTATCACGAAAGAATACCCGGGGAAAGTTACCATTTTGGTATGACAATAAATACTCGGCCAGCTTTTTATACTTTTTGTAGTCCAACAAGCGCTGCACCAACTCTGCCCGGGGATCGGAATCCTCTTCCTCGGTCAATTCCACTCTGCTGGGCAGCAACATCCGCGATTTCAGATTCAACAGATAAGTAGCCATTATCAGGAAATCACCCATCTGCTCCAGGTTAAGTTCTCCCGTTTGCTGCAGGTATTCCATGTACTGGTCGGTTATGGTGGCTATAGGTATATCATATATTTCCAGTTGTTCCTCATCAAGCAGATAAAGAAGCAAGTCCAGGGGTCCATGAAAAGACTCCAAATCTACTACATAATTCATATATTCCTCCTGATCGAGCTTAGCGGAGCAGCCTTAGAACACAATGGCATATAAAAGCGTATTCAAGAAACCGGCCAGTGGCAAGAAAATATAAGCTGCAGCTCCAGTTATGATAAGCAACAAGAGTATCAATGGCCCATAAGGCTCCAGGGAATAAAACATTTCCGCCCCAGAATCCGGCAGTAAGCCAGCTACTATTTTGGAGCCATCCAGAGGCGGTAAGGGTATCAAGTTAAAAGCCGCCAGAATCAAGTTAATATATATCAAAGGGTGAATCATGTTTATGGTCATTATAGCCCATTCCTGTCCTTGAAACGGAAGCAGGTACTTGTAAGCCAGCATGCCCAGAAAAGCTAAGAGAATATTCATGCCCGGTCCCGCCAGCGAAACCAGCATCATACCTTGTTTGGGGCTTACATTCTTAAAATTATAAGGGTTTACCTGTACCGGTTTGGCCCAGCCAAAATGAAATAAGATAAGCATAAAAAATCCTACCCAATCAATATGTGGCAAAGGATTAAGGGTCAGTCTCCCCTGGTAATAGGGGGTGCTATCACCCAAAATATCAGCTACCTTGCCATGAGCATACTCATGGAAGGTCAAGGCAATCATTATAGCTGGTAATGCTATTAACATTTCACTCAGCGACTGGATCATTATTAAACTTCCCTTCCGATATCCATTTTTTCACCATTTGCAGCTCTTCCTCGCGGTTCTTAATTATTCCATTGAGTTTCTGCCGGTATAATTCATCAAAAATGAAGCGGAACTCAGGCCCTTGTTTTAGTCCCATCTCCTTAAGGTCAAAGCCGTTAATC
This sequence comes from Syntrophomonas wolfei subsp. wolfei str. Goettingen G311, assembly GCF_000014725.1. Lineage (GTDB taxonomy): Bacteria > Bacillota > Syntrophomonadia > Syntrophomonadales > Syntrophomonadaceae > Syntrophomonas > Syntrophomonas wolfei. The sequence goes on from NC_008346.1 coordinate 1,629,843, forward strand.
TCTACTTTTACCTGCTCCTTGAGGTCGAGGTAGTTAACAAGCTTTTCCCAAAGCAGTTCATCCTTGATGGATAGGAGCAAGAGAACCATACTTTCATTGCTCCAGCCATCCAGCCTTTGATCCATTTCACCCGGTAAAATTTCACGACTTTCCCACAGATATTCCACTATCTGCGGTACTTGCCGGGACTCCTGTATGGCTTTACGGGCATAATTGTCCAAATGGTAGCGTTTAATGATTTGGATTACCAGTTCTTCATCCAAGCCTGCCAACAAAAGCATAAAATAAACCAGCCAACCCTTAATGTTTTTCCCGTAATAACGTTCCTCCCACCAAGTGATAATGATGGGGGTTCTCTTAATCATGGTCCGGCTTACTTTATTAAGGTCTATTTCCGGAATCATATACTCCCATACCCCGATTTCCATAATACGATCCAGGGCCGGAAGGGGGTCTATCTCACTGAGCAAGAGCATCAATTCCTGTATAATCCTCTTGTAGCTAAGTTTACCCAGTAGTCTCCGCTCTATGGCATCCTTGGCAAAGCGCAGGGTATCATCCTCAATAGTAAATTTATAACGCTGCTCAAAACGGATGGCTCTTATTATTCGCGTCGGGTCTTCCACAAAACTCAAATTGTATAAAATGCGGATGAGACCTTTTTCCAGATCCTTTCGCCCGCCAAAATAATCAATCAGGTCCCCAAAACTATCCGGATTCAAGGCTATAGCCAGAGTATTAATGGTAAAATCGCGGCGATACATATCCTCCCTAATAGAAGCCTTTTCCACCTTGGGCAGAGCAGCAGGAAACTCGTAGTATTCAGTTCGAGCAGTCGCTATATCTATTTTCGTGCCATCCGGCAGCATGAGTGCCGCCGTACGAAAGCGCTGGTGAATCCTTGCTTTCCCCCCCAGATGCTGGGCCATTTTTCTGGCTAGTTCTTCCCCATCTCCTTCCACTACCAGATCAACATCAAAATTGGGCACACGCAAGAAAAAGTCACGAACAAAACCTCCCACACAATATGCCCGACTGCCAATAGATTCAGCTATTTCACCGGCCAAGCGCAGTGTAGCAATAAGCCGAGAAGGCATTCTTTCCTGCATAATGGCTAGGCAGTTCTGGTTTTCCTCCCCGGTGAAAGAATAGAGGACTTCGTGATCCTCGGGGTAATCATCACCATGCAGAGTTCTCAATATGTCTGTACGAGATACTATTCCCATCAATCTATCATTATCAGTAATCGGCAGCCTGCCCACATCATATTCTACCATCATCCGTTGTATTTCACCCACCGGGGTATCCGGAGTTACGGAAAGAACTCCACTGCTCATAAAGCCTTTTACCGGGGCGTGACCCAGTTCATGAATTTTGGCTTTGTCCACATCCCGGCGGGATATTACCCCAATCATATTTTCTCCTTCAACTACCGGCATTCCCGTATGCCCGTAGCGTAGCATAATACGACCAGCCTCCTCCATACTTATGTTTGGGGGAATAGTTTTTACCGGGGTTGACATTATATCCCGGGCTAACAAACCAGGCTGAACCGCTTTTCCCAATTCGGCCATGATAATCTCCCGCACTTCAACGGGGCTTTTTCCCTTTACAATTACGGACGCGGCCCGGTCATGTCCCCTACCGCCAAGCTTTCTTAAAACCTCGTTAACCTTCACATTATTGCTTCGGCTGCGACCGACTACATTTACCTTACCCTGCATTAGAGCCACAGCAAAGGCTACATCGCAGTTTTCTATTTCCAGCAGGCGGTAAGTTACCGTATCCAAGCCAGGGATAAATTCGTTGCTGTCCCACAGTGCTATTACTACATCAATATTTTTAATTAAATAGTGCTGGGAGGAATTGAGTAAGACATGCAACAACTCCCTTTGTTCGCCGGAAAACGGCTGATCCATAAAGTTGGCCACCACCGACAGATTTGCTCCCCGGCTCAAGAGATGAGCTGCTGCGGATATATCTCTGGGAGTGGTGGAGTTGAATAAAAGACTACCGGTATCTTCGTAGATACCCAGGGCTAAAATAGTGGCATCAAAGGCACTCAGCTTGATATTGCGCTCCATTATCTTTTCTACCAGAAGAGTAGTGACAGCGCCCACTTTCTCCACTTCACTAATACTGGCTGGCAAATCATCAAGCGATGGTGGGTGGTGGTCATATACATAAAAATCCATACCTTCCTGCGAAGCCAGCTCTTTCAGGTGGCCTAATCGATTAGCGCTGGCAGTATCCACCACTATCATCCTTTTAACCTGTTTTAAATCTATTTCCTTGGGATACTTGATAGAAAAAAGGTCTTTGTACAGGGCCATAAACTGCCGTATGTTTTTCGAAAGTGTACCAGAAAATACCTTTACTGCACCTGGATAAAGCTTACCTGCAGCCACCATGGCCGCCAGGCCATCAAAATCCAGGGCATTATGTGATGTTATTATTTCCACAATAGTACTCCTCTGCTTAAGATAACTGCATTATATCATACCTTGATGGGCTTGCAGAATTATGCGCTTAGAAGTAGAAAAACTATTGTTTTTAATCCACAACTTTCCTATAATTATGGGCAAGCATTTTTTTCGGCAGGGGGTTACTGAGAAAGTGTATGAAAAAATAGAAAAGTATAGTGTTGCACCGGTTTTTAATACCGGCTTTGAAGTCAAGGGGCAATGGAAAGATGATCTGCACAATATTCATTGCCGCCTGGTTTTTGATTTTGACAGCTTTAAAATTATTGAGGCTGAAGCCTGGGCTGAGAGTACCCCTTTTCCCATCTGTCCACAGGGATTAAAGAGTATTTCCAACATTGTGGGAAGCACCGTGGGTCCTGGATTTAACCGCATAGTCACAGAGAATATCATGGGGAAAGAGGGTTGTGTTCATCTAGGCGAGCTGGTCATGAACTCGGTAAAAGCTCTGGTGCAGGCTGCTTCCCGTGATAAGCCGGAATGGGTGGAAACAGCGGACTATACCCAGCGTTGGAATGATTGGATAAGGATGTACCAGGATCAGTGCATATTCTTTTCCCAGCCGGGTGTCTTCGAAAACTCCCAGGAAGAAATCCAGACAGCCTTCAGGAGCAAGAAATAGCATGAGCAGATGACGGAAAGCGGAAGGCGGATGACGGAAGGATGACTCACTGCAAAAACCCCTCTTAATGCAGAAGGGTTGCATAAATATACATGGGTACGGTTCTACTGATATATATTAAAGGGACAGATAAGGTCTTTGCTCACAAAACAAACGAAATGTCCCCCCATCCCCTTCCCTAATCCCGCTCCAACCTTTCCGGGATAAGGTCGTTACGCAATAAATCCTCATAGTTCTCTCGTTTAATTATCAAATCCGCCTGACCTTGCTTGACCAGAACCATAGCTGGCCGGGGCAGGCGATTATAGTTGCTGGACATGCTATAGTTGTAGGCACCAGTAGCTAGAACCGCCAGGATATCTCCTGCCTCCACCCAGGGTAGCTCTAAATCCCAAATTAACATATCCCCGGATTCACAGCATTTACCAGCAATTGATACTGTTTCTACAGGTTTTTCTTCCGCTTTATTGGCCAGTAGGGCCTGGTATTTGGCTGCATAAAGAGCCGGACGGGGATTATCGGTCATCCCCCCATCTACGGCCACATATTTGCGTATCCCCTTAACTTCTTTGCTTGAACCGAGCGTATACAGGGTCAATCCAGCCGGGCCAGCAATAGCCCTCCCGGGTTCAACAATAATACGAGGTACTTTTAGTCCATGCTGCCGGGCTTTTTCCTGAACTACCGGCATAACCGCCTTAGCCCATTCTTCCGCCTTACGGGGTTCATCTCCAGCAACATAGTAAATACCCAGACCCCCTCCCAAATTCAGTTCCTCCAACTGGCATCCACTTGTTCTCTTTATTTCCGCCCAAAAATCCATCATTATGGAACTGGTATATTGAAAGGATTGCATGGCAAATATTTGAGAACCAATATGACAATGCAGGCCCACTAGCTTAATTCCAGGCATGGATAAGGCCTTTTTGACCCCTTCCATGGCCTGCCCATCACTAAGAGTAAAACCAAACTTGGAGTCAATCTGCCCGGTTTGAATATATTCATGGGTATGGGCCTCAACTCCGGGAGTAACCCGCAAGAGTATCTCCTGTTGACAGTTCTCCTCAGTACAAAGCTGGTTTAAAAGTTCCAATTCATAAAAATTATCTACTACTATCCGGGCTACCCCGGCACAGATAGCCATTCGCAATTCTTCCCGGCTCTTGTTGTTACCATGGAAATAAACTTTTTGCATGGGAAAGCCGGCTTTTAATGCCGTATATAGTTCACCTCCGGAAACCACATCCAAGCCCAGGCCCTCTTGCTCTACTATCCTATAAATAGCCATGGTAGCAAGGGTCTTACTGGCATATAGCACCTGGGAATCACCATAGAGCGAGAAAGCTTTCTTTATATTCCGGCAATTTCGCCGGAATCCCTCCTCATCTATGATCCACAGGGGGGTGCCAAATTTACGGGCAAGATCCACTGTATCCATCCCGCCGATTTCCAAATTACCCTGGCTATTTATCTTCATGGTTCCCGTCAAATACAACTCCTTCACACCTCTCCAAACACAATAAATTGTGGTCATCTTATCATTTAAGCCTGGGGAGCGTCAACAGCCAGCGGTGAGAATACATTATACAAGGATTTTTCACCTATTCCCTGCCATCAGCCATTACATCTCCCTTCTTATTCTCCTCATCTTTTTGCTGTCGTTTTAACCTGTCATTCTCCGTCTGCAGTTTCTTATTGCTCACGGTCAGTTCTCGAATTTTACTGGCAATCTGAAAATAACGTACACTGTCCAAGAGAAAAGTGAGCAAAGCCCCACTACACAAAGCCAGTAATATAACCAGGGCTAAGGAAATTTCCGGCGAAACCCAGTTCAAAAAATGCACTTCAACCATAGCGGTATTTTGGAAAATAAACACCCCGGTTAAGATAGCGATAATCAGAGCAATAAACAAATACGCACGCATATATTCCCCTCCCTTTTCCGCTTCTTTCACAACGACCCATTCCACACAGATATTTTCACTGAGCAAAAAAGGGACTTCATTAATGAAATCCCTTTAAGGCCTGGTTAAAAGTCTTCCGTCTTCCGCCCTATGCTTTCTGCTTTATATCATAGTATAAAGGACTGGCAATAAATATGGACGAATAGGCACCAACAACAAAACCAATCAACATGGTCAAAACAAATATCTTAATAGTGGAACCGCCAAAAAGGTATAAGGTTACCAGGGGAAACAAAACGGTAAGAACCGTATTTACCGAGCGGTTCATGGTCTGCATAATACTCTTGTTAAGTAAAGTAGTCAGGTCATCCCTCGTTTTTAGCCGCAGATTCTCCCTGATCCGATCAAATATAACTATGGTATCATTTATGGAATAACCTACTATGGTAAGTATGGCTGCAATAAACGCTCCATCAAGCTCCCATTGAAAAATGGAGAAAATCCCCAGGACTATTAAGACATTATGGAATAACGCCACTACAGCCGCAACTCCAAAAGTCCACTCAAAGCGAAAACTGATGTATACCAGCATCAATAGCATAGCTATCAGTACCGAGAGAACAGCGTTCCTGGTTAGTTCATTGCCTATGGTAGCTCCAACGCTTTCGGCACTAAGGTACTCCACATTTTTGAATTTAGCCGCAAATGCTTTATTAACCTGCTCCGTCTGTTCCTGATTCAATTCCCGGGTACGGATCAGGAATTCATTGCCACTCTTTTGAATGGAAGACTGATCGATAAATTTAAGCTCCTCAAGAGTTGAGCGAACCTCAGCCGAAGAAACCGCCGCGTCCATCCGGAAGCGTAAAAGAGAGCCCCCTTCGAAATCAATACCCAGCTTGAACCCTTGCACGAATATGGAAATCAGCCCCAGAGTGATAAGTATGGCGGAAAGAATGAAAAAATACTTTCTGTTCTGAATAAATTGCACTTTTTACACCTCCCTTTTATACCCCATATAGTTTATGATTCTTGGTCAAATCAGCGGATAATACCAGCAAATAGCGGGTAAAGGTAAGTACTACCAGCATACTGGCAATAATACCTATAGAAAGAGTTACGGCAAACCCCTTGATAGGCCCGCTGCCGAAATAGAGCAGGACGAAAGCGGCAATCAAGGTGGTCAGGTTAGCATCGAATATGGTCCAGAAGGCGCGATTAAATCCAGCTTCAATGGCAGCCTTCAAGGTCTTGCCCCAGCGCAATTCTTCCTTGATTCTCTCGTAAATAATGATATTAGCATCAACCGCCATGCCGATAGATAACACGAAGGCCGCTATCCCCGGCAGGGTTAATACTGCACCAAAGAGGGTCATGGTTCCTAAAACCAGAATCGAATAAAGAACTATGGAAATATCGGCTATAAACCCAGGCAAACGATAATACCCCAGCATGAAAATCAAGATGGCAATAAGACCGGCGATTCCGGCTTTCACACTCTTACTCAAGGAATCACTTCCCAGGGTAGGACCAACCGTCCTCTTCTCCAGTATCTTAAATGAAACCGGTAAAGCACCGGAACGCAGTAATACTGCCAGGTTCTCCGCTTCCTTGGCGGTAAAGTTACCGGTTATTCTGGCGCTTCCATCGGTTATCGGACCGGATACAGTAGGAGCACTGATGACCTTGCCATCAATAACTATCATCAGCGGTTTATTGACATTGGCGGTGGTAGCATCAGCAAAAAGCTTGGCCCCTTCTTTATCAAAGTCAATGGCAACTTCAAAACCCTGGCCTTCGCTGCCGGCTCTGGCCTGCGCTTCCTTCAGGTGTTTTCCGGTTACCAGCACCTTGCCGCTTTCATCCCAGAATTCAAGCTCAGCCGTGTTTTTAATTATGTTCACCGCTTCTTCCGGATCATCTATTCCGGCCAATTCCACCACTACCCGGCGTTCACCCTGGGGATAAATCAGCGGTTCACTGACCCCCAGCTTGTCCACCCGGTTTCTGAGTATACCTACGGCCTTGTTTATAGTATCGGCACTTATCTTCTGCCCCTCTTTTTCCTGGGCCTCCAAAACCACATGCAGCCCGCCCCTTAGATCCAATCCAAGATTCAAGTTTTTCAAAATTGGTTGGTAGGTAAAATAGGACAAGGCGCCAAGGGCTACAATAATGGCTAAAATTACTGCGACGCTGAAATTTTTTTGCAACTTCAAAAATCCTCCTTTCAGATCTCCTTAATTACAGTAATTGCACCCCATTTATCACCAGTTCAAATTCACAACCCAAAAAACCGGCCGCCCGGCGACATAAAAGCATACGACTCATAAAAATCTCAAAGTATTCCATTACCGGGCAAATACTGGTGTCAATTACGAGTTCCATGGTAATAACCTTCTTGTTTTCATCAATATTCAAAGTAGAGCGCTCTACAGCATAATTAACCCGGTCATGTATATCAAAAGTAGCTACATCCGGATTCCTAACCCGGTTGCGATGAACATGAGATTTATCCGCCAGAATCAAAGCCGCCGCCACTTCATTTACCGGGTGACCGCTACCCTCATCATGATTACCAATTGCGGCAGTAATTATAGCTACTTCCTCCGGTGGCATGCCCATCCGCCGGAGTATCTCCATCGCCATCAAGGCCCCACTCTGGCTGTGACCGATACGGTTAATCACATTACCAATATCATGAATATAGCCGGCAATACCCGCTAGCTCTGCCATGTGTTCATCATAGCCCAGCTTTATCATGATATCCTTGCTCAAAGCCGATACAATAGAAAGGTGTAAGCGGCCATGGTCAGTGTATCCCATCACACCCAGATGCTCATTGCCTTTTTGAATAAACGTGTTTATTAAGGGACTGGATCTGACATCTTTAAGAGTTACCATTTATCTAATCCTCGACCTTGTAAGCCACAGCTTTTTTGACCATTTCTATTTCCATGTTCTCAGCTACTTTAAGCATTATACTCTCCTCTTTGACCCGGCCAATTTCTCCCTTAATGCCGCCTATAGTAACCACCCGGTCACCTTTTTTCAATTCTTCTACCATTTTCTTATGTTTCTTCTCCTGCTTTTTTCGGGGCAAGATGAGGAAAAAGTAGAAAATGGCCAGGAACATACCAAAATAAATAGCTATTGTCATCCATTCCGAACTTCCCTGTGTAGGCAAATTATCACTCCTTAAATATAGTAAAACTTTAATAATATTCGCCGCTTAACGCTTAAATCCTTCTAAGCGCTGATATAATTATGGAAAAATTCCCGGTAAAAGCTGGGAAATTCTCCTTTTGCTAAGGCCGCTCTAATACCAGCCATTAGTTGGAACAGGAAATAAAGGTTGTGATAGCTCAGCAAACGCTGAGCTAGTATCTCCTCAGCCTTAATTAAATGCCTGATATAAGCCCGGCTATAATTCTGGCATACATAACAACTACACCTTGCATCAAGGGGAGAGAAATCCGCCGCATAAAGAGCGTTGCGCACCGTTATCTTACCCTCAGCAGTATAGGCTGTTCCATGCCGGGCCAGCCGGGTTGGTAAAACACAATCAAACATATCCACTCCTAGCCTGACCCCTTCCAGCAAATCCTCAGGAGCACCCACTCCCATAAGGTAACGGGGCTTTTCCCGGGGCAACATACGAGTGGTAACTTCAAGGGTAGCATAGAGCATTTCCTTGGGTTCGCCGACACTCAAACCGCCTATTGCATAGCCGGGGAAATCCAGAGCAGTCAGCTCTCCCACACTCCTTTCCCTTAATTCGGGATAAACACTGCCTTGAATAATCCCAAATAACACCTGCTTATCATTATTATGAGCCTTTTTACACCTCCCGGCCCAGAGACTGGTTCTCTTTACCGCCTTTTCCGCTTCCTCATAAGTGCAAGGGTAAGGAGCACACTCATCAAAGCACATGGCTATATCCGCCCCGAGCTTTGCTTCAATCTCCATTACCTTTTCGGGAGTGAGGAAATGGCGCGAACCATCGATATGGGAATGAAACCAGACTCCATCATCGTTAATATCACGCAATTTGCTCAGGCTAAAGACTTGAAATCCCCCACTGTCGGTCAAAATACCTTTCTTCCAGTTCATGAAGCGATGCAGGCCGCCGGCCTGTTGTATCAGTTCACAACCGGGACGCAGGTACAGATGATAGGCATTGGCCAAAATAATACCGGCTCCGATTTCATATAGATCCTCGGGGGTGAGGGTTTTGACCGTTGCCTGAGTACCTACCGGCATAAATATCGGGGTATCCACAGTAGTATGAGCAGTGGTTAAGCGGCCCAGTCGGGCCGCAGATGTCTTATCCTCTTGTAGCAGTTCAAATTTTAACATCCCGTTCAGCCCTCAATACCTCGTCATATCACCAGCATGGCATCTCCGTAGGAAAAAAACCGATAACGATTCTCCACCGCGTGCCGGTAAGCCGCCAATGTGCTTTCAGTTCCTGCAAAACCCGCCACCAGCATCAACAAGGAAGAACCGGGGAGATGAAAGTTGGTCAACAATTTATCAATGGCCCGGAATTGGTATCCCGGGAAAATATACTTATTCGTTTCACCTTTTCCGGCCAAAAAACCACAATCTTTATTATAAACGCTTTCCAGAGTTCTTACCACCGTTGTTCCCACCGCCACTATTTGCCCTCCGCTTTCCCGGGTTAAGTTAAGCAAGGCCGCTGCATCTTCTGCTACCTCATAATACTCCAAGTGCATATTGTGCTGGCGAATATCTTCATTCTTAACCGGCCGGAAAGTTCCCATCCCCACATGTAAGACTATCCGCACAATATTAATCCCCTGAAGAGTAATTTCTTTTAATAAATCGGGGGTAAAGTGCAGGCCCGCTGTAGGTGCTGCCACGGAACCGCTTTTGCAGGCATAAACCGTCTGGTACCTTTCCCGGTCCAGTTCTTCATCAGGCCGGTTGATATAGGGTGGCAGAGGGATATGCCCTTGTTCCTGTAACAAGGTATCCTCATCCACACTATCCTGAAAGCGAACCCGGCGTCCACCAGCAAAATCTAACTCTTCCACTATTTCAATAACCAGCGGTTTATCCGGAGAAAGGAAAACCCGGCTGCCGGCTTTCAGGCGCCGGGCAGGCTTTACCAAAGCTTCCCAATCATCACCAAGCTTCTTTAGAAGTAGTATTTCCACCCTGGCCCCGCTTTCTTTATAAGCAAAAAAACGCGCCGGTATAACCCGGGTTTCATTCAATACCAGAGCATCTCCCTTTTTCAAGTACAGGCTTATATCCTTAAAGGCCCGGTCATTCAAATCTCCGCTCTTTCGGTCCAGAACCAGCAAGCGGGAACTATCCCGGTATTCCGCTGGATACTGGGCAATAAGCTCCGGGGGTAAATCATAGTAATAGGTGGATAGCCGGTAAATATCTTCATTTTTGTCATGTTGCATTTATCTGCGACTCCAAAGATTAATTATCAAGGTCAATACCAGGCTGATTACCAGGCATGTAACGCTCCATCTCACTGTACAGGCAACCGCAATATTGCTGGCGGTACAATCCCATTTCCCGCGCTATAATCCCCGTCTGCCGGAAACCCTCTCTAAAATCCCGGTACAAGAAGGGTAGCTCATATTTCTCCCCAATAGCTTCCCCTATTTCCCGGATTAATTTATGTTTCTGGTACTTGCTCACCAACAAAGTAGTGGTGAAGTAATCGAATTTCCCTTTGCGGGCAATTTGGGCTGCCTGTTCCAATCTCATTTGATAACACAATAAACAGCGGCGGCTTTCCCGGTAGGTAATATTCTGAAAATAGTCTACCGGCTTGTAATCCGGTTCGAAAACAACCTTTAATTCAACCTGCCGGGCATAATCCTCCAGGGCTTCTTTTCTTTTCTGGTATTCCGTAAAGGGATGGATGTTGGGGTTATAGAAATAGCCCATCAGCTCGAAGCCTTCCTCCCGCAGACACGGAACGGGATAGCTGGCACAGGGCCCGCAACAAATATGCAACAATACTTTGCTCATGCCTTTACCCCCAATGAGCGGACCGCCTATGCATCCGAAAACAGCCCTTTTCCCTCCAAATTCCCTTTCAGCGGATAGCCCAGATGACGGTAGGCATGCTCAGTAGCCATCCTCCCCCGGGGAGTCTTCTGGATAAAGCCTAGCTTTAAGAGATAGGGTTCATAAACATCGCTAATGGTATCAGATTCTTCCGAAACTGAAGCCGCCAGGGTATCCAAGCCTACCGGTCCCCCGCTGAACTTGCCGATAATTGCTTCCAAAATCATTCTATCCATTACATCCAATCCACATTCATCTATTTCCAGCATCTCCAAGGCCCATTTGGCCAGAGAAAAATCAATATTTCCATTACCCTTGACCAAAGCGTAGTCTCTTACTCTCCGCAGCAAACGATTGGCCACCCGCGGCGTTCCCCGGGAACGCCCGGCTATTTCCGTGGCTCCTTCCTTATCTAGACTAATCTCCAGAATTCGGGCTGCCCTAAGGATTATCTCGCTTAGCTCCAGCGGGGTATAGAAATCCAGTCGGCAGCTTATACCAAAACGGTCGCGCAAGGGAGAACTCAAAAGCCCGGGTCGGGTAGTAGCTCCAATCAAGGTAAATGGCGGAAGGTCCAGGCGAAGAGTGCGGGCTGCCGGGCCTTTGCCGATAATTATATCTATGACGTAATCTTCCATAGCCGGGTACATTATCTCTTCTACATTACGGTTTAGCCGGTGAATTTCATCAATAAACAGAACTTCGCCCGGTTCCAAATTGGTAAGAATAGCCGCCAGGTCTCCCGGTCTCTCAATGGCTGGTCCCGAGGTCTTGCGAATGGGCTTGCCGACTTCGTTGGCTATTATGCTGGCCAGAGTGGTCTTGCCCAGTCCCGGGGGACCGCTGAGAAGGACATGATCCAAGCTTTCCTTCCGTTCCCGCGCAGCAGTGATAAATACCTCTACATTTTCCTTTACCTTTTCCTGTCCAATATATTCGGATAAGCGCCCGGGCCGTATTGAATTTTCGTTGTTATCATCTTCGTCCAGTAGATGAGAAGAAATAAGTCTCTCGTCCAGCATACTCCCCCCTTTTAGCGTCTCATTTCCTGCGCTTTAGCCTTCAATACCAACTTTATATTTTCCTCCACAATGTTTCCTAATTGCTTATTCCTGTTCAAATCCATAATAGCAGGCAGGACTTCGCTGCGACTATAGCCTAGTATTTCCAGGGCTTCCATAAGCTCATCCAACAGCGGCCGCTGCTCCTTTTCCACCTCAACCAGCTTTAATTCCGGAACTTTGTCCTGCAGCTCGAAAATCATCCTCTGAGCAGTCTTTTTACCCACACCCGGTATGCGAACCAGGGTCTTTTCATCCTGACTGGCTATGGCCCGGTAAAAGACCAGTGGTTCCATGGTAGACAACACCGCCAGGGCTCCCTTGCTTCCTATCCCAGAAACCGTGAGTAAGGTCTTAAAGAGCCTGAGTTCATCCTGATCGAGAAAGCCAAAGAGTTTGAACTCGTTTTCCAGTACCTGCAGGAAGGTGTGGATAAGTATGGGCTCGCCTCTTTGCGGTAAGCGGGGGAAAAGCCGGGAGTGAATATTCACCTCATAACCCACCCCATTAACATCAATTATTATACTGTCCGGTCGCCGTTCAAAAACAGCTCCCTTAAGAAATGCAATCATATATTTCCTCCATTTAAAATGAGCTGTAGCAGGCAGGCAGTATGAATCTTTGTTTTGACCGGCCGTAGAGCGTTATCTTTTTTCTCCGGCCTTTGTCGCTGAACTCTCCAAAAAAGAAGACAAACGATAGGAATGCAGATGACAAATAGCAACGGCCAGAGCGTCGGCAGCATCATCCGGTCGGGGCAATTGCTGTAGGCCCAAAATCTTTTGCACCATAAGTTGCACTTGTTTCTTTTCTGCCGCTCCGTAGCCCACCACCGCTTGCTTGACCTGTAGAGGAGTGTATTCAGCAACCGGTATACCAGCAGCCGCCGCCGTCATTAGGATTACTCCCCGGCTCTGAGCTACAGTGATTACTGTTTTAGAATTGCGATTATAAAATATTTCCTCCACCGCTACCGCATCAGGTTTATATTCCATCAATAAAGCTTGCAATTCTCTATAAATTTGGTAGAGTCTTAAAGGCATTTCCAGCTGAGCGGGGGTAACTATAGTACCGTATGTAATCGCCTTAACTCGTCCCGCTTCCGAACGAATGAGTCCGTAACCCGTAGTGGCCGTACCGGGGTCAATTCCCAGAACCTTCATTGCTTCACCCTGCCTTTTGCCATGGCCAGCTCTCCAGCGAAATATAGTAAAGTCGTCAGCCATTTTATTCCAGGCTTTTTGATACTGTTGCATAAAGCAACAAACTAAATACTATAATACTCTAAAATCAGCCTGAGTTCCATAAATAAACTTCTGTGAGAGTATAGATTCTCGGGGATTGTTTAGGACATAAAAAAAGAAGGCGTCAAAAGGACCGTCCTTTTGACACCTTGCCCCTTACTCCTTACTTTTCTTTCTAATACTCATCCAGGTTCTCCAGAGCGTCATTAAGCAGTTCTTCATTATTAAACTCATACTTGCCTTCCCTTATTGTGCTTTGAATCTCTGCAGGCAAAGTCTCCATACTAATAGAAGTCACTCTCAATAGTACTTCATTATCTTTATCCGGTCCCTGGTAAACAGCAACTTTACCCTGATATTCCTTGAGCCGATATTTCTCCTTATCCAGCGGGCACCAATCATCAATTATCTGATGGATACATAGGCTGTCACCTTGCAGGCTAACCGTAAAACCATTTTGTGGTGAATAAATACGGCTTATTTCTGACAAGCTCTTACCTAGCAATTGCTCTTTGGGTTCAAACTCGGAAATTACCACATGCTGGCAACGCTTGTATTCCTTCTCCATCACTACCTGGCTTTTCTCATTTATCCGCTGCTCCTCAATCTTGCTTTTATCATCTATTCCCAGCACTGGTTTCTGCCTGACTTCCAATACTTTATGGCTGCCAATAAAATAACCGCTTAGAAAAACCATTATTAATATACCCAGCAGAGTGATTCCAGTAAAAGTTCTTTTCATTGCCATCACCTCTGCAGCTTATGTTTTCCATTTTTTCTCTTTTTTATACAAAACGAAAGCGGGAAGTTTCCCGCTTTAATAGACTTTTATCTAGATTTGACTCCACTGCAAAAACCCTTTTTGTTGCATAAGGGTTGCATGAATATATAAAACGCTGGCGAAGGTGAAAGCGGGCGCTCGAATACCGCCCTTACAATGCTTAACAGTCGCTATTAAGGTTGTTGCGCCTGATTCGGAACGACACGGGGGTCGTTCCCTACATAGCCTGCGGGTGTCACTATTTCATTCCCCAGTTTATTATACAAGCTAACTCACCTTTCATCGGTGGTTGTGGCCCCCGGCCATGGGGGTTAGTAAGAAAAGTAAGGAGTAAGGGGGTAGGGGTTACGGTGTCAAAAGGACCGTCCCCTTGATACCTATTTCACCTCGTTATAGTAAGAAATAGGGTTTAAACGCTGAAGGACGAAGTTGTCAACAACCCCGTCCCCGTGTCAAGTTCGTCCCCGTGTCAAGTTCGTCCCCGTGTCAAGTTTTAGAGTGCTGCAATTATTTCATCAGGAATAGACATATTGGTGTAGACATTTTGTACATCATCGTGATCTTCCAAAAGCTCAATGAGTTTTATGATTTTCCCCGCCATGTCAACATCAGTAATGTCAACCGTATTTTCCGGCAGCATTACTATGTCAGCCTCTTCTATGAGAAGCTTTTCCTCTTCCATAGCTTCCTTTACCAGCATAAAGCTTTCTGGTAAAGTCAGGACTTCATATTCCTCGTCTTCCTCTCTGACATCCTCGGCACCTGCATCCAATACCTTTAGCATAAATTCTTCTTCCTCCATGTTCAGCTTATCCTTTTTTATGCTAATTAAGCCTACCCGTTTGAACATCCAGGCTACACAACCACTCTCACCAAGATTCCCGTTGTTTTTAGAAAAAAGATGCCTGATTTCTGATGCAGTTCGGTTGCGATTATCGGTAGCAATTTCCAACATTACCGCTATTCCCCCGGGGGCATAGCCTTCATATATTATTTCTTCGATGGTTTCGCTGTCAATTTCTCCAGTACCTTTCTTAACCGCGCGATTTATGTTCTCATTAGGCATATTTATAGCCTTGGCCTTTTGAATGGCCAGCTTTAATTTGGAATTGGCTTCAGGATCTCCGCTACCACCACTACGCACGGCAATAGTAATTTCTTTGGCTATCTTGGTAAACTCTTTTCCTCTTTTTTCATCCGAGCGGGCCTTTTTATGCTTGATATTAGCCCATTTGGAGTGTCCTGCCATTTATCTTTTCCCTCCTATTGGTCTAATCCCCTTTCTTAAAGTCTTAATAAGCTTCTCGATTGCTTAAACAAAGGGGATGTCTGTTTATTTACCATATTCCTGGGATTATTCTACTGCTATGTTCCATATATTGCTTATATTCTTCGCCAAAATGCTCCAAGAGGAATTCTTCCTCTATATTAATACGATAGACTATGGACGGGATAACTGCAAGCGCGGTTAATAAAAGAGCCGCTCCAGAATTGAAGATGCAAGAGAGGGATAAAACACTCAGCAAGGCGCTGAGGTAAAAGGGATGCCTAATTTTTCGGTAAGGTCCCTCTTTAACCAGACTATGTTCTTCGTAAAGTGCTACCCGGGGATTATAATACGATCCCAAATGAACAATGGCCTGGTAGCGGACTGCTACATATATTATAAAAAAGATAAAGCCCAATATCGTTATTCCCGGTTCCAATAAAGTAACTCTGGTATATTTAAATTCCAGAAAATCAAGCAAAGCAACGAATAAAACCAGCATGGAAGAAAGCTGCAGGTAAAGATAGGACCTCTGATCATCGTCTTCCACCACCAGGGTCTGTGGTTCCCGGTATATAATGGTTTCAATTATCGACCAGGTAAAAAAAAGGGCAAAAAAGCCCATTACGACCCAAAAGTCAAAGGAAGGCAATCGTTGGTTGGCGATGTATCCGATGTAGGAAAACACTGCCAGGAAAATTAGCATACGAATAGCTACTCGACGCTTGCGAGGACTCAACTTTATTCCTCCTGCTCTTTTAACTACCCCCCATATCCCAAGGGGCACAACCACCTATAAAAAGTAAGTTAAAGATCTGAAGAAACTGCCGAGGCGGGGCTTAGAACCCGCCACATGTTTTGTTAATAGGAACCCGAACGCTTAGCGGGGGACATATTTCACCTCGTTATATATCAGGAGAACCGTCCCTATGATATATTCGGGAACGAGGTTGTTGATAACTGCGCTCCTCTGTTATCTGATGACCAACTTCCCCTTCTGATGTCTTACGACCGACGGCCAATTCCTAATTTCTAAGTTCAGGAGGGATCATAGCCACCGGGGGCATCTTGCGCTTGTGCTGGCTGCCAGCCATCATACCCTCGATTTTGTTAATAACTTCCGGGCTTCCATCACCGCTTGCCAGATAATTATCCAGTTCTTCGTAGGTTAAGCCCATTTCCCCTTCATCCGTCTGTCCTGACCATAAGCCACCAGAGGGCGGTTTATTAACTATGGTTTCTGGCACACCCAAAAACTGTGCCAGTTCGTATACTTCCCGTTTTAATAAATCCCCTAACAACTGGAGGTCAACCCCAGCGTCTCCGTACTTGGTTGAATAGCCTACGCAAAGTTCGCTTTTGTTACTGGTACCCAAAACCAGGTAGTTTCTGGCCTGAGCCGAATAATAGAGGGCCATCATTCTGAGCCTCGACTTTATATTACCCCGTAGTAATTTGCCCTTTAAACCTTCACACTTGAGATAGGATTCAAACTGGGTGGATAACAAATGGTAAGCATTATCTAAATCGATAATTCTATAAGGAATATTAAACTTTTCCACTAAAGCTTGACTATCCATGCGATCAACAACATCACTTTCACAGGGTAACAACAGAGTCATACAATTCTCAGGAAATGCTTTCTTGGCAATAATAGCCGCAACTGCCGAATCAACTCCCCCACTCACCCCTAAAACAATTCCCAGGGCACCTGCCTCTTTTACTTTTTGTCGAGACCATTCCATTAAGTAATTAACTACGGCTTCGGGATTCATTCTCCCCAACTCCCCCTCTAATCAAACAATTCGGTTGACATATATTTCTCTGCTCCATCAGGTGCAATAGCCAGAATTTTTTGGCTTGGATCCATATCCCGGACCAGGTTCAAGGCTGCAAATACCGCCGCACCTGATGATATTCCCAGTAGCAAAGCTTCCTTTTTAGCCATCTGCCGACAGGTTTCGATGGCATCTTCATCACTAACGGGAATTATCTGGTCAACCATTTCAATATTCAACACGGGCGGAATAAATCCTGCCCCAATTCCTTGGATTTTGTGAACTCCAGCCGTATTTCCACTTAAAACTGCTGATTTTGCCGGTTCAACCGCAACGATTTTTATCTTGGGTAATGATGATTTCAAGGCCTTGCCGGTTCCACTCAGGGTTCCCCCGCTACCTACTCCACAAATAAAGATATCCAGTTTATGCTCCATTTGCCGCAATATTTCCTGAGCGGTTGTTATTTCATGACTTTCTGCATTATCCTGGTTTTCAAATTGTTGTACCAAAAAATAGCGGGAATCGCTTGTAGCCAGTTCCCGGGCTCGCCCCACTGCTCCCGGCATACCTTCTTCTGCTGGGGTTAACAGGAGTTGTGCTCCGTAAGCCCTTAAAATCTTTTTTCTCTCATCACTCATGTTCTCCGGCATTACAATCAGAATCGGGTATCCTTTGATGGAGGCAGCCATGGCCAGTCCAATGCCGGTATTACCGCTGGTGGCTTCCAATATTATTGAATCTTTTTTTAATAAGCCCCGGGCTTCAGCCTTTTCAATCATATAAAGACCAGGCCGGTCTTTAATACTTCCCCCGGGGTTGAATCCCTCTAGCTTGACATAAACCTCGGCCTGACCAGCACCAAGCATCCTGTTCAGTTTGATTACCGGAGTCTCCCCAATCAGTTCCAGCACATTATTTACTACCTTCATTTTTATAATCATTCCTTTCGCTACGCTCAAGGTACAAAACACCATGAAAGAGTTTCTTTCAAACTTCTACCTCCTCTTTAGCGGAACTATCTCAATCTTTCCCCAGGCGGCCATGCTGTCGCCCTGTATTAGCAATACTCCACTTACCCCTTGAATAGCTTTGGCATAATCAATCGCTTTTATCAGGTCATCCTTGCTTTGCACCAGATTCCCGGCCTGGGTGGCAACCGCATCGGCCAGTTCAGCAGGATAAGCCTTAATCACCGCAGCATCAGCTCTTCCCAGGCTAATACTGGGGCCTACCGTAGCGGAAGAGGTGCAAATCCCCAGGGGGCTTTCCTCAGGCTCCACGCGAATGCCAATCTTGTAAGTGAACGGGGAATTGCCGGCAAATATGGCTATGATCCGGTCACTCTTGGAGCGCAGATATATGTCTCCTCCGTTTTCCACCATCACTTCCTCAACCTGATTCTCCAAAGCCTGCCCCAGGCTCTGGGCTATGGCACCGGCAACTGCGGCCATGGGACCAACTCCTGCCGCTTCGGCAGCGGCGGCCATGCGACAGGCAATTTCCGGTGCTCCAACCATAAGCGGAAGCGGAACAAAAGAGGTCATAAACTCGGGATGTCGCTTAATATAATCTTCCAACTGTCTTCTTAAGCTCAGTAATTCTCGCTGGCATAAAGACAGCAGGCTATCGCTGTAGCTTTTCCGGTCTACAGCAATAGCCAGATCTGATTCCTTTATTTTTACAGAAAAATACTTGAGGTCGCTCGCCGCGTGCAGAACCCGGTAATAGCGTTCTCCATAACCACCGTTTACAGTATTATTCATCAGCCGTTCTAAACAGCCTCCTTGACTTCAAAATGGAGTTTTATCGCCCGAGTAGGACAGCAATCCAGACACATACCGCAAACTACGCATTTGGAGTTTTCAAAGGAAACCAACATGCTATCTCTATCGATGGAAAGCGCTTCAGTAGGGCAGAATGAAGCACAGGCCCCGCACTGTATGCAGATATCTTCCTGCCAGAGTACCGTTTCGCTGAGGGGCTCAACGATTATCCCGAGATTCTTAAGGAAAGCTATGCCCCCCTCATATTTGTCTTTTTCGCCTTCCATCTCAACCACCAGAAAGCCCTCTTTCTGCGGGTTGATATCCGCCTTCAATATATTAACTATCAAATCATAGTTCTTTATCAGGCGGTAGACTACCGGCTGTTCCGTCTGAATGGCGGAAAAATAACAAACTACCCTATTTTTCATCCTAACCCCTCCTGTTCCGGCCATTTAAAAAGACTTCACTGGGACTGCGCTCAGGAATCGATTTAAACTCAATGTTAGCATCTGCCGAGGGAAGCATGGCCACCGGCCTGGTAAGTTCAAATTCTCCTCTTTGAATCCATTCTTTGAGTATGGCGGCAATCTTCCGCGCCCGGGGATAACTGGACTGGGGCGTAGTTACTATTTCCTTGCCATTAACCTTTATCCGTCCGCTCTTCAATTCCTTAAAATTGGCGAAGCCCAGATCGATGGGTTTGGAGTAAGGATATCCTTCGTTAAAATCCACTATGGGACAAAGGATATCTTCATCCTTGACCAGGGTATAGCGCAGTATCTCTTCGTTCAAGATTGGAATAGGAATACCGATTCCCACCGCCATGGTAGCTCCATAGCCAATAAAACTCAAGCCTACCAGCCAATCGGGATTCATCTGCTTGATATCCCCGATTACGGCCAGAGTACCTGCTGGCACCTGAGGCACGCCGTTTTCGCCTCTTAGTACATTGGGGTGGTGCTGGGTTCCGTTCCAGGCCACATAACCCGTTCCCCCTCCCAGGAATATCCTGGTTCCAATGCCAATGGTCTTGTAATAAGGATCGTTAAGCAAAGGGCTTAATTGCCCGGAAGTAGAATAGCTGGCATTGCCTAGCCGCGGTTTAAGAATACCCATATAGGTATATAAGGTTCTATCTCCCAGGTTCACCGCGCAGTTGTAATTCTGGTAAGCATTGCGCGGGTTAAAAATATAGGCCTCATTAAGATCATCAAGGGTAATTATGGTATCTACTTTTTTATTGGGATAACAATCGGTTCCATAAGCTATAGCCTCCAGGCGTATTTCTTTACCCGCCACCAGATCATGAATTACATGCCCCCCACCATAGGTGAATCGTCCCGGAAACACTTTATTTTCCGGGTCGAAATCCGGCAATTGAGCAGCGCCGATATAAGCATCCACTGCTGCTAGACCGCCATAAGCCTCCACCCCGTTTAACCAAACCTTTTTCATCTTTATCCGGGGCCGGGAATGACCAAAATTAAGAAAAGCACCGGATGAACACATGGGACCAAAGGTACCGGTGGTTACCACATCAATTTCCTGCACGGCCTTTTCATAGCCGTTTTCCGTCACATAATCGATAACTTCCTCTGCGGTTACTACTACCGCCTCGCCTCGCTTTATTCGAGCGTTTATTTTTTCATAAGTTTTTTCCACTGCCATTTTTATCTCCCCCCTAAAAGCCTTTGGGCCATTAAAACTGCCTGGCGCGCATCTTCAGAATAAGCATCGGCCCCGATATGATCTGCATATTCCTGATTCAAGACGGCTCCTCCAACCATTATTTTGCACGGCATTCCACGGGCTTTTACGCCCTGGATCACCTCCTGCATTCGTGGCATGGTTGTTGTCATCAAGGCGCTTAAGCCAATAATATCTGCTTTCTCCTTTTCGGCCACATCCAATATAACTTCCGCCTTGACATCTTTTCCCATATCCAATACCTTGAAACCATAATTCTCCAGTAAAATGGCTACAATATTCTTGCCAATGTCATGGATATCGCCTTCCACCGTGGCTAGAACGATAAGCCCTTTATGTTCTTCCGCTTCACCGCTCAGACGGGTTTTT
Organism: Syntrophomonas wolfei subsp. wolfei str. Goettingen G311; assembly: GCF_000014725.1. GTDB lineage: Bacteria > Bacillota > Syntrophomonadia > Syntrophomonadales > Syntrophomonadaceae > Syntrophomonas > Syntrophomonas wolfei. The sequence continues at coordinate 1,650,888 of NC_008346.1, forward strand.
ACCAGCGTAAAGGCATCTTTCATACTTTCGGCTGCCAACATCAACTGGGGTAGGAAATATTTTTTTTGGTCATAGAGTTCTCCCGCCCTTTCGATTCCTGGAATAAGCGCCTTATTAACTATTTCCATCGGGGCTATTTTTTCCTGATCCAGGGCCTTTTGCACCTGTTCCAAAAGCAGTCCCTTATCCCCTTGAAGGACTGCCTGGCTAATTATCTCCAGGGTGGACAGCGGGTTCTTCATGTTCTTTTCCTCGGCTTTATTACCCACACCCAACGGTATCTTTTCTGAATTTTCCAGCAATTCTGGAATATTGCATTGTTGGCAAATACAGTAATTCGGTCTGACGATTCTGGCGGAGTCCTGGGCTTTATCTGCTTTATAGTCTTTATATTTCTCAATAAATTCTAGCGAATTAAGATCACGATTAAGTAAAACGGCAGCGGCTCTATTAGCATCCATCATTCTGCTTTCAAAAGGATTCATTATGGGTAAATCCAGTCCGGCCGCCCAGGCCATGGCTAGATAAGTGGAATTCAAAAGCTCGCGGGCGGGCAGACCATGAGATACATTACTAACTCCCAGCACCGTACCTAAAGCCATTTCCTCCTTAACCATCCGCAAAGCCTTCAGGGTTTCAAAAACCTGGGATTGTTCGGCACTGGCAGTTTTTACCAGGCAATCTATATAAATATCTTCTTCCCGTAAACCATATTCCCGCGCCTGCTCAAAGATCTTCCGGGCTATCTCTACCCTGTCCTCGGCCCGCTCCGGGATTCCATTTTGATCCAGGCAGAGTCCCAGTACAGCGGCCCCATATTTTTTGGCCAGGGGAAGTATGATCTCTAATTGTTTATCTTCTCCGGTGGTGGAATTAATCAAAGGCCGGCCCACAAAGGATTGCAAACCCTCTTCAATAGCCTGGGCGCTGGTGGAATCCAAAGCAAGAGGGACATCAACCGCAGCCTGAACTGCAACCACCGCCTCTCTCATAGCCATAGCTTCATCTATTCCAGGTACTCCCATATTTACATCCAGAATGGCGGCACCTGCTTCCACCTGTTTCCTGGCTTCATCCACTACCATCTGCATACGGCCTTCCTTGATATCCTGAGCCAATTTCTTGCGGGCGGTAGGGTTTATCCTTTCTCCGATAAAAGTGAGCGGCTTTCCCTCTCCCAGAACCACTGCCTGACTACGCGAAGCTAGGGCCCTAATTCTTCGGGGTGTCCTTTTCCGGGGGGAAAGTCCCCTTAAAGTACTGGCGATAGCTTTTATATGCTCCGGGGTGGTACCGCAGCAGCCGCCTATGATATTGGCCCCGACATCCCTCAATTTCAAGGCATATTCGGCCATTTCCTCCGGTCTATCCGGGAAGACGGTTCTTTCCCCGAGCAGTTGGGGTAAACCGGCATTGGGCTCTACTGATAGAAATACACTGCTATAGCGGCCCATTTCTTCGATTATGGGCAGCAATTCCCGGGCACCCCCGGAACAATTGGCTCCAATGGCCAGGGGCTGCAAAGCCTCCATAATAATAAGAGCGGTAAGGGGATCAGTACCCATCAGGGTTCTTCCCCCGGGCTCAAAAGTCATATGGGCAATAACCGGCAGGCGGGTATTGGAGCAGGCCGCAATCAAGGCGGCCCTCATTTCCCCAATGTCAGTCATGGTTTCTATTGATATGAGATCAGCCCCGGCTTTTTCACAGCTGAGCATCTGCTCGGTAAAAGCCGCATAGAGCTCAGCAAAATCCGCATTTCCAAAGGGTTGCAACAGTTTGCCGCTGGGACCGATGGAGGCCGCTACCAGGGCTTTTCCCCTGGCTCCGGCGCGAGCAATTCTTATGGCTTCAGCGTTTATTTCCGCTACCCGATCCTGCAGGCCATATTCAGCCAGTTTAAAGCGATTGCCGCCAAAGGTGTTGGATTGGATAATATCGGCTCCCGCTTCCATATACTGATAGTGAATATCTTCCAAAATCAATGGATTATTTACCCCAAAAAGCTCCGGACACTCCCCCGGGACCATTCCCCTTTCCTGCAGCATGGTTCCCATGGCTCCATCCAGGATAAGAATTCTACTCTGCAAAAGAGTATACAAGTTCGGAGACATTAACAACCCTCCCCAAATATACAATAAAAAAAGCCCTCATAATAAGAGGGCCGGTATGCTATCCCCTCTCATCTGCCAGGATCCTCCTGCAGGATTTGGCACCATACCTTTCAGGCGGTTGCCGGGTTTCATCGGGCCAGTCCCTCCACCACTCTGGATAAGAGTAAAAGTATTTATTTGCTTATGATAAGGTATTTCCGGGGTCATCTTTTTTGACCTTTTCTTTATTATTAAGACTCATTTCATTCAATTCGTCAAGGGAAACCGTAGGGGAAACTTCGATTTTTTCCGGCACCGCTTCTGGCTCTTTTTGGGCCGGCGCAGGTTTCTCATCAACCTTTAAGGCATCTTGAAACTCTTTTTGTACCCCGGTGGTAGCTTTTTTAAATTCCCGGGCTGCTTTTCCCATAGATTTGGCTACTTCCGGCAATTTACCCGGTCCAACTACTATCAAAGCAACAACCAGGATTAAAATCAACTCCCAGGGTCCTATGTTCCCGATAAAGCCAAACATTTTTCTTCCACCCCCTATCCATTCTTCCTCTGAGCTAGTTTGCCAGATAGATTATATAAAAGTCCTGGACATACCCCAGAGCTTCTTAGACATTAACTTGGTGATTAAAACCCCAATCTTCTAAATTCTGATTTTTTATTTTCAATCCAGGGAAATAAAAGAGCCTACTGCTTGTTTATTTTACTTGTCTTTATAAATATAAGCAAACTTTTTCCGGCAAAACTCAAAAGCCAGTATATACTGGCTTTCGAGCAAGATATGTTTTTTTATGGTTGAGTTCTCCCCCTATATTTAAGCTACTGCTGTGGCGTAGTTAGGGGGATAATCTTGCCAGTTTACCTGGCAAAAGCGAATTACCTGAGCTCAGTTGGAACAAATGCATCAACCAGGCCTATGACAAAAGCCGCCAGCAGACTTCCCAATAAGGATACCGACAGATAATTGGGAATAATAAACTGGGCCAGGTAAATGACTATGGCAGCCGTAATAAAACCCACCAGACCGCGAGAGCGTGGTGATATCCGGGTACCCAGAATGGCCTCGGCAGCATAGCCAAGAAGAGCAATTACAATTGCTGCAATCAAGGCTCCGGTAAAACCAGCTACGCTAATCCCTGGCAAAAGGTAACCCACCAGAAGCAAGACCAGAGCAGATACAACAAAACGGACTATGGCACCAATCATAGTAGTCTTAAACCTCCTTTAGAACAACATTTTTATACCCAATAGATTCCTTAAAGCTCTGTATTATGATTCGTAGAAAAGTAAAATACTATACGAAAAATTTTTGTTTCGAATAAATCATTAAAGGATTTTACCCCATCTTGACGAAAAATTACATAATAGGAAAGTTGGGATAAAAATGCTGGCCAGTTTTTATACTTTAGTAACAGCTGGTATAGATGCCAAATCAGTAAAAGTTGAAGTAGATATTCAGAGTGGAGCACTGCCCAGTTTTGAAATTGTCGGCCTGGCTCAGACCTCGGTTAAGGAATCCCGTGAGCGGGTTCGTTCAGCCATCAAGAACTCCGGCTACAAGTTTCCCAACCGCAAAATAATAATTAACCTGGCACCGGCTAATTTTAAAAAGGAAGGCAGTCACTTTGATTTGGCTATTGCCCTGGGGATATTGGCTGCTTCTGAGCAATTGGAAATTTGCCAGAACAAGACGCATTATTTTGCCGCTGAACTTTCTTTGGATGGTGCCTTGCGCCCCATTCCAGGAATACTGCCGATGGCCCTCGAACTGCTGGAAAGGGAACCCGATTCACATTTCATCATACCACAAGCCAACAGCCAGGAAGCCGGACTGGTAAGTGAAGTAAGCTCTCTGGCCGCCGGCAATCTGTCCGAGGTTTGTTGCTATTTACAGAATAGATTGGAATTGCCGGTCGTAGCTCCCACAGAGTATTTATCTGCTTCATCCCTGGGTAGCATTCCCGACTTTGCCGATGTTAAGGGTCAAGAAACCGCTAAAAGAGCTTTAATGGTAGCAGCGGCCGGATTACATAACATCCTTTTAATCGGTCCGCCCGGTGGGGGAAAGACCATGCTGGCTCGCCGGGTTCCGGGGATAATGCCGGAAATGAGCCGGGAAGAGATATTACAAACGACTCGGATTTATTCGGTAGCTGGCCTTCTAAGCTCGGAACAACCCCTAATTTTTAACCGCCCTTTCCGGGCCCCACATAAGAATGCTTCCAGTGCCAGCATCGTTGGTGGGGGGCGTATTCCTCGACCAGGGGAAATCAGCCTGGCCCATAACGGAGTGCTTTTCCTGGACGAATTACCCGAATTCAGCCGTGATGTACTGGAAGCCTTGCGCCAACCCCTGGAAGATAAAGTAGTGACTGTAGCCCGCTCCCAGGCTACCTTTAGCTATCCTGCCGATTTCGGCTTGGTTGCTTCCATGAACCCATGTCCTTGTGGGAATTTCGGCTCCGAAATGGAGTGCCGTTGTACTCCACTGCAGATACAACGCTATCTGGGAAGGGTAAGCGGTCCCCTGCTCGACCGGATGGATTTGCATGTGGAGGTTCCTCGAGTCAAATATGAGCAACTTCGGGATAGGGCGAACGGAGAAAGCTCCGCCAGTATGCGGGATAAAATTACCGCAGCCCGGAAAAAACAAAAAAAGCGCTTTAAACGCTATAAGATCACGCTGAATTCGCAGATGAGACCAACTGATGTTAAAAAGTTCTGCCGTCTGGATGAAGAATCAGAACAGCTTTTAAAAAATGCTTTCGACCGGCTTAGTATGAGCGCCCGAGCCTACGACCGCATCCTCAAAGTAGCCCGAACTATTGCCGACCTGGAACAATCAGACGATATTAAGCTGGAACATATTGCTGAAGCCCTGCAATACCGCAGTCTGGATCGGAAATACTGGCAAAGTTGAGAAGAAAGGGTGGACTATGAGAAACTCTAAAGCATGGAAAACATTCTGGAAAATCTGGTGGGTGGGCTTTATTATTCTATCAATAGCTCTCTTGATACAGATTTTGTGGTAATTAGAAAATTCTTTACCCCTCACTCTAATTTCATAATTGCTAGTACCTGGGTATAAGAACCTAATGAGAAAAAGTGAGGGGTAAGCCTGCTATTCCAACGCAATATTAAGATCGAAGCTGCCTTCTGCCCCGATAAACTGAATCACCAGTGTCTCCACCAGGCTGATCATGGAAACCATGTTCTTCCCGCTTATAAGGGTAGGCGGCGTTATATCTACCAGGCTGCCGATCTCCTGAAGATTGCTAACACTGTTGCCGGCAACCATATTAGCCAGTTCACAGATGGCGCTCTTAGGCATTAAATCAAACTGGGGAACCGGCATACCCCCCATCATAGTGGAGGCTATATGGCACGCTGTAGCTTCATGCATAGACAAGACCACATTTCCTTTCAAACCACCCACGAGACCAATTATTACATTAACATCATGCTCGGTCTGAAGTTTTTCCCTTTTACTCAATCCGGTTCTTTTTAGTTCTTGCATACCCAGCATACTGCAAACATTTAGCAGTCCGTTTATAAAAGGGTTTATGTATTTGATATCCATCCTTATTTATTCCCCTCCTCCACTGCCACATTGATTTTGACGGGTCCGGCATCGGTCTGCAGAAGTACGGAACAAGAACTAAGCCGCACATTAAACATAGTCAAACCCTCCCCGGTAAAAACGCTGGGAGGAGTAAGGCGCAGGTTTAAGCCGGGGTTGTTGTTGTTAATATCGGTAATGGCATTGCCGCTAATAATATTGCCCAGCTCAGCTCCGGAGAGCAACACTTCTTCCTCAGCAAAAGTACTGTAACTTTCTCCGGTAAGGGTTGAGGCAACATGCATCGCGGTTTCGCCGCCCATATCCAGAAAAAATCGTCCCTTCCATCCCCCGGTAAAACCAATAATAACCGTGAAACCTCGGGAAACAAAGGAGTCTCCTTCCTCTTCAGTTTCTCCGCTCCTAACCTCCAAATCCAGCATATCCCGGAAAATGCTTACACTGGCCCTGACAAATGGTACTATATGATTGGTAGCCATTCAATCACCTCAATTCTCCAATACTTTGAGAATCTTCTCCAAAAGTTCTTCCGCCTTAAAAGGCTTGCAGCAGACATCATTGATTCCTCGGGATTTTGCCTCATTTATTATGTCATCATCACCCATAGCGCTAAGCATTATAATCTTTTGTTGGGGATTGATGCCTTTTATCATACTGGCAGCATCCAAACCGTCCATTATGGGCATAGTTACATCCATGGTTATAATGTCGGGCTGAAACTGCGGGTAGCTTTCCACTGCTTCTTTACCATTGCCTGCTTCTCCTACTATTAAAAAACCTTCCGGTTCCAGGGCTTTTTTTATCATTTTGCGTGAAATAGGGGAATCATCTACCGCCATCACTTTTATGGGAGTTCCGTCCGCTCTAATACCCTTCATCCTGTTCCACCTCCAATTTTAAAGTAGTTTTAGCGGTTTACCGCCCGTATGATTTCACGAGCTATATTCCAGATGGGAACTACTATTTCCGCTCCGCCTCTCTTGATGGCATCTCCGGGCATACCAAAGACGATGGCGCTTTCTTCGGATTCAGCAATGGTAATGCCCCCTGCCTGCCTGATATTAACCATGCTATCAGCACCATCATTACCCATCCCGGTCATCAAAACTCCTATGGTTCTATTGCTAAAAACCTTCAAAACTGATTCCATCATTACGCTGACTGAAGGGATGAAAAGATGGTCCGGTTTGGAACTAAGCCTAATTATTACATCACCAGCGGTATTTTTTACCAGGTTCAAGTGGCGGCCTCCACTGCCCACATATAATACACCCGGCTCCACCTTAATCCCGGCCCGGGCCTCAATAACCTCTATCTGACAGGCCTCATTAAGCCTTTTGACATAGGCGGGAGTAAAGTTAGGGGGCATGTGTTGAACCAGAAAAAGAGCGGCATTGATATCCGGTGGAATCAACGGAACTACTTCATATATCATTTTCGGTCCACCAGTGGATATGCCCATGGCTACTGCTTTGGTAACTTCCCGACCCGGTCGGGGGGGAGCTTTTTTCTTTACAACCGGTTGGCGCTGCCCCCGGGCCAATCTTTCTCTTTTAACCACACGGTTCTTCAACTGAGCGGCAGCTCTAATCTTATTGATAATCTCGGCCGCGACCTTTTTCATATCGCTGGAACTGGAAACCGTCCCCCCGGGTTTACCTACAAAATCAAACGCGCCCAGTTCCAGTGCTTCAAAAGTAGTCATGGCTCCCTCCTGAGTAAGGGAGGAAACCATAAGCACCGGACATATTTCTTCGTTTACAATATACTGCAGAGCAGTTATCCCATCCTGTTTAGGCATATTAACATCCATGGTAACGACATCCGGACGATATTCGCGGGCTTTAATCACAACATCCTCGCCATCCCGGGCCGCTCCCACCACCTGGATTTCCGGATCGGATTCTAATATTTGCTTGAGCATTTTACGCATTAACGCAGAGTCATCGGCAATCAATACCTTAATCATTGGATTGTTTTCCTTTACCCTGTTTTTTTAATTTAGGAGCAGCCCTTTTGGAGACCGGGGCTTCGTTTTGCCCGATTTGGGATATTTTCTTCCACTCCTTCTCCAGGAGGATGTTTTCCAGATTAAGCAGCATTATCATCCTTTTATCCAGGTTGGCTATGCCATCCATAAAACGCTGCACCTCTTTATCCTGCAGAATCTCGGGGGCTTCCTCCAGCAGCTGGTGAGACACCCTCAATACCTCCAGGACTTCATCCACGATGAGACCCACTTTTTTCTTGTTAATGTCGCTGACAATAATCCGGGTAAACTCGGTGTAATCCTTATGTCCCATGGCAAAGCGCTTTCTCAAGTCAATTACCGGAATTACTTCTCCCCGGAGATTTACTACCCCTTCTACATATTCCGGCGCGCGGGGGACTTTGGTAATCTTGGAAAGACGATTGATTTCCTGCACCTGGGTTATGCGCACCCCGAATTGTTCCCCGGCCAGGCGAAAAACCACCATCTGTTCCTCATCTTCTTGTAGTTCCTGTTCCAGAGTTTCTTCTTCGATATCCTGCTTTGACTCGAATTGCTCAATTTCCTGAAGCTCTTCACTGCTGATGATATCCTGCAAATCCATCAGCATTATGATGCGCTTCCCTTCCTCCAAACGAGCAATACCCTTTAATCTCTCCCCGGTTTCTCCGCTTAAAGCCTGCGGAGGAGGAAAAATGGTATCCTGGGGTACCCGGGTAACCTCAAATACCTTGTCCACAATAAGTCCTACCATGACCCCTTCCAAATCAGCCACTACCACCCGGGTGCTGATGGTGTTTTCTTCACTGCCCATATTTAGCTTGACCCGCAGGTCGATTATGGGCATCAAGGTATCCCGCAAAGAAATTAATCCTTTGATATAGGGAGCAACATTGGGTACCTTGACGATTTCCGGGTAGCGAATTATCTCGCGTACCCTTTCGATTTCCAGGCCGAATTCTTCATTTCCCAAGAGAAAAGAAACCAGCTGTACTTCATCCAATGCCTTTTCCTCTTTTTTCCGGGCTTGCTCTACTCCTTTTCTAAAACCTGCACCCTCTGCAGCGCTTGACTTTTCCATACTGCAAACACTGGCCACATCCAGAATCATGGCCAGCTTTTTCTGGTCGTTAAGCTTGACCACCCCGCTTATGGAACTGCTATCCACCCCGGTTATCGTCGCTGGAGCAGCTTCAATTCGCTCGGTATCCACCCGCAGAACTTCGGAAACTGAGTCCACACTGAGGCCCACGGTTTTACCGTTTACATCCACTACGATAACGCGGCTGGATACTTCTCTTTCTTTTTTCTGCAGGCCAAACTTGGCCCGGGTATCGATTACCGGCAGGATGTGCCCCCGAAGGTTGGTAACCCCTTCCACATAGGCAGCCGCCTGAGGTACTACCGTAATCGAAGGAATACGGATTATTTCCTGCACATTCATAATATCTATACCAAAAGTCTCTTCACCTAAAGCAAAGGTAACCAGTTGCATTTCACCTGAGGAGAAAACGCTTTCAACACTCATCCCGATCCCTCCCGCTTCTTATTTTGCGTCCTCCTTCTTAATTAGCCTGCATTTCATCGGCGATAGAGGCGATTTCTTCTATAGAATTGGCCAGTTCGTCAATAGCTTTGGCCTGTTCATCGGCCACGCGGGAAGCATCTTCAACCTGTACTTTGACTTGTTCCATAACTTCAGCTACCTCATGACTTTCCCGTTCGTTTTCCGCCACTGCCTTCTTAATCTCTTCCACAATTACCAAGGAAGCTTTTTGAGCCACATCGATTTCTCCCAGGGTATTAGTAACAACCTGGTTTTTCTGAGCCGCTTCTCCCGCCATCTCATCGGCTTTATGGGTGGAGCTTTCCGACTGTAATATTTCCCCGATTACTTTACCCATCTGCATTTGAATATCCCTTACCAGGTCCTTAATCTTATCCGCATTTTCCGCCGACTCGCTAGCCAGGTTCCTTATATCGCCGGCCACTACGGAAAATCCCCGGCCGTGCTCCCCGGCGGTGGCCGCTTCTACAAAACCGTTTACGGCCAGCATATTGGTCTGAATGGAAACATTTTCAATGGTGTCCACAATTTTTTCAATCCGGCGGATTTTCTCCTGCAGTTCCTCCACTGCGCTATTGGTTCCCTGGTAAGATTCGATGCAACTGCGTACCCGGGCCCACACCGCCCGGGCCAGAGCGCGATTATGCTCCAGGGTCTGGCTAACTTCTTCAATTACTTCACCAGCAATAGCCGCTACCGCTACTATTTCTTCCGTAGCTTTCCCGCAGTCTACACCCAGGGAAACCGCCTTATGAGTTTCCTCATTAATCGAACGGACCGCTTCCGCCAGCTGCATTAAAGAACTGGCAATTTGCGTTGCCGAGGTGCTCAGTTCTTCAATGTTGGCTGATAATTGTTCGGCCGTAGCCGCTACTTCTTCCGCCGATTTGTTGATATTGGTGGAGGTCTTCAAATCCTCCGCCATTTCGCTGAGCTCCTGGCTGGCTACATTGACTTCTGCCAGGGCTTTGCTTTGCTCCACTACCGCTTTGGCGATTTCCTGGGTTCCACTGACCGCTTCCTCATTAGCCGAAGCGATGTTTTCACTGCCCGCCAGGAATTCATTGGCATTCTGTGCCAGCAAGTCTGAATTCTTTACTTCATTATCAATATGCTCGTTATACTGGCCGAAAAGCTGTCCCATTTTTTCAAAACCATCAACACTATCCTGCAAATCCTTCTGCATCTCATCAAAGTCCTGCACCGTTTTGTTAATGTCCTCTACTACCGCTTCGACCCCAGCCCGAATCTCTTCCACCACCCCACGGATATCGCGAGCGGAGCGTTCTGAGGTCTCAGCCAGGTTGCGCACTTCATCAGCCACCACAGCAAAACCCCGGCCATGTTCACCGGCCCGGGCGGCCTCAATGGCGGCGTTCAAGGCCAGCAGGTTGGTCTGATCCGCTATCATAACCACCGCCTGGACTATTTCTCCGATCTGCCGGGACTGCTGTTCTAATTCTTCAATTCTCCGGGCTGATTGCTGATTTTTGTCCCCGGCTTCCTTAAGTTGGCTCTGCATAGCCTGCATAGCCTTGATGGCTTCCCTGGCCCCGACATTGCCATTCAAAGCAGCCTGGTACAGCTTCTGCAACTGCTGGTTCAAGTCGACAGCGGAGCGGTTGAGCTGCACACTGGCTACCCGCATCTGTTCCGCACTACTGCCCATCTTCTCCCCGTTGGCAGCTACCACTTCCACCAGACGGGTAAATTCCTGACCAGCCGCGTTAGACTCTTCAATTCCTGCTACCAGTTGTTCCGAAGCTGATGCGATCCTTTCCGCCATAGCCTGCTGCTTGGCCAGGGTGCGGGCCCGGGCTTTTTCCTGAGCCATTTTCCTGGCTATTTCCCTCTTCTTGGTAATCTCATCGCCGTTTTCTTGTTTAACCGCTATTCCCGTTTTTTCTGTCATAGTACTTGCCGGTTTTGCCAGTTTTTTTGCCATTTAATTAACCCTCCTTAAAAGATTTTATATAACCTTCAGGTTTTTACCCCTGCGAAAAAGCTGCTGCTGTTTAGAAAGATATCCTACCCCATTTATCTCAATTTCATTTTGTATACCAGTATCGATATCCATAGCCGATACATGTAATATACCATTACGATCAATTGCAAAAGTTACATCAATATTGGCTTCGCCAACCGCCGCTTTCCTGATACCGGATAAATGAAACTTACCCAGGGAAATATAATCCTCACTACCATCAACATCACTCATTTCATCCCGTTGCAATATGTGAATAATCACCTCCTCCTGCTTGTCTTCAACCGTGGTAAACAGCTTGGATTCTACGGTTGGATAAGGGGTATTGGCGGCAATAAGAGGGATGAATTCCCCCTCGTGATCTTCTATGCCCAGGGTATGGCTGGTAACATCGAAGAGCTTTACATCCTTGACCTGGCCGGAAAGCATACCGGCCTTCAAGGCCGCCCCCAAGGCTACCACTTCATCCGGATTAATCTCTGTCCTTATAGCTGCTGTCGGGAAGATCTCTGCTACTAACTCTCTAAATCCCGGCATCCGGGAGGCGCCACCCGCGAAAACCACTACATCTATCCATTTTTCATCTACCTCGGCCCGCTCCAGGGTCTGCCCAATCAGTTCCTTGATCTCCTGGTACAAATCACGGCAGAGGTAATTGAATTGCTCCCGTTGCAAGAGCTGGTTAATATGCAAGGGGCCAGCCATACCCATACTTATGTAAGGAATCAAAACTGAGCATTCTTTTACCGTAGAGAGGTCCAGTTTGGCCTTTTCCACATTAATATAGATTTGCTGCATAGCCACCATATCATTACGCAGGTCTATCTCGTTTGCTTCCTGAAAACTCTGTACTATATGTTCGGCCAGGCGCTGGTCAAAATCCATGCCACCCAGGCTGCTGGAACCTCCGGTAGCTTTTACCCGGCAAAGCCCTTTCTCATATTCCATAAGGGTTATATCAAAGGTTCCTCCACCAATATCCAAAACCAGAATATGTTCCTTTTCCGCTTGTTCTGAAGCATAGGCCAGAGCTGCCGCCGTGGGTTCGTTAAGAAGCTGCAATATTTTAAGCCCGGCCAACTCACCAGCCATATAGGTAGCCTGCCTTTGGTTATCATTGAAATAGGCCGGTACAGTTACCACTGCGGCTTCTATTTCCTGACCCAGGTATTCTTTTGCATAGTCGCTTAATTTGCGCAAAATTAAAGCGGAAATCTCAACGGGGGAATAAGTCCGGCCCGAGATCTCCGCCTGAAAATCTGATCCCATATGTCTTTTAATCGAGCTAATCGTTTGCCCGGCTTTAAGCAAAGCCTGGTTGCGGGCCACTTCTCCCACCAGAACCTCCTGCTCATTTTTAAAATAAATTACCGATGGGGTTAGGCGGCCTCCTCTTTCATTTATAATGATCTCCGCTTTACCCTCCCGGTTTATAAAAGCTACCAGCGAGTTGGTGGTTCCCAGGTCAATCCCCACTATCAAAAACTTCTCCCCCTTTTACAATTAGCTTAGAAAGTCCTGGTAAATTAATTATGCTAGTCACTAAAAGCCCGATTCGGAACGACACGGGGGTCGTTCCCTACACACCCTTCGGTCGCTTTTAATGTAGCTGAGCGGTATATTTATGCACGCTAATGCATATTTATAACTTTTTGCAATGACAGCAAAGTTATATTATCCATTATCTTTAAAATCACTATCCATGGCCTGCAAATTCTCCCGGGCTACCTGATTCCGGGGGTTGGCCTCCAAGCCTTTTTCCAAATAGGCCTGAGCCTCCTTAATTGCCCCGTTTTCAAAAAGAATAACCGCAGTATTGTTACAGGCCTGAGACAAAAGATCTTTAGCCGCTTCCTGCTTAAGGGACAAGAAAGGTTCCAGGCAGTCTATAACCTGCCGGTAATAATAATAAGCTTCAAACTGCTGTCCATTTTCATCTTCATTAAGAGCTTTTTTAAATAGTGATTCGGCATCCCTTATGGCCTGTTCTTCCCCCTCCTGCCTGGGTTCGCTTGAGCTCAGGAGCAGTTCCAGGCCCATGCCTAAGTTTTTCATTCTGCTCATGTTCTTACACTCCTGGCTATAATAGTTTCCACCACTTGCAGGTAATCCATAGCTCCACGACAGCCGGGGGCATATTCAAAAATACTCTTGCCAAAGCTGGGAGCTTCAGCCAATTTAATATCGTTCCTGACCAGGGGAAGAAGCCGCTCCAAGCCAAAGTTATTTTCCACTTCTTCCTTTACACTACGCGCCAGGTTGGTTCGCAAATCACACTTCACCGGCAGAATCCCCAGAAGCCTCAATGCCGGATTAAGCTGGGCATTTACGCGATAGAGCACCCCCATCATTTGCGCCAGGCCGTCCATGGACAAGAAGCTTAATTCTATTGGTATTAAGAGCCAATCGGATGCAGTTAATCCATTAACGGTTATTAAGCCCAACGAAGGGGGCAGATCTATTATAATAAAGTCGTAATCCTTTTCCAATTCCATTAATAGACTACGCATTAGGGATTCTCGCCCTACTACTGAACTCAATTCGATTTCCAGGGCCGATAAGTCAGCCTGGGAAGGAATAAGATCGAAACTTTTGGCTTCCTGGATAATAGTATTATGGATGGAGTCCTTGGAGAGTTCATTTTTGGCTGCCAGGTGAAGAAGTTGATAAATGCTCATATCCAGCTGGTGGGGCAGAATCCCAGATCCGGTTGTGGCCTGGGCCTGGGAATCGGCATCTATTACTAGAACCCGGTAGCCCTTTCGGGCCAGTCCATCCGCAATATTCAATGTGCTGGTGGTCTTGCCGCTTCCGCCCTTGCGGTTGGCCAGAGCAATAGTTGTCGTCATTATCTATCCTCCATAGTCAAGCAACAGGAATAGCTGGTAAAGCTGTCCAGGATTCAGAATTAAAACCACACTGCCATCGCCCATTATAGTAGCACCAGTATAGAGCTTTAAGGCCGCTAGCTCCTCTGCCAGCGTTTTTACTACAAATTCCTGTTCGTGCTGAAAAGAATCTACAACCAGTCCAAACCTGTTGCCATCATAATTAATAACTACAATTGGAATCCGCATATCGAAAGTAATTACCGGAGCAGCAAAATCCTCTTTTAAACTCAGCAAATCTTTAAGGTAGATGAGATGAACGATTTCATCCCGTATATCAGCTATTTTGATTTTTTTGTAGCTTCTAATCTTATTGGCGGGTAGTTTCACGGTTTCTTCAATGCTATCTAGCGGGAGAATAAAACTTTGCGAACCCATTTTTACCATCAGACCCCGAATAATGGACATGGAAAGGGGTATTCTAAGCAAGAAATTCGTGCCCTGGTTTAACTGGCTGGACATGGTCACCGTTCCCCCGACCTGCTCAATATTGTTTTTGACCACATCCATGCCTACCCCCCGACCGGAAAGCTCACTAACTTCCTCGCGGGTACTGAAACCAGGTAGAAAAATAAGCTGGTAGGCCTCTTCATTACTCATGCTTTCAATCTGTTCCGGTCTTATCAAGCCCTTACCCAGAGCCTTGAGCTTGATCTCCTCAGGATTCATACCTTTACCGTCATCGGAAATCTCAATTATTACACTGTTGCCCTGGTAACGAGCTTTCAAATATATCTTACCCTGGCGAGGCTTGCCCTGGGCTTCCCGCTTATCTGGAGCTTCAATTCCATGGTCAACAGCATTGCGCAACATATGTACTAAGGGGTCATTGATGGCTTCAATTACCGTTTTATCCAGTTCCGTTTCTTCTCCCAGCACCACCAGATCCACGCTTTTTCCGGCTTTGCGGGAGATATCTCTAATAGTCCGGGGATAGCGTTGGAACAAGATTCTAAGCGGAACCATGCGGGCCGACATTATAGCATCCTGCAGCTCATCGGATATCCTGGCTACTTCAGCAGCAATATCCTTCACTTCCCGGGCCAGTCCCGGTAATTGGTACTCCAGTCCAATTTTACTGGCCAGGTGGAAAACCCGGTTTTTGGAAATTAAAAGTTCTCCGATCATATTCATCAGGCGATTCATTTTATCCTGGCTAACCCGGATGGACTGTCCCCCTATATCACTTGAAGCTCGGGCCGGTTCGGGGACTTCCTTGCTTTTTTCCCGGGCCAACTGCTGCTCCAGTAAAGCCCGTTCCACATCCTCGGGTTCTACCTTACCACTATCGACCAGGATTTCACCGATTTTTTTCTGCTGGGCTAACGCCTCGTTTAGCTCCTCCTGGCTGAGTTTTTGCTGGGCCACCAGGATTTCTCCGATTCTCTTTTCTCCATATTCCAGGGGTACATTGCTTAGCAAATCCTTAATATCGGCTACCTTATCTCCCAAGAGCTTTTTTATTTGCCCATGATGGCTCTTCAATTCTTTAATAAGCCCCGGATTTACCAGGTCTTCCCCAGGGATCAGGTCGTTAAGATACTGGGTATGGGAAGCAATAAGCTCAAATATATCCTCATATTCCAGGTATCGACTGGAGGAAGCAATACTATTTAGTGCCCGCAGGTACTGTTTAACCCTCTTACGGCTGATAGGTGTATCCTCCCGGGCAGAACTAATAATGCTTTCCATGGACTCCAGGGCTTGATTCGTTATATTGACAAAGGCCTTGAGCTGCCGGGGTATACTCTCGACCGGACCCGAAATAATGGATTGATTCGCTTCCTTATCCGCCTCACTCAGGGCATTGATCCGGCTTAGCAGGTCCTCGATAGGCAAATCTTCGCTTTCTATACCTTGAACCATTTGGCTGAGCGCAGCTGTCCTATCTACTGTTTCCAGGATAAGATCTATCACCGGGGAAGAAAGGGGGGCTTGTTGGTTGCGAAAAGTTTGTAGCAAGCTTTCGGCGGCATGGCTTAAAGATTTTATCTTCTCAAAGGGGTCATCAGGGGTTTCTTCTTCCTGCATGCTGTTTATTACCCCTGCCGCACCCTTTATACTATGAAAGCCACGCAAGATGGCATTCAAGCGTTCCAAATCTTCGGGCTGTTTTTCCAATTCCACACAATTCTTTTCAATAGTATCCAGGTGTTCGCCGGTTTCCTCAAAAAAATCCTGCAGGAGTTGTTCACGAAAAGACGAAATCTCTATTTTCATAACATTGGCGACCGATTCCGGCAATTCACATTCCACCTGGATTTCAGAGTCACAGCTCTCCTCCTGAGCGCTTTCCCGGTTCTCCAATGTATTATTTCTTAGAACTTCAGCTTCCTGAATAAATTCTTGAAAACCATGCTCTTTTATTAGCAGTTCAAATTTTTCCCGGGGAGGATTGGCCTCCAGTTTCTTGACATGCTCCCCCAATTGCCGAATTTGTAATTGGAGAATATCCACTCCCTTAAGAAGGATATCGGTTATCTCCGAAGTAACCGGATACAGACCTTTTTTCATATCGGTCATAAAAGACTCCAGGGAATGGGCGGTGTCTTTGATGGGGATTAAATCCAGAAATGCAGCTACACCCTTAACCGAGTGCATAGCTCGGAATACTGCGTCCAGTTGTTCGGAATCAAATTCAGCTTCCAACTTCAGTATGCCCTCTTCAATCCCGTTCAGGTGTTCACTTGATTCCTCTACGATTCCCTGCAATATCTCCAAATCATCAGGGTCAAAGACGTATTTCATCCGATTCCAGCCTGCCTTTCCACAAACCACTCGCTGAACCAAAATTCAAGTTTTACCAACATAATCAATACTGGCTAATTCCTGTTATTACTCCATCAACATCCGTACATTTTCTACCATAACTTCAGGCTCAGTGGGCTTGACAATGTAGATATTGGCCCCCGCCTCATAACCTCTTTCCATGTCCTTCAGTTCATCTTCCGTTGAAATAATAATGATGGGAATCTCTTCATACTGCTCGTCTTCGCGCAAACGCTCAATGAAGGTATAACCATCCATATTGGGCATATTAATATCTGTTACCACCATATCAATCGGTTCTTCGCTGCTGTATATTTTTTCCAGGGCGTCAGCCCCATCCACTGCACTCATTACTTGAAACCCTGCCGTTTTTAAGATATAACAGTGGAAGTTGCGAATCATCTCGGAATCATCTACTACTATTATCCTCTTCTTTGCCACTATATCCCTCCTCAAGCCTGGTACATAAGATGACCATTCATTCGTTTAATTTTAAAAGCCGTAGAGATACGGCTAAGAGATTCGGCATGTCCCAAAAATATATATCCACCCTTGTTGAGCATGGCATAGAACTTTTCTACCAATTGTTTGCGGGAGTATTCATCAAAATAAATCAACATGTTTCGGCAAAAAATAAAATCATAATATCGCTCATTGCGTAAAGCCCGGCGTTCCATAAGGTTTAATTGTTCCAGAACCACCATATTCCTAATTTCCGGATTTACCATAAACCTACCTGGGGAAGGATTCGAAAAGTATTTTTCCAGGTAGGGGGGAGGAACATCTTTTACCGAACGGCTATCATATATTCCACGCTGCGCTTGTTTTATTACATTTTCATCGATGTCTGCTCCTTTTACCACTACATTCCAATTGTGGAAGTCTTCCAGCATTTCTTTAAGGATAATAGCCAGGGTATAAGGTTCCTCACCGGAAGAACAAGCAGCGGAGAATATACGCAGGTTTGGGTCGCTTTTGGCTCGCTTTTTCTCTAATACTTCGGGTAAACAGACTTCAGCAAATATTTCTAATTGGCTGAATTCCCGAAAAAAATAGGTTTCATTTATGGTAATGAGGTTAATTAGTTCCTGAAATTCACGATTATCCCTATCGTAAAACTTCAAATGTTTAATATATTCGCTTACTTTTTGCAGCTGGTTTATTTCCATTCTTTTTTGCAGCCGTTTTTTGAAATAGTAAATCTTGTTTTCTCCGAAATGCATTCCGGTGCGCTCATAAATCAAATTTCTAATAGCAATAAAATCTTCCGTAGATAAGTCCATATGCATCACCTCACCGGGGCCAGTTGTATAATCGCTTTTCCAACGGCCTCCAATAATTCATCGTCTCCAATCTGCTTCTTAAGTTCCAGCAACAAAGGGAGTTGCTCCGGATCGCCTAAAAATCCCAAGCCCTCAACCGCACCCAGACACAAGAGTTTTTCAGCAGAACAGGCATAACTGGCCAGCAACGGCCCAATTTCGGAGTTTTTAAAATGACCCAGGAAAACCAGCAATTCATATTTGTTGATTACATTGATGTCACTGGCAATATAAAGGGCTAGATCCTCCACCATCCCCGCAGGTAAATAAACAGCACCACTTCGCCGCAGTATACCCTCAATAGTGTTGATTATCTCTTTGGCCATTAATTTCCCTTTACTTTTCATTAGTGAAAAAACAAAAGGAAGGTACTCTTCCTTTCCCTGCCGAGCCAAGTATTTTAAATATGAATACAACTCCAGTTCATTTATTTGCTCAGGTTGAGGATAAAACTCGGCAACCAGACGGGCAGATTCCTCATCGCCCAGTATGGCCATAGTCTCTAAACAGGTACAGCGTAAAAGTAAATTCCTACTGTTAAGAAAAAGCCGATTAATGCCAGCAATATGAGCCCTGGCCTCTAATCTTCCCAAGTATTCTGCCGCGGTTATTTTAATATTAATATCCGGATCATCCAGGCCCCGGGCGATAACTGCAGCCGAGTGAGTACTCTGCAGCTGAAAAAGGATATCAACGGCAAATTTTCTGATATCTTTATCCGGATTATCCAGCAAAGGTTCTATGTAGGAAATTGCCAGTTCATCCTGCTCCGAAAGTATCTCAATGACCGCATTGCGAATGAAGGCATCATCACTATGCAAAAGAGGGATGGTCTTTTCTACCAGTTCTGAACTTGACAGGATCCGAAGATTTCTAATGATTACTTCGCGGACAAATTGAGAGGATTCTATTTCCAGCTGTGCTACCAGCAAGTCAATAGCTTCCGGTATTCCCTCATAAACAATGTCTTCTACCGCAAACGCTCTTTCCCTTTCATCTTCAGAAGAAAGGTTTTTAATAAATTCGTCTTTATTCGACAATTTATCACCGCCCAGTAAGCTTTATTAAACATTAGAAACTGATAATTTGGTGCTCTTTTACCCTCAGTTGTTTTCTGGATAAACTAAGGCATTAGTCCTGGATTTTCCGTGCGTTATTACTTACATCTTATCATATATTTCTACATAAAAATACAAGTATTTTGTCAGGGTATACAAACACCCAAAAAAGGGAGTTGCGGTTAGGGATTAGCGTAAAAAACTAATTTTTGACCGATTCTCTTCGGGCGGACACAAGAGTAAAGACCACACCAAAGGGTAAAACCTTGAGTGTGGTCTTTTTCTGCGTAAAAAAGCCACACCCGCAAACAAGCTGTCATTGGGTGTGGCCGTCCTTATTTACTCGGCCTTATCGGACGCTCGGAACATAGAAACCTCCGCCTCGGTCATATCAAAGTACAGGACACGGCTCTCCGCATCCAAATAACCACTCACCTTGTAACGCTTGGTGGAATCGTAGCCGGGAATCATGTGGGTAATCACATCGTGGATATTCTTGTTGTTGCAGGACAGCGTTGCCGTCTGCTCCCCACGAGGCTTGGAGAATGCCGTAGCTTTGGCCTCGTTGCTCTTGCAAACACGGATGGCAAAGACCTTCTTCTCCGCATCCATGCAGTATTGCACATTCTGCGGGTAGTTCAAATCCTCCAGAACACGCTTGGTGAAGGTGATGCCCTTCTGGTTGATGAAGATGTCCGGGGCAGCGTTGGTGGTGATGTCGATAACAGACAGATTGATTTCCTTAAAATTGATAGCCATAGTAATTGTCCTTTCTGCGTCTACTCGTTTTCGAGGTCATTGACGCTCTCAATGATTTTTATGAATTGTTCTCTTTCGTCCTTTGTCCAGTTCGCATCCAGAAGGAAATAGCCACGCAGCACACCAGTTTTCACACGGGCAACGGTGAATTTCTTCTTGATTTCACCAATCTGCCTGTGGCCCCGGCCCTGCTTGGCAGCAAGGAGTACCTGTACCTTATCCCACTGCTCACGCTTGATGATTGCCGGGTGGTCATTCTCCCAGTGATACTGTGGCAGCACATCCCGGTTTTTCACGGATTTATGGGTAAGGTAGTCCTTCGTGTATGTTTTCTGATACAGGACATCTCCGCAGTATTTCTCGTTCTTGAGGATGCTACGGATTGTGCTTGAATTCCATCTCTCCATTCCCTTGGGAGAGCGAATTCCTTGCTTCGTAAGGGCATCAGCGATTTCCTACACCGATGCGCCCTCCACGAAGCTGTCGTAAATGTAGTGGACTATTTCCGCCTCCGCAGGCTCGATTTTTACCCGGCCCGTGTAGTCTCGGTAATAGCCAATGGTGTTCCGAACAGTGAACTTGTACAGTCCCTCCTGCATTCGGTAGCGGATACCTTCCTTGATGGCGATGCTTTTCTGCTGACTCTCCAATTCAGCCAGAGCCGACAGGATGGAGATTATCAGCCTGTTTTTGCCGTCACTGGTATTGATACCCTCCGACTCGAAATTGACCGCCACAGGAGACGGGAGGTCACTCAGCTCACGCAGTGTGGTCAGTATATCGACAATGTTTCTGCCGAAGCGACTGATACTCTTCGTAAGAATGAGGTCAATTTTACCCGCTTTTGCATCCTCGATCATCTCCAGAAAGCCTTTGCGCTTATCGACCGAAGTGCCGGATATGCCCTCGTCCGTATAGATTTTCACCATCTCATACATGGGATTGCTTTCTATTTCGGACGTGAAATGCTGCACCTGCATCTCAAAGCTGCCAGCCTGTGCCTCTTCAGCGGTGCTGACACGACAATATGCCGCCACACGGACTTTTGCGGCATATTGGTACGCATATTCCTTTCGCTCCGGCATGATGACGGTAACCTTGCGTTCGCCTTTTCTGTTCCTTTCGATGGTCTCCCGGATGTGCTGTTTTTCCTGCTCCCGGCGGTCAGTTTTCTGTGATTGATGACGAGCCTGTTCGATACGCTCCGCATCTAATTTTCTCGCCATAATCAGTAGCCTCCGTTAGTTTTGTAGCTGAATGCCCGTAAATGCGCCATTGGAAAAACCTCCTCTCTGCTCATAATGAAAAATCCTCCTTTCTCGATATTTATGGCAAATGGGGCCGAAACCGCATTATTTCCGGCTCCATGAGTCACCCTCGCACAGACAAAAAAAGACCACATCGAGGAAAATCCCGGTGTGGTCTCAAGCCTGCAGGTTTTATATGGAACTAAAATTCCTGCGCTAATGGCACCCAATGTTCATCTGCCATATCGATGGCAAATTCTGTATTATTGATATAAAGCTGATTGTCTTTGTCTCGCACAAATCCCCAATGCAGACCCTTATCGGCAGCATACGCCTTAAATGCATTGAATTTATTTTCAATCTGTGCATCGATGTTTTTATTGGCCCCGTGGCTTTCGCCGCCTTTGGTCTCGATGACCCAAATGGTGCCGTCCTTCTTCTTCACGATGTAGTCAGCATAGAAAAGCCACTGCTTCTGGATGCCGTCCACATATACGATGGAGAAGTACTGTTGCCCGGTATCGCCGTTTTTGTAGACCCACTCGATATCATCCCTGCCTTCGCTATATTGCTCAAACAGCATTTCGCAGGTGCTGCGAACAAGACTTGTGGCAAAGCCGGAGGTGTATTCATGATAGGCGTTGGAGAGATATTCGACCTCGCTCTTAACGCCGGGGTCATACTTGAAGAAATCCTGCTCCGGGATACGGAACACACTGGTCTTCGGATGGAGATACAAACTCATCTGCTGCGCCATCTGCGCCGTAACCTCACGGAATTCCTCTTTCAGTTTGTGCTGATTATTGATAACAAAAGCGTAGAATTCGGCAGTTTCCAATGCAATCAGCTTTCTTGTCGGATTGCCGCCTTTACGGAATAGGCGCTCCAGAATGGTTTTTACTTTGTTCTGGGCCATACCGATAGCGGATTTGATAGCGTCCACGCTGTGCATGAGATAGATACCGTGCTTATGGGTATCCACACGCTTGTGAGTGGTAATATAGTTATGGCCTTCGGCAACGGAAGAGGTACGGACGAACTGCCCCTGCAGAGCCTGTCCGTGGATTTCGGCACCAAAGATGTACCCGGCATCTTGGAGCAGCATCTTGTTCATTTTCTTATCGCTGCCGAGTTTATATTTTTTCACAAGAGCCTCGTGGATTTTTATCAGCACCTCACGCTCACCCAGACCATCAAAATCGAGGTCACGGATTTGCTTTTCCAGAGTGAAGGTCTTGCACTTATCCTTGAGGAACAGTCTGCGGGTCTCGTATGCCTTGTCCACCTCGGAAAGCAGCCCAGCCTTATATTTTTCATCGAAGGTGTACACGAAGCAGAAGTCCAGAAGGTCATCCTCGTAGTGCTTTGCCTCCGGCATACGGCGGATACGACCAATGGTCTGGATTTCAAAACTCTCGCTCATGCCTTCACGCAGCTTAACGAGTATTTTTGCGCGAGGGCAGTCCCAGCCAGTGCTGATGGCCTGTTTCATAAGTAGGAACACGGGTGTAGCATCGTTGTCGGTGAGGTTTTCCGGCAGATCACGCTTGTCCTCACTCATCCAAATGCTCACCATACCATTATCGTAGGTGTAGCCCATGCTCTCCAGTTTGCGCTCAACGGCACGGATGGTTTCCGGCTGTCCGTTGGGGAACTGAATCAGCACGAGCGGACGGGTCCCTTTGCCGAGTTCTTTGTACCGGGCAGCGATGCTCTTGCGCTTCGCATCGGCAAGGTCGAGCAGAGCATCATAATCGTCTGCGACCTCCATGCCGTCCGTGAGACCCTCGTTGACATAGAGTGCCTTTGTGATAAGGCCCGCTCCGATAACATCAACCTCGTCTATCTCAAAATACTCATAACGCTTATTTTCCACGGCAGTGGCGCTGACACGAATGATATTCCGGGCGGAGAAAGCATCAATAATGCTCTTGGCCTTTGCCGTATTATTGGAATGCTCCTCATCGATAATCACGATGAATTCCGTTCCGGCCCGGTGTGCATCCGCAATGCGGTCAAAAAGGTTTTTGCGCTCACTGTCACGGATGGCGGTGTTGCCTTTTTTCGTTACCAACTCCCAATTGATAAAGGTGGTGCTTTCCGTATCGAATCCC
The DNA here is from genome assembly GCF_000014725.1 of Syntrophomonas wolfei subsp. wolfei str. Goettingen G311. Taxonomy (GTDB): domain Bacteria; phylum Bacillota; class Syntrophomonadia; order Syntrophomonadales; family Syntrophomonadaceae; genus Syntrophomonas; species Syntrophomonas wolfei. The sequence goes on from NC_008346.1 coordinate 1,674,271, forward strand.
GCCTGCAGTGCATCAAAGAGATTCTGCGTGTGGCGGTGGGGAGCAAATTTGCGCATCTTCTGGCGGCTCTGTTCCTCCAGATCACCCTTACCGGGGCAAAGCCAGATGAAGGCAGTCTGGCTGTTGACTTTCGTGAGATATTCCTCAATGAAGTCAATCAGCATAATGGTCTTGCCGGAGCCTGTAGGCGATTTGATGGTCACAGTCTGCTTGCTACGGCTATCGGATACGATATCGAGCAGCTTAATGACCGCTTTTTCTTGGAAATCGAACAGGTCGATTGCAATGCCGTTTACCATGTTTCGCCTACCTCCTTCAGTTCAAAATTAAAATAGTAATCCGGGATAATATGAATTTCTGTTCCGGCAAGCAGAGCGTTCTGCTCCGTTGTGAACAGTACATTTCGGGACACATACAGAGCCTGTACATCCGGGTAGTCCTCCCAATGGGCCAGAAGCGCATCAGCCTCATCATCGTCCATCACAATGAGATAGCGGCTGCCATCAATCTTCACGCCATGTTCAAGCTGCACCATTTCCGCAATATGCTCCAGAAGTGCATCGGAGAGATACTCCTCATCCTTTGAAACGAAATCGGTGCGATAATATTTTAGGTTAGCGGGAATACCATGCATTTTTTCAAACACAGTAATTCCGTATACATACAAATAAGAATCACTGATTTCAGTAGCAAATTTACTATATGCATCCTTGTATTCTGCTTTGACTGCCTTGATTTCGTCAGGAATATCAGGCTTTCCGAGATCGCTCACCTTGATTTTTCGTTCAAGTAGCATTGTGCGGACACTTTTTTCAAAATCGTATGTGGTAATGACATCTCGGCAACGCTTATAAGTGATTTTTTCGCAAATGTTATTTTGATTATTGGTACAGAGAATAAATTGCCTGTGCCCACCATCTTCGACATTCAATTCCAAAACAGCCTGTGCTGTTGTTCCGCTTCCTGCAAAGAAATCCAAAATAATGCCATTCTTGTTATAATGGTTTTTAATAAGCCGCTTTATCAGCTCTACAGGTTTGGAGTATTCAAATTCATCACCGAGACCGAACTCTGCTAAATCCTTTTTTGCGTTATCATTAGAATACATATTATCGACAAGCCCTATTGAACTTAACGGCTTCGTGCGCTTTGTATACTCAATGTAATAGCCTCCATTCCCATCTTTCTGTATCTTTGCGTTTAGATAGGTTTTTGTGTATATGCGAGCCGATCCATCCGGTTTCCGTTTAATAACAACAAAGCCGTTATTATAGCCAAATTCAAAAAGTTTGGGATTCCAGCGCCATGCCCAGTCAGCCCGTCTGTGATTGCCTCGCTGACGCTCTTCCCACAGCGCTTTATCTCCTCCGGGATAAAATGTTTCGCCATCGACTGTAAGAGGGTAATCCAAACTGGCGCTATAGGATAAACTGTCATAATCGAGAGTCTGGTTCAGTTTATATTTACCTCTTTCACCTACCCATTCATCCTCATAGGAAAATGCGGGGTCGATATGTTCCTCCATCACAAAGATATCTTTGTTTTGTTTGGTATATACAAGCACATAATCGTGATTTTTTGAAAACGAACCTGTTGTTTTACCGCTCTTCTTTGTAATACGAGGCATGGCGATAATAAAATTATCTTCTGAAAAGATATCGTCTATAAGATTTTTTAATGCAGCCTGTTCATTATCGTCGATGGAAACAAACATTAAGCCGTCCTCGGAAAGCAACTGATAAGCTATGCGTAATCTTTTCTCCATAAAGGAAAGCCACTTGGAATGTTTGAAAGAGTCTTCTGTTCCTACATAATCATCGTCATACACAAAATCATCCTTGCCGCGATTGTACGGCGGATCGATATAGATAACATCGATACGGCCTTTGTGGGTCTTTTCAAGTAGACGGAGGGAGTGCAGATTATCACCTTCGAGGATAAAATTATAGACCCCACCTGCGGCGGCGGTAATTTCTCTATCCATATCTTCAGTAAATACCGGGATGTTGTCGCGCATCATCACATCCACGGCCTCTTCGTGCTGCTCCCACACTAAACCATACTTCTTGGCATTGAGTTCACTTTCGATTTCACCGAGGGCGATAAGGATATCGTCATCATCACGATGCTCATCCTTGATTTTCTGCAAGAACGCCATCATGCGCTCACGCTTCACTTGGGATAGGTTAGGCATTATCTTTTCCTCCGTTCTTGCCCTCCGGCACAAATTCTATAATCTCATCCATCTTGCAATTCAAGACCCGGCAAATCTTCTCCACCGACTCAAGCGAAATATAGGTATCGTTTCGCAGACGGGTGGAAATGTTTGCACTGTAGCCAGCCTGCTTCTGCAGGTCGGCAATGGTCATATCTTTATCAATCAGCATATGCAGTAACTTCTTATAACTAACAGCCATGTTTCGACCTCCTTGTCCTATACCATCTATTATATCACGCAAAAGTGAAATTTTCAATTACCCACCCAGAAAAACTTTGTAACATTTCTTCTAATTATAATGTATCCGCAATCTGCCGGAGTGCCGTTAAGGTGCTTCGGCTTATTTTTTGCCTTTTTCCGCTCAAAATCACAAACCTTCTCCAGTGTTAAAGCAGAGGGTTGACTTTTCCGGCTTGTAGTAGAGGAAGAAAAAATCTTAAAAAACTTCTCTGGATTTTTTCCAAACGGCATTCTAATCCACAGTGATGGGTGTAGAGAGAAAAAATTCAAAAACCTTCGTCAAAACGGCCCTGTGCTGACCAAGTGCTAACTGAGGAGAAAAAATTTTCAAAACCTTCGTAAATCAGCATCTCTCATCCGCAGTGGTGGGTGTAAAGAAAATTTTTTCAAAAACCTTCGTCAAAACGGCTCCACCATCTCCAAAGGGTAGTGAGGAGAGGAAATCTTAAGTTTTTTCTCAATGCTCCGGAAAACGCCCAAGAGAATCCCCTTAGAAAGATAAGAGGGAAAATTTCAAATTCTTTCGGCCAAAATGTGGATTCCTGTACAGATGGGTCTATGCGGAGAAGAAAAATCACACGGAGGGGGTTCGATTCCTACGGGATTTTCGCTTATAGGCAGAGGGGTTGAATTTCTCGGTAGTGAGTGAAGAGGCTACACCCGCCGGGGTTTGACATTTCTCCCAAGTGAACAGGGGAAGAAATTTCTCCGATTTAGGGGCCAAACGGCAAACTCGTGTCCGGTGGTAAGTGGAAGGGAAATTTTTTAAAGACTCTCAAGTTTTGACTGCTCCCGTGGCTATTAAGCAGAGGGGTTGCATTTCCCGGTAGTAAGTGAAGGGAGAAAATTTCCTCAAAATATTTTCCGCAATTTTTTCCGAAACGCTCCTCTCGTTTCCATTAGGAAGTGTAAGGAGCAACAAACGAAAGGAGGCACACACAGTGCAAGTTCAATTTGAAAAAATACCGCAGTACTTAAAGGACAACGGCCAGTTCTGCAACTGGAGATACGAACTGCGGGACGGCAGCCAAACCAAGGTGCCGTATATGTCCGGCACAAAACGCAAAGCCAATGTGGATGACCCGACCACATTCGTAGCCTTTGATACTGCGGCATCCGCAACAGGCTATGACGGCATCGGCATCCGCGTCTGTGGCAGGATCGTGGGCATCGACCTCGACCATTGCATGGAGGAAGGCAAGCTGCTCCCGTGGGCGCAGGAAATCGTAGACCGCTTCAATGTGACCTACATTGAAATCAGTCCCTCTGGCGAAGGCATTCGCATCTTCGCTTTGCTACCGGACAGCTTTGAGTACGATACCCAGACCTACTACATCAAGAAGGGCAACATCGAGGTCTACATCCCCGGCCACACCAACAGATTCCTCACCGTGACCGGGAACACCATCAACGGCGCAGATGTAGCAGAAACGGCAGAGGCGCTCACATGGCTGCTCGATACCTATATGCAACGCCCTACACCGCCCACACCCGCCGTGGCTGCTCCCGGCGAAAGCTACCTCAGTGATGATGAAGTCATCGTTAAGGCGGCATCCTCCAAAAACGGAGAGAAGTTCACCCGCCTGTGGAATGGAGATATCACCGGGTACAAGAGCCAAAGCGAAGCGGATGCCGCACTGGTTTCCATTCTGGCATTCTGGTGCAGCGGTGATAAGGCGCAGATGGACAGGCTGTTCCGTCAGTCCTGCTTGATGCGTGAAAAATGGGATAGCCTCCGTGGGGTCGACAGCTACGGAAACACCGTCATCAATAAGATGGTGTCCCGTATGACCGACTACTACAAGCCTATCATCCCACGCTCCGCCGCCGAGGACTTCGGTGTGGAGTGGCTGAAGGAACTTGACCCAATGGACTCCTCCAAGTACCCGTGGAACGACATTGGCGCCGGACACATCTTCGCAGACTTCTTCCAAGACCGACTGCGTTATGTGCCGGAGCGGAAGATGTGGTTTCACTATGCGAACGGAGTGTGGCAGCCGGATACGGGCAACCTCTGTGCCATGAAATATTGCATGGATCTTGCCAACCTCATGTACACCTTCGCCCTTGAAATCAAGGATGAGGATAAGCGCAAGTCCTACATGAAATACGCCAGCCGTTGGCAGAGCCACTCCAACCGGGTCAATATCCTCAAGGACGCACAGGTGCATCATCCCATATCCTACGGCAGCTTTGATGCAGATATCTACATCTTCAACTGCAAGAACGGCACCCTTCATATCGACACCGGAGAGTTTACCGAACATCGTAGCACCGACCTTCTCACGAAGAAAAGTCCTGTGGTATATGACCCAATGGCCTATTCCGGGCGCTTTGCCAGCTACATTGACGAAATCATGAGCGGTGATGCCGACAGAGCCAAGTTCCTGCAGAAAATCCTCGGTTACGGCCTTACCGGGGACACCCGCCATGAATGCATGACCATCCTCTACGGAGTCACCACACGCAACGGCAAAGGCACTCTGTGCGAGAGCGTACTGAAGGTGCTTGGGGATTATGGCTGCGCTTCCCGCCCGGAAACCATCGCTATGAAAAGCTACACCAACGGCTCACAGCCGAGCGAGGATGTGGCCCGGCTTGCAGGTGTTCGCTTTGTAAATATCCCGGAGCCGGGAAAAGGCATGGTGCTTGATGCCGCCAAGGTCAAAGCCATGACGGGCAATGATACCCTCAATGCCCGCTACCTCCATGAGAACAGCTTTGACTTTCAGCCGCAGTTCAAAATCTATGTCAACGCCAACTTCCTCCCGGTCATCAACGATATGACCCTGTTCTCCAGTGACCGAATTATCATTATACCCTTCGACAGGCATTTTGATGAACACTCCCGTGACACCACGCTGAAGCGCCGTTTTGCCGAGGAAGATGTCCAGAGCGCCATCCTCAACTGGCTGCTTGAGGGATACCGACTGCTGCAGACCGAGGGACTGTTCCTTCCGAAATCCGTGAAAGATGCCACAGAACGCTATCAGCACGATAGTGACAAGATGGCGCTGTTCTTTGAGGACAGCCTTGTGGCGGACGATACCGCCGAGGTCATGACTGCACGGGTCTATGCCCGGTATAAGGAATGGTGCCAAGAGAACGGCACCTACCCAGAGGGAATGAAAAACTTTAAACAGGGTCTACAGGCTTTTGCCGAGGTAGTCCGCAAGCGCCCCAAGAGGGGTGGAGAAAAAACCACACTGCTCATCGGCTATCGGCTCATCACCGACATCCCGCCGCTGACATAATCACACTGCTTGGGGCAATGTGGCAGATGATTATAGGTTTTTTCTATAGAAAAACAAATCTTGAAATCTACCATAATTACTTGCCACATTGCCCCAAGGCTGAAAGGAGGTGGTGCCTATGATTGTATAGCGCCCTGTGACCCAATAACCAAAATCTACCGAAAGGAGCCAAAAGCAATGAAACACAGATTTTACTACGGCACAAAACCTAAAATCCGTGGGTTTGATCCCGCAGACTTCTCTCATGGCAACTATGAGTGTACCAATCTTTTCAAGAGCAGAAATGACTGCTTGGTCTTGGTCTCTCACCACAAATTCGTTGATATCTGGAAAGTAGAGTACGGTCTTTCTTCCGTGGTCTTCGGCACAAAGGCAGAAGCACTGGCATTCAGCCAAGGTCTCAGTGCCGATGCCGACGGAATGGAGGATTAAGCCATGACCGAAGTCAAGTACTACCCGCTCATCGACTGCGATACAGACGGAACGGAGAAAATGCCTATGTTCCCTGTCACCGACAGTCAATCCATCAAGGCACAGAGCCAACTGTGGTTAGAGGAACTGGTGCCTCACCACTACAGACTCTACGCCAAAACCAAACGCCCGGCCACGGCATTCAGCGTCCGTTGCCCACTCTGCGGTAAAACGATGTGCTGCATCAGCCGGGACATCAACGAAACCAAGCTGGGACTGTATGTATGCAGTACCTGCACCAACGATTAAGGAGGAAAACATTATGACTAACAAGGTTTCCAAGGAATTCTTGCAGGAGCATTTCCGCAAGCACGATTCCATCACTCTCTACCGACAGGACGGCACTACTGTCACCTTCACCAAGCAGTACAACATCATCATGCACGGCGGCTATAGCAAGTTCACCTTCAAGGATTATGACGAACTTATGGAATTCTACCGCAAGCGCCATCTGTGCTTGAAGCCTGTCATCTCGGTCTAACACCACGGCGCGTGCCCCATACCCGTGGAGGGGCGGGTCAAATCTCTACACCTTTTTGCTCGGACAACGGGCGTGGGGTCTCACGCACAAAATCGCGTATTCAAAGGGGTAATTAACCCTAATTCAAACATTATGGAGGTATTTCTTATGAAAACGACCAAGGCATACATCGAAAAACACATTAACAAGCACGGCACCATCACCGTGTACTCCCCGGAGAACATCTCTCTGGAAATCCACAAGGAGCCTTATATCACTCGTGCCGACAGAGGCACCGTGGTATTCGAGATGGACTGCAAAGACCTTGCAGATTACTGCGACAAGATGGGGCTGTATCTGGCCCCTTCCAAGAACATTTAATAGGAGGAACACATTATGAAGAATTATTCTGAGATGCTGCCCCACATCACCGGCAGCGACTACGAAACTCATTTCTGGGACGCTCTCCGTGGCAAGCAGGGCTATAAGGAGCAGGTTTCCAAGGGCGTGGATAATCGCTCCGGCGCTCTCACCCTCAATCCCAAGGGCCAGAGCAGATATATGGCTGCACTGGAAAAGGAAGGTCTGTTCCGCAGCCTTGCTACCGACATCCGTGCCTACAACTACAATTACAACATCAAGACCGCAAACGGCAATGATGTGGCGGCATGGGTTGAGGAAGGCGGCACCATCCCCATTGCTGACGGCATGGGAGATTTCAACGATATCGCCCTCAAAATCCACAAGCTGGTGGTATTCCTGAAATTGGAGGAGGCATTCGTTAAGGACGCTACCTTCAAGATTGAGGACTACCTCGTTTCCCGTCTGGCCAAGAACTTTGGCAGAGCCGAGGATAACGGCTTCATCAACGGCACCGGAGAGAATATGCCCACGGGCATCCTCGCTGCGTCCGGCGGTGCAGAGGTCGGTGTTACCACTAATGCCATCACCTACGAGGATGTGGTCAAGCTGTTCTTCTCTGTCAAGCCGGAGTACCGCAGAAACGGCGTGTGGCTCATGAATGATGAGACTGCGCTGGCACTCCGCACCCTCAAGGATGACGGCGGCAATTACATCTGGAATCACGCCAACGATACCATCCTCGGCAAGAAGGTCTGCATTTCCGAGTTCATGCCTTCTGCCGGAACCGGGGCTAAGCCTATCGCCTTCGGTGACTTCTCCTACTACTGGATCGTGGACCGCCGTCCTCTCAGCATCCGTACCCTCACCGAGCAGTATGCTCTGGAGGACTGCATCGGCTATCTGGCATACGAGTTCCTTGACGGAAAACTTGTCCGTCCCGAAGCCATCAAGGTCATGGAGATGACCGCCTAATTTACCGGGAGGCCCCTGTGGGTAGCGTTCTGCAGGGGCTATTCCCCTTAAAACTTATGCGAAAATGCACACCAAGCCCCACGCCGTTTTCCGCTTTGGAAAGCACCCAAGATTTCACCCGCCCTATAGGGCAGAAAGGAGTCCGCCATGAAGAATATACCAGACAACACAACTGTCTCCGTCCGTGAAAAGCAGATCGGCGATACCCTGTGTATCATCGAGACCGCTGTCAGCGCCACTGCCAAAGAGACTGTGAAAGCCAAGATAAAAAGGCTCATTGCGGATGCCGCTGAATCCGCTCCTGCGCCCAAAACGGCAGCATAGCCGTTATCAAAAATGTAAGAATTTATATTACCAAATACCCTTGACTTCTTCGCAATATTACGGGAATATATAGTACCGCTCGAAGAGTGTCGGAAAGGAGGACAAAATGAATAACAGACACTCTTCAACTATTGCAACGGATAAAATCACGGCGCTGTATTGCCGCCTTTCTCGTGACGATGAACTGCAAGGCGATAGCAATTCCATACTGAATCAAAAGGCTATCCTCCAAAAGTTCGCCGCCGACAATGGTCTCGGTAATACCCAGTATTTCGTTGACGATGGGTACTCCGGGACTAACTTCGACAGACCGGATTGGCAGCGCCTTATGGCCCTTGTGGACGAAGGTAAGGTCGGTACAATCATCGTAAAGGATATGAGCCGCCTTGGGCGTGATTATCTCAAGGTCGGTATGTACACAGAGATGATTTTCCCCAATGCCGACATCCGCTTTATTGCCATCAACAACGGTGTGGACAGCGCCAATCAGCAAGACAGCGATTTTACTCCGTTCATCAATATTTTCAACGAATTCTATGCCAAGGACACAAGCAAGAAGATCCGTGCGGTGTTCAAGGCCAAGGGTGAGTCCGGCAAGCCTTTATGCACCAATGTGCCTTATGGGTACAAAAAAGACCCGGACGATAAGCACCATTGGCTTGTGGACAAGGATGCCGCCAAGGTAGTCAGGGAAATCTTCAAATTGTGTATGGACGGATACGGCCCCACACAGATTGCGAAACTGCTGACCGAAAGACGGATAGAAAATCCCACGTCTCACGCAAAGCGGAACGGCTTGAATCCTCCCGTGCGACAGTTCTACGATGACCCATACCTTTGGAGGGATACCACAGTCACGCACATCCTGTCCAGAATGGAGTATATAGGGCATACGGTCAATTTCAAGACCTACCGCAAGTCCTATAAAAACAAAAAGCAGATGCACAATGACCCATCGCAGTGGCAGATTTTCAAGAATACCCATGAGGCTATCATTGACGAGGCGGTGTTCGAAATCGTGCAGAAAATCCGTGATGGCAGACGCAGGGTCACACCTTTGGGTGAGATGCCGATCCTTTCCGGTATGCTGTTCTGCGCCGATTGCGGTGCGAAACTGTACCAAGTCCGTGGGCGTGGCTGGGAACACAGCAAGGAATATTTCGTGTGCGCCACCTACCGCAAAATCAAGGGTGGCTGCAGTTCCCACCAAATCCGCAATGTGGTTATCGAGGAGGCACTCCTTGATGACATCCGCCGGATTACCGCTTTTGCCAGAGAGCATGAGGATGAGTTCCTGCAAATGGTCACCCAAAAGACCAAATCGGCTCTGGACAGGAGCCTGCGTGAGAACAAGCGTGAATTGGAACAAGCCACACAGCGCATCCGCAAACTGGACGAAATCATCCAGCGGCTCTACGAGGACAACATCGAAGGCAAAATCAGCGATGAGCGTTTTGCCAAGATGACCGCCAACTATGAAGCCGAGCAGCACACCCTTGAACAGCGAGTAGCGGAGTTACGGGCATCCATTGCCACGGAAAAGGAAAGCGCCCTCAACGCAGACCACTTCCTCACATTGGTACGCAAATATACGGAAATTCCGGAATTGACCGCAGAAATCATCCGTGAGTTCGTGGAACGAGTCTATGTGTATAAGGCTGAAAAGGTTGATGGCAAGCGTGTGCAACGCATCAAAATCATTTATAACTGCATCGGTGAGTTCGCTTTGCCGGATGCTACCACAAACGAAAAAACGGCATAGCCGCTATCAAAACAACTATGCCGAATTTATCAGAGATTACAAATCCCTATGCCCACCCGCTAAAAGGGGGTGCTTTTTTGCAATACAGAATTAGTAAGAAAAGTGAGGAGTGAGGGGTAAGGGGTGAGGGGTTAATGACGCTGACCCTTCGGGCGCAGCAACCTTAATAGCAACCGCAGGGAGCATCAGTGGTACCCGCAGGGTGATTTACGCTAATACTATCTTATAAAATCTTAATAAATCAGCGTTAATCAGCGTCAAAAAATTCGCACTTGTAACTTCTTCTATTTTTATCGGTGGTTGTGGTCCCTGGGCCATGGGTGGTTAATAAGGATATTTGCTTTGGCTTTACAAAAGGCCGAGATATTAGGGCTTTTTGTTCTGCTTTTTTCGGCCTTTCTTCCCAAGCGGGGGGTGGGGGGCCTTCCAGGCTTTGGGTGAGCGATTTTGGTAAAGAAACAAGAGGAAGGAGAGGGCTGAGAAGGCAAAAGCATAGCGAGATAGAAATATGAAGTCATTGGCCAGTAGGTATATGGAGCTTAGCAGCGAAAAACCGAAAACTATAGCCCAGGCCTGCATTTTTTGCGCCCGGGTGTTTTCCTGTATCTTCTCATTAAGACTGCGCAAGGGGAGCTTTAGTTTAATTTCCCCTCTTTCCATCCGCAACAATACCTTTTCCATCAGCGGTGGTATTTCTATCCAAGAGGCAAAGAAATTTGCAGTTTTTTCTTTCACCAGGCTCCAGATTTCTTTAGCCGGAGCAAGCTGGTCGACATAGGGTTTGGACACCTCCAAAAAGTCAATCTGCGGGTCCAGAGCAATACAAATACCATACAAGGTTCCCAGAGCCCTCCCCAAAAAGGTGAAATTGGCTGGAATCTGGAAAGGTTGCTCATACAGCAAGACTTCCAGGTCTTCCAAGAAGCTCGTTAAGTCAAGACTGCTCATGTCTTTTCTTCTCCCCAAAACATGTTCAATAAATATGCCCACAGCTCTGGTTATGGTTTCATTATCGGCATCAAAGCGTAAAAAGCCTATCTCTTTCAAGTAGTCCACTACGCTCGGGTAGTCCCTTTTTACCAGCGCAAAGACCATCTCCAGAAGCTGATCCCGCAATTCATGTGTAATGGTGCCTACCATACCATAATCGACCATGATTATGCGGCCATCGTTGGTAACAAAAAGATTTCCCGGATGAGGGTCAGCATGAAAAAAGCCATCAACCAGCACCTGCTTGACATAGATTTCCAAGAGCCTGCGGGCAATAGCCTGGCGGTCCACTCCCGCCTGGTCGAGGACCGCCAAATTGTTAATCTTAATTCCTTCTTTGAATTCCATGGTCAAAACGCGCCTGCGGGTATAATCCCAAAATATGCCTGGGACTATTAGTTCGGGATCGTGCTGGCTGTTTTCCGCAATAGTCTCGGCATTATGAGCCTCACGGATATAGTCCAGTTCCTCCAATACGGTTTCTTCAAACTCCTGGTATATTGCTTCCAGGTCAATAAAACTTTCCCAGTTGGTAAAGCTTATTATCCAGTTTAGTACTTGACGAAGCGCTTTCAAGTCAATCGCTATCAGTTCTTCAATTCCGGGGCGAAGTATTTTGATGGCCACGATTTGCCCACCAGCCAGTTCTCCCCGGTGAACTTGTCCCAGGGAAGCAGAAGCCAGCGGCGATTCATCGACCTGGTAGAATATTTCTTCTATAGGGCGGGAAAATTCTTCTTCCGCAACTTTTTTGATTTCGGCAAAAACTACTCCGGGCACTTCATCCTGTAATCCTGCCAGAATATCTATACTCGATTGGGGCAGGATATCAACCCGGGTACTGAAGAATTGACCCAGCTTGATTAATAGCCCTCCCATCCTTACTGCAGTTTTACGAAAGCGCTCTGCTTCACTGATATAGAGTTTTTCTTTCCTGGCTTCAAGCCAATTTCTCCGGTGCCAGATTTTTTTGAACTTTAGCGAATAAAAAGCCCAGAATATGCTTAAAAAAAGAAAAAGCACGCGGAAAAATCGGGACCAGGCGGAAAATCCGGATAATCTCATATCAAAACCTCTTCATAATGGATAAGTCAGGGAAAGGTTCTCTGACTCAATTTCAGTGTAATCGTTTTTTATCATTTTTATCACATAATTTTCAGGACTTCCTCGGGGTTCCCAATAAGTATAGCTTATCTTTCCGTCTATTATAACAAAGGATAGCAATGCTAATTGCCAGAAATATTTAAGTATCAGAAGAAACTGCAAAGCAGTTTGGGGGTTGGAACCCCCACCTGTTTTGTTAATAAAAACCATCCGTTTAAAGGAGTCACCTCGTTATATTTACCGCTACTCAAGTGATTTGAGCTTCATGCCAAAGATAATATCCCTCGAGAAACAGAAGGAATCCGATGATTTCATGTCTTAAGTTTGTTAGAACAAATCATTGATATTAAATTAAACTTCAAATATATTAAATTTAAGTAAATCATTTTTCAGAAAATAGTGAAAAGTGAAACTAAATTATCAAAACCACTTCTCATTTGTGCTATTTTGGTGTATAAAGGAAACATAATCCGAAAAATAGGATTTATGTCCTATTTATAATAGGGAGAAAAACTATGCCAAAAAATGACATAACAGATAACTTCTTGGGCAACTTTCTTGAGCTTTTTCGTCTTTCGGAAGAGGACCTGCCTTTGTCTGAACAAAAATACCGGACAATAGTTGAAAACGCCAATGATATAATAAGCGTTCATCGCGCTTCTGACTTATCTTATCTGTACATAAATTCTACCGGGCCCAAAATTCTGGGATGGAGCAAAAAGGAGTTGATAAGGAAAAGCCCCGTGAATCTAATCCATCCGGAAGACCTAACTCGAGCCCTGGAAAAGATTAAAACAGCCGGAATTGAAGATGGCTGCACCTGTGAATACCGCTTCCTCAAGAAAGATAGTCAATATCTCTGGCTGGAAAGCAATGGTAAAAAAATCCGTTTTAATGCCGAGACTGTCGCTTTGCTGATTTATTCCCGGGACATAAGTGAACGCAAAGCGTTGGAGGAAAGAGTCCGGCAGCGTTTAAACCTGGAAGAAGCCATAACTACCGCCTCCCAGCTTTTCCTGGCAGCCGATAGTGTTGATTTGGTAAAGATAATGGGTATTGTTGGTGAAGCTGTCACAGCGGATCGAGTTTATATTTTCGAGTTCTTTGATGAAGGTAAAAAAACCAGCAATACCTGCGAGTGGTGTGCAGTTGGTATAGAATCCGCCCAGGAAATGTTGCAGGACCTAGACAGCAGCCTTTTTCCCTGGTGGCTTGGAAGATTAAAAAATGGAGAAAACATAGTTATTCAAGATGTAAATGCCCTCCCGGCGGAAGCAAACAACGAAAAATTCCTGTTACAATCCCAGGGAATCAAGTCACTGCTAGTGGTACCTATTCGTTTAAAGAACTCGGAACTAGTTGGTTTTCTGGGCTTTGATGACAACCAGTCCACCCGTAAGTGGCTAGCTGAGGATATAAAAACCTTGCGCATGCTGGCAGAGATGATTGCTCTCTACTGGACTCGTTGCCAGGTGAAGAATGCCCTACGGGAGTCCGAACAGCGCCTAGCCTCAATTATTGATTTCCTGCCCGATGCTACTTTTGCTATAGATAATCAGGGCCGGGTGATAATCTGGAATCGGGCTATGGAAGAGATGAGCGGAATCAAAGGAGAAGATATGCTGGGAAAGGATAATTATGAATATGCCCTCCCGTTTTTCTCTAAAAGGCACCCCATGCTTATTGACCTGGTAATGAATCCAGACCATCCCCTAAAAGAGAAATATTTGTTTCTTAAAAAGCATGATGAAACCCTGGTTGGAGAAATATACAGTCCGCAATCCGGCTTGTATATGTTCGGCACTGCTTCCCCGCTCTATGATGCCAATAATCGCTGGGTGGGAGCTATTGAATCCATACGGGATGTGACCGAAAGAAGAAGGGCCGAGGAAAAAATCCGTTACCTAAGTCACTTTGATAAGCTAACCGGTCTTTACAATCGCTCGTTCTTTGAAGAAGAAGTCAAACGGCTGGATAAAAAAGAATACCTGCCCATTAGTATTATAATTGGTGATGTTAACGGCTTAAAGCTGGTAAATGACGCTTTTGGGCACCGGGAAGGTGATCGCCTTCTGCTTCGTGCCGCCCAAATCCTTAAAGATTCATGTCGTCAGGAAGATATAATTGCCCGCTGGGGTGGCGATGAGTTTATTATCCTTCTGCCCAATACTTATCACCAGCAGGCTTTTCATATCTGCCAACGTATTAAAAATGCCTGCCAGCAAAGCGAGAGTGAACCCATACAGGTAAGTATAGCCCTGGGTACTGCCAGCAAAGAGACCGTTGATGAAAACATATTCACTATTATTAAAGAAACTGATGATCGCATGTATAGCAACAAAGTACAGGAGAGCAAAAATACCCGCAACTCTTTCATTTTATCTCTAGAAAACAGTCTTCGTAATCGCACCAGGAAAAGCCAGTTCTATATTGTACATAAACAAGAAACCGCTAAACAATTGGGCCTGTTACTCGGGCTATCCAAAAATGAGCTGCAAAACCTACTTCTTTTAGCCTCTCTTCACGATATCGGTATCATAACCATACCCCCGGAAATACTGTTTAAAGCAGCAGCGTTAACCCCGGGAGAGTGGGAGATCATAAAAAAACACCCGGAAACGGGTTATCGTATTGCCCAATCAACCCCAGAATTGCTAGTCATAGCTGAAGCTATACTCGCTCATCACGAACGCTGGGATGGCAGTGGCTATCCCCAAGGAATTGCCGGGCAGGAGATTCCCCTGGGAGCACGAATACTGGCTATTATAGACTCCTATAATGCCATGATAAGCGGGCGTCCTTACAAGGCAGCAATCAGTCCCAGCCAGGCCTTACAGGAAATACATAGATGTGCCGGCAGCCAGTTTGACCCCGATTTGGTTCGACTCTTCCTGGAAATAAAGAAGGGAATAAGCAGGAGACAGTAAACGCCAAACCCCTATCCCTGATAGTGTTGTTTTAGTCAATATTCAAAATTGGGATTAGGATAAACTGGAGGACTTAAGCATCTATAGCTTCAAACATAAAAAAGATTCCTGAGTCCATCTGCGGTAACGGCAATTGTAGCAGGAACAGTTCTCATCTGCTACCTGCTCTTCCTCTTCATCGGGCTGGAAATGCGGGCACCGGGCGGCTATCTGAGCTGCCTCTTTCCAGGCATCTTTACCTTGTCGAAATTCATATTTACCTTCTTCGGTAAGTAGCCAGGGGCTCAAAATAATCACCTCAAAACTTCCTTAACTGGCTGGTTGTACAGCTTTGCCATTTAGGATCGTTCATACCAGTAGGAACAACCAACAAAGTACATTGTCCTTCCAATAAAACCGCCTTCAATTTTTCACCCATGAGAATAATGCTATCATCATCCAGAACAAGCATATCATCCAAACTCTTGACTACTGTAACCGGAGTTTGCTTCTTTATTTCTCCTACACTAAGCAGATCATCTCTGGATTTTACTTTCAATTTTCCGCGAAAACGACCATCGTTGGCAGTTAAGCGTAAAGCTACCCCGGCTAAAGCCCCTATAACCCCCTGCCCGCTACCACCATGTTCGGACAAATGAATATCCAATTTTTTAGCCAGTTTATAAGCATTACTTTTAGTCAAAACTACTTGTTTGGCCCGGTAACCAAAGTCTATCAACTCATCCGGAAAATTTACCTGCTCAATAGCAGCCACACAGAGGCCTGGGTCTGAACCCTCTGCACGCTCCTTTTCCAAAAAATGCCCCGCATACTCGATATATGCAGCTAAATAACTTGCATCTATTTCTGCCACAAAGCACATAGAACTATTATGAGATGTATAGGGAATATCCGGGTGAACCAGTAACTGGTGACGAGTTACCGCTCCGCCTTTACCCCAGCCCGTTTCTTGCAGATATTTTGACAGGAGATCAGCCAATTCTCCTGTTCCCCTGCTGTCAATGTTATCAGTATCATCTATAGCAACTAGGATCTTCATTAATATACAACTCCCTAAAGACAGTTTCAAACTACCCCCCATGGCCAGGGGCCACAACCACCGATAAAAAGTGAGTTAGTAGAGGCTTGAATGGTAAGGTGTAGCAGCAAATAAACTAAACTCCTCACTCCTCACTCCTCACCCCTCACTTTTCTTGCTAACTTATGGTACTGATGGGAACCAGTTGCTTCAGTTCACTTCGTTCACCTGTAGCACAGGAAATCAACCTGGTATTAACCCCATATAATGTTTTCATATTTTCTTCAGCAATTACCTCGCTGGGTCGTCCCAATTCCAGAAAATTATGATCATGCATCAAGGCTACCCGGGTAGGGAGCTTCTTGTTTTCAAAATAGAAAGAATGGTTGGGAAAATGGGTAGCCATAATAATGGAAATCTGACTATCCCCAACCAGTTCAACAATTGTTTCCAGTACTTCTAGCTCATGTTTAAAATCAAGATGGGCTGTTGGTTCATCCATGATAATCATCGGAGTCTTCTGGGCTAAGGCCCGGGCCACCATAACTAACTGAGCTTCACCGCCGCTCAACTGGGTGTAAGGACGGTGGCGAAGATGAAAAAGCCCTACCATCTCCAGGGCTTCTCTAGCTATGGCCTTATCTAATTTAGAGGGAGCAGAAAACCTCCCGGTATATGCAGCCCGCCCCATCTTTACAATATCCATTACCGTATAGGGAAAAGTACGTTCATGACTCTGCGGCACATAAGCAATATAGCGGGCTATCTGGCCTGAACGAAAAGTGTTAAGATCCTGCCCATTTAACAGGATTTTTCCTGCATTTAGTTGGCGAACTCCCAATATACAATCGAGGAGGGTAGTTTTGCCACAACCATTTGGTCCCAGAAGACAGAATATTTCACCCTTTTCCACCTGAAAATTAAGTTTTCGAAAAATCTCCTGTCTTTCGTATCCAAAACCGGCTTCAATTACCTGTAACAGAGACATGCTTACCAGTTGCCCCCTTTGGTTTTCTTAAGCAGCCATACAAAAAACGGGCCTCCCACCAGCGCAGTCAAGATACCCAGAGGCATTTCCGAACCAGTTATAATCCGACCCAGGTCATCTACCAGTATAAGAAAACAGGCTCCCATGGAAAGACTGGCCGGAATCAATACCCGGTTATCGTTTCCTACTAACATACGGCAGATGTGGGGAATAACCAATCCTACCCAACCGATGATCCCGCTAACTGAAACCGCCGCTGCCGTGGCTAGAGTGGCAGATATTATTACCAGTCCCTTATCCACCGCCAGGTTTACCCCCAGGGTATGCGCCTCCTTATCCCCCATGGATAAAACATTAATCCTCCAGCGTATAGCCAAAAGACCGGCAATTCCCACCAGCATCGGCAACCCAGCCGCCACAATATCACTATACCTGGCCGTAGCCAAACTACCCATTAGCCAGAAAACTATGGCGGGCAATTGCTGATAGGGATCAGCCACATATTTCAGCAAGGAGATAAGAGCAGAAAATACTGATGATACTATCACCCCTCCCAGAACCAGCATTATAGTTGGAGTGGTATCATAGACCCTGCCGATTATATAGCTTAAGAATACCGCCAATGTACCAAAAGCAAAAGCAAAAATATAGGTAGCGGACGATACGCTGCTAAACATTACTATGGCCAGAGCCGCACCAAAACCGGCCCCGGAGCTTACCCCCAGAATACCGGAACTGACCAGGGGATTACGGAATAATCCCTGAAAAGCCGCTCCACTAATAGCCAGGCATCCTCCCACCAGGGCTCCCAGTATGGCCCGGGGCAATCGAATATCCCAGACTATAGTCTGCTTAATATCCAGAACCTCGCACGGCAGTTGGGCCGTTTTACACCATAGAATACGGATTACTTCGTCTATGGAAAGCGGATACCTGCCAATAAAAAGGGAAACAAAAATGCAAAGCAAAGGAGATATTATTAATAACAAATAAATAATTCTCTTTTTCGTAATACCCACTCCTGCAAGAGTACTTGGGTTAAGTTAAGCTGTTGGAACTTCGGAAACCCGGTATTCTTTCTTGTTATTCCTGGTTGCCCAAAATTTATCCGTAACTTAGCACTTAGACTATTTTTAACTATGATTAAGGCTTATAATACCCCTAATTACAACACTAGCAGGTTCGAAATCTTCGTATAAAAACCCTAATAAACTATAGCATCCAAATTAAATTATTAATAGAGCGAAAGATTTGGTATCTCTAATTTGACCAAAATTTTAGGGGGGATACATCTCCCCCCAACCCATTTACCATAAAATACTTCTCAAATATTTGCAATTTTCTTCAAGCCTTCTGGCTAAGAATCCGCAGGTTATCAAAAAGCTCTGCCACTGTAATTACCCCTATCCCTCCGGGAACCGCGCTGGCTAACCGGCAGTGGTTCCGGGCCTCTTCATGCACGTCACCTAGCATTTTGCCGTTCTCATCAAAATTAATACCAACATCTATAACTACCATATCTTTGTGTACCATATCTGCAGTAACAAACTCTCTTTTTCCGACTGCAGCCACCAGGATATCAGCGCGCAAGGCTTCTTCTTTAAGATTCCTGGTACGAGTATGACAGACAGTAACTGTGGCATTTTCCGCTGTCATCATAAGTGCCAGCGGGCTGCCCACCGTCATGCTGCGACCTATAATAGTAACCTTCTGGCCTTCGATAAGAATATCATGAGCCTTCAACATGGAGATTACTGCCTTGGGGGTACAGGGTCTAACTCCTTCCTCTTTGCTGATCAGCTTACCCAGGTTGTAATTATGGATTCCTTCAACATCTTTGTCAAAGTCAATGGCATTGACCAGATGGCTGGCATTTAAACTAGCCGGAAGGGGCGTTTGTAACATAATCCCCGTAATTTCAGAGCTATTATTTAAATCTCCTATAGTTTTCAGAAGCTCCCTTTCTCCGACAGCATCTGGTAGATTGACAATTTCCACCTTAACCCCAGTTTCTTCCGCAAACTTGCGAATTCCCCGCACATAGGCCATAGATGAGGGATCATCTCCCACTCGTATTATAGCCAGACCCATTTTAACTTCTTCGGCTGATTGGCGTACTCTTTCTTTGATTTGTTCGCGGATATCTTTTCCGTAAATAAGCATATCTATTCCTCCATTAATATCAGAGTAAAATACTCATTAAAATGCATTAATTATATGATTTATTTTGCTCTTACCATCCTCAACAAGAATGGAAACCACATCAAAAGAGATTTCCGGGAAAAATCGCGGGGTGCTTTTAAGGTATAGAATAGCGGCTTTTTTTAGATTACCTATTTTGCGAGGTGTAACCGCCTCCTCCGGGCTTCCAAAGCGGGTGCTGCGCCTGGTTTTAACTTCCACAAAAACTATGTTATCGTCTTTTTCACATACCAAATCCAACTCCCCATAGCGGGTATGAAAATTACGCTCCAGTATTTTATATCCCTTTTTCCTCAGGTATTGTGCTGCCAGCTCTTCTCCCCACAAACCTAATTCTCTATTCATTAATAATTCCTCTATATAAATCTTTTATCCATGCGATAAATAAAAGCCAGAATCTCTGCTACCACAGCATATAACTCCGGTGGTATTTCCTCATAAAGATCCAGGGCCATGAGATAATCAGCCAGTTCACGATCCTCTTTAATAGGAACCCCGCTTTCCCTGGCTACCTTCTTTATCTTTTCGGCAATAAACCCCTGGCCCTTGGCTACTACTACCGGCACCTCATCCTTCTCCATATCATAGCGTAGGGCTACTGCTTTTTCCATATCTTTCTCTTTCACAGATTATCTCCTCGATTTGCTCTTAGTACTAACCACCCATGGCCGAGGGGGGGCCACAACCAACAATGAAAAGTGAGTTAGTAGGCGCTGAAATAGCAAAATGTAGTAGGGATAAATTAAACCCCTTACCCCTTACCCCTCACTCCTCACTCCTCACTTTTTTTACTAAACCCTTACATCTATACCAAAAGGCCGGAAATTGAGCGGCGTTTCCTCTAAAGCCAGTCTAAGTCTCATTTCCTCTTCCTGCTCAACCACCTTTATCCCTAGATTTTTTATCCGGTAACCCAGACTTTCCAAACCCTGAAAAAGCTCCCCCAGGTTTCTATTCAGGTATTCTCGAATCTCCTGTCGTTCAACTACACCCTGTACCTCCAGTTCTCCAAGCCTTTTCCAGTTTACATGGAAAAGAACTACCCCCATTTGCACCGTGTCCAAGGATACAATAAATCTAATATTGTCCTGCTTATTTAAGCCCCGTTTACCCAGTTCCCGGTTGATTCTTAGCTGCCCCAGGCGATATTCTTCACCCCATTGTACGGGAAATGCAAAATAGAAATAATTATTACTGCTATCTACTGCTCCCCGGCTAGCGAAATTCAGCATCCGTTGGGCAGACAGTTCTCTTTCCATCCCCTCTATTCTATTGAATAAATCAGCCATAAGCGGATTCTTCGAAGTAATAGAGTCATTCTTAATAATATCCTGCAAAAGATTTAGTCCCCTGATTATATCTCTTTCTTGTGAAAAAGCGTTTTGCAGCCTGTTTCCGATCCCCCGGCTGTCTCCCTCCAGGTTCAGATGTAGTGTCTCCAACAGAGTACGCAAGAGCGGAAGATGGCGCAAAAGCTCTCGCTGCTCTGGAGTAGTCCAATCGTTATTGGGGTTGGTTAAGAGAGCAAATGCTTCCTTAAAAACCTCAGTTACCCCTTCAGCAATAATTGGCGGAGATACTTGCGCTATAGCCCCCTGCCCGCTTATCTGCTTATAGCTATCCATAGGCATCCCGCCCGATGATAGTGCTTTATCTGAAATATTTCCCGGCAAAAGCTGAGGAACATTCACGGTTTTTCCGTCTGTTACCGGCAGATTTGTAACAAGAGGTTGCCTTTCCCTCCCCGATGTGGCAGAGGTTGCGGTAGGGGTATAGACATTTTTTATAATCCCTGAAGCTGGCTCTTTCTTATTTATAGTGCTTTCAAGCGTTTGTACTCCTGGGCTCTTTCCACCCTCCAGCGTTGCCTTCTCATTCACCAATACCGGCGATGAGGCAGATTTTCCCTGATCCATAGCCGGACTTCCGCCCAAATTCTTCCCGGTCTCACTTGCCAGAGTACTTTCTTTGCTATTAATGGTTGCAGTTATCTGCCCCAGCAATGTTTTCTCTACCGCCGATGTTTCCCCCCCGGCTTTTGCCGGGTTAACAGCAGGCGAGGTACTTGTCACATTTTCCGACTGAGGACTCGCTTGATTGGGGGAACTCGAGGTAGTAACACGGCTTGATACTGCCGCAGCTTTTTCGCCAGTCAAAGTGATATTTCGCCTGGCATCAGCAGGCTCGACCGGCAGTTCGCTAATATTCTTTGAATTACCAGAAAGAAGTGCTTCCAGTTTTATCTTCCCGTAATTCTGTTCAATAACATTGGCTATTTTAGCCTCCGGTGCTGAGCTTGCCTGCCCTAACGCCTGTCGTCCTTCCCCGGGCAAAAGCACTTCTCCACTTTTAGTCCCTGTAAAGCCCTGAATCTCTGGGCCTTTGCTGGAAACCTGCATGGATTCGCTTCCCTTATTGGCAACGGCAGTAGCTGAAAACACTTTTTCCGCTATAAGTTTATCTCCCGATATTCCAGGCTGGCGAGTAGCTTCTGTTCCCATTTCCCCGACTGGCCGAGAACTTGCTATATGGCTTGACCCACTGGTTTCTACCATACGGGCTACTGTCTGCTCCAATTGCAACAATCCTTTATCCAGGTTTCCGGCCAGTTTACTGACATCATTAGCAGGCATAAAGAATTGGGCCAGGCTCTTCAAGGTTGGAGCATCAAGGGGAAGCTTCCGGGCCATGGAGAAAGCCACTATTTCAGCGTTTTTTTCATTAGCGCCCCCCAGTATTACCATGGCTTTACTCATCAGATTGAGGTTGTTGGAGGTAACCGGCAACTTGTAATGCAAAAGCTTTCTGGCCATCATAATGTTTTCTTCTTTGGCAGGAACCCCGATCTCGGTCAGATTTAGCGAAATATTGCTGTTTTCGATTCGCTCCATTAACTGGGGAGTCAAGACTTTTAAATAAGCACGACCATCTCTAAAATCCTCCACCATTAGCTGCAATTGCTGACCCGGCTGAACCAGTACTTCACTGACCGCATCAATCATTTGACCTTTAATAAACAAAGAAACCAGGCCATCAGCTTTAATGTCCTGGACCATCCCCCTCAAGACTTCACCTTTTACAAAATTAAGATTCTGATCTTTGGAGGTAGTTATATTTAGCATAATCTTATTCAAATAAAGCTGGCTGTTCTCCATATCTAGCTCCTAATACCATAGACTTCACCGGTTCGAAACTCACCCGGTGCAAAGCACAAGTACCCAACCTGAGCAAAGATTGCAGGTGTTCCCGGGTAGCATAACCCTTATGCCGGGAAAATCCATAGCCGGGATAGAGTGAGTCAAATGCCTCCATTACCCGGTCTCTCTCCACTTTGGCCAGGATGGAGGCAGCGGCTATGGATACACTCAAACTGTCACCCTTTATTAAAGGATACTGTTTAATATCTATATCGGGTAATTGCACGGCATCAATAAGTAAAAATTCCGGACGAGGGGAGAGATTTTTTACTGCTAACAACATAGCCTCACGGGTAGCATTAAGAATGTTTACCTTATCCAGGTAAGAAGGAAAGACCGCCGCCACCGACCATGAAATGGCTTGTTTTTTTATCTCTGCCGCCAATTTAGAGCGTTTCAAAGCTGTAAGTTTCTTGGAATCATTAATCCCGGGACAAAAGAAATCACGGGATAGAATAACCGCAGCCGCCATTACTGGGCCGGCAATAGGTCCTCTGCCTGCTTCATCGATTCCAGCTATGTATCGAAAACCATTATTGTAAGCCTCATATTCATATCGCTTTAAATCCTCTATTCTCTTAACTTCATCTAATAAATACTTTTGCTTATCCAAACCCAATCCTTCCTTAAAGTGAGTAGATTTATCTATGATGTCGCTGAAAAGCCTTTTGTTGTATAGCGGTTGCTCACTCCTCACTTTTCTTACTAGTCATCTATTTCTTTAAGCCCGTCGCTATCATATGAGCCACTGCTTCACCCTGCAAAAAGGCATTTTTAAAGCCTTTAACCTGGAAAGCATCACCAATCAAGTAAACATTTTTATGTCTGTTCTGAGCCTCAATATAGAGAGCATTATTAGGAGTAAATCCTGTAGCCAGTACAATGTAATCAGCTTCCAGGCACTCATAAGCACCTTGCTGGCTCTTTAGCTGCAGTTGCTGATCCTTTATCTCCATTACCTGGCTGGAAGTTTTCTTATTCACCTTACCCTCTTCCAATCGGTTCATCAGATCGCGGCGATTCTTTTTTTCCATGTCCGCCGCCAGATACTTATTCTGCTCCACAATGGTGATTTGATTATTCCCCGCCAGGAGAAAATCTGCCACTTCGCAACCATTGCTGCCTCCGCCAATTATGACCACCCTTTTCCCTTTGATTTCCGGTTTCCTTTCTAATACCTCCCTAATACCCAGGCAATAACTCTGATCCCATCCCGGAATCTGCGGCAACAGAGGCTTGGAACCAGTAGCAATAAGCAGGTAGTCAGGATTAAGGTCGGGCAAACTTTCAAGATTAAAGGAGCAGTTCAGAAATGCCTCTACACCGCTTTTCTCTACTTGTCTTATTAAATAATCGCGCAAGTAAGCTACCCGGTGTTTGTGCGGGGGCAGACAGGCCAGATTCAAAAGGCCGCCCAGGCTTTTCTCCTTTTCGTATAGTGTGACATTAAGGCCTCTACTCTTCAATGACAAAGCCGCCTGCATACCAGCAGGGCCGCCACCTACTACCATCACATTGGCTTTGTGCAGAAGCTTTTTCCCTTCTTGGGAAAAATGTCGCTCACGCCCGGTAAGGGGGTTAACGCTACAATCCACCATCATGCCGCGGAAGTTGTTGTCAATACAATTGTTGCAACGTATGCAGGGGCGAATGTCTTCCGTTCCCGACTCGCGAACTTTATGAGGCCATTCGCTATCCGCCAGCAGGCTTCGTCCCAGGAAAATGAAATCAGCCTGCCCACCGGCTATCAGTTGGTTGGCAAAAGCCGGGTTATTGAGCATTCCCCCGGCAATAACCGGAATATGTATCCACTTCTTCAACTCCCCGGCCAAATAAACCCTCCAGCCCTCCTTATAGGAAGCCGGTTCAATACTCTTAAGCCCAGATTCATAAGTCCCGGAGGAACAATTAATCAGTTCAACTCCCGCCTGTTCCAAATGCTGGCATATTTCTACACTTTCTTTTAGCTCCAGGCCACCGGGGACAAAATCATCCATATTTATCCGTACTGATATGATCAACCCGGGACTGGAAGTCTTAATCTTTTTGATAATGTTTAAGAGAAATCTCATCCGATTTTCCAGGGAGCCGCCATACTCATCCTGGCGGAGGTTGCTATGAGGAGAAAGAAATTGGTTAATCAAATAACCGTGAGCTGCATGCAATTCCACTCCATCAAATCCAGCCATAAAAGCATAAGCCGCCGCCTGGCTAAATTTATTTTCGATCTCCTTGATTTCTTCCCCGGTTAATTCTCGGGGGATTTCTTTTACCATGGGACAGGCCAGGGGAGATGGAGCTACTGGTTGCACTCCGGTAAACAGGCTGGATGTTTGCCTTCCGGCATGAAAGAGCTGGATAAAAGTGCGGCAACCATAAGCCTTGATATGCTGAGCAAGCTGTTGCAGCCCGGCCACATAACGTAGGCTGTCTATATTTATCTGCCGGAAACTTTCCCTTCCGGTGGGAGCATCAACACAAGCGGCTTCAACCACTATAAGCCCTGCCCCCCCTCGGGCTCTGGCCTCATAATAGTCCAGCAAGCGCTCGCTCACTTCCCCATCAGAACTGGCATAGGATACTAGCATAGGAGCCATAACAATCCTGTTCTTCACCAGCAATTTGCCAATATAAGCCGGGGAAAATAGTTCTGGAAAAGTCTTCATATTTAGCCGACCACCCTTATTGCGTAGTTGTTTAACATATAACCTACATGCTAAAAGAGGAGATAAGCACGTTTCTAACCATTATAGCATAGCTTTTATAAAGATTTTCCGCTTGTCCAGGATATCTGCTAATATACGATCGGGTTTAAAGCTTTTCTTTTACTCGCCGGAGCAAGATTTGCACACATTGTTGAATATTCTCCGGAGTATAGATTTTTAAGCTACCCTTATAATAGCGAGCAAAAAGCTCCTTTTCTATCTTCTCATCCTCCCATCCTTGATCCAATAAATCCCGAATTATATTAAAAGCCTGCTCTGCAGAGCTTAAAGCCCTTCTATAAAAAGCATCAATATTCCGTCCTGTCCATATCCGTTCATGGGGAATAGCCAGAAGCTTGCTAGGATAGCTCATCAGCCTCTTTATAGTTTCCAGGTAAATGTCATAAGCTTGAAAAAACACCGGAAAGATATCCTCATCCGAGATTTGAAAGCCACAAGCATCAGAAATGAACATAACCTGCTCAGCAGGCAGGTAGCAGGCCAAACTGCAGGGACTATGACCGGGAGCATCTAATACTTTGATGTTCAAATCACCGCCGAGCTTTATCTCATCTCCTTCAGCAATTAGCTTATCAAGAGCAATCTCCGTTACATTAGGTGATTGCAGCCCCCGGGGAATTATTCCTTCGTCCGCTAGCAAATCCAACATTTTTTCATCCTGAGCAAAAAAGTTTTCCATTATTTTGGCCTTTTTTAAAACGGCTTCCGCTGGGGAACTGGCCAGTAAAACAGCAGCAGGAAACATCTTTTGCAAGGCAGGTATTCCGCAAACATGGTCAAAATGAGCATGCATTGCCACTAAATACTTTACTTCCGGTTTTTGGGGCAGTTTCTCCCACTGCTTTTGGAAACTATAAACCCCACCACTTACCCCGCATTCAATAATGGCGGCCTCTTTCTTCCCCACCAGAAAATAATTGAAGTGTCGATTGCCCAATAGCAAAACATTCTCGCTAAGCTGCACTACAAATCACTCCTCCCTTTAATATCTCTCTATGACTATAATAGCAGAATTTATCAATGATTTTACTGCAAAACTCCTTTTGATGCATAGTTGATACTGCTCCGGAGTTTCTTCCGATGCTTAAAATATAAGCATAATAATATTTATTACTTTTTCAGTGCCATCGAACTTACCCCCTGCTCTACAAACAGATAACCAACAGCTAGGCGGGCTGGGAATTCCACCTACTAAACATGATTAACCCTTTAAAAAAATAGGGCCTCAAAACCTAAGATAATGAGGCCAAAATCTATAAATAATATAAGGGGACTACCTGATTTAACTAGGGCAAGAAGATACCTTCCGGATCGACTTCTTTATAAAGTAATTCCAGTTCGTAATAAGTCGGGGGTTTGGTCTCTCCGCTTACCCGGGAGA
Source organism: Syntrophomonas wolfei subsp. wolfei str. Goettingen G311 (assembly GCF_000014725.1). Classification (GTDB taxonomy): domain Bacteria; phylum Bacillota; class Syntrophomonadia; order Syntrophomonadales; family Syntrophomonadaceae; genus Syntrophomonas; species Syntrophomonas wolfei. The sequence goes on from NC_008346.1 coordinate 1,700,868, forward strand.
TATTAAGATCAAAAGAGCAGTTATCTTTCACCTGTTGCGGAGTGAATCCCGGATGAACCGTATCCAGGTACATTATCCCTTCCTCATCAAACCTGAATACGCCCATATTGGTTATTACTGCTTCCACGCCCCCGCGGAAGAATTTGCCGTATACTTCTCTCTTATGCACGAATTCTCCCCCGGGCCATTTGGGCAACCTCCAGCCCGGAGAAGTAATATAGTCAACATGTTCTCTGAAACGGCGCTTTTCCTGAACCATTATAAATACCGTCCGTCTGGCCAGAGCATTGATATCCGGGTTACCGCCACTACCGGTAAAACGCTTTTCCGGGTTCAGGTAATCACCAACCACCGTAGTATTTACATTTCCATACTTGTCGATCTCGGCTCCCCCGAGGAAGGCCAGATCCACATATCCGCAATGAAGCTGCCCGTAAAAAGTCTCGGTTAAACCAGCCGCCATCGAAGCCTGGTGGGCACAGCGGGCATCACCTACAGAAGTGGGCAGATCGATGGGCCGTCCGTCAATGCTCCCGGCTTCATAAATACATACCGCATTAGGAGCACTTACTTTTTGAGCTAACATGATAGCCAGCATGGGCAGGCCGGTTCCAGCAAAAACAATATCCCCATCAACTACCTCCCGGGCAGCAGCAACTGCCAGGAGGTCAATTGGTTTATATTCACCCGCTTTGGCCAGTTTATTATTCTTCGCTGTCATTTATCTCGACCCCCTTTTCACCCTGGTGGAATAACCCAGGACCTTATTGGCCCGCAGTTTCTCCAAATTACTAATGCCTAATTTCTCAAGATATTGTTCATGGCTATCAACGCCAAATATCCATTCCTCAGCCCATTTGTCATAGCCGGCTTTGCTCTTGGAAGCGGAATAGAAATTACGGATGAAGTCAGCATCAACATCATAATAACCCTGGGAACCGGTGGGATGTGCTGACCATGGTAGCTCAACCACATAATCAATGGAGTAACCGGTAGCAATGTTTTTTTCCGGTTCGCTGCGTAAATAGCTGTCTGGAACAACCTCTTCTGCCAAGACAATAACCTTATCCGCCGCCTTAATTACTTCCGCATCAGTATAGGTCTGGGCATTAACCCGCAGGGTTCCCTCATCACCAACCTGCGAAGCATAGACCAATGCCCAATTAGGATTAGCAGCAGGCATTAGCAGGATTTCTCCCATATCATAAAACGGATCCCCGCTGACTGTATACTTCTGCCGGGGAATTTTAGGATTGGAGCCATCTCTAAGACCAGCAATCTTTAGCATATCGTACTGGGGATTTAAAATATCGGTCCCCATCGAGAGTGCCGTGGGGAAAAAAGGTAAGCCATAGGCTCCGGCCAGTAATCTGGCCACAGCCTGACCATGGCTGTAATCCTCAACTATCATAGATTTTTCACATTGTCCCCGGGCTACTCCTTCACCCAGTTTTCCATAGAGTTCATGCCCTACCCAACAGGATTCCCAGATTTTAACCGCCCCTGCTCCCGCCAATACCTCAGTGTGGGTGCCGCCGTTCACTTCAAAGAGGTGCAGATTTTTTTCCCCTGGCGAACCATCTCGTAAACCAGAGCCATTGGTCGACGCCAGATAGTAAAGCCACTGAATGACAACATATCGCCGTCCTGTATAAGGGCTCCCGCTTCTTTCAGGGTAATTCTTTCCGCTTTACCCATTCCTCTCTCCTCCTTCTTTCTCTATTTTTTTGGACTTGCCTTTTACTGTCCAAAGCCCTAAATTAAAAATATGCAATTTAATTTGCCGGCCCCGGATGGCTATTTAATTAATAGCATCCAGGGGCTGCACCCTTTTTTAGAAGCGTCCTATAGTTTCTCGTCCGATTATCATCCTTTGAATCTGGTTGGAGCCTTCATAAATCTGGGTAATCTTAACATCACGCATCATTCTTTCCACCGGGAATTCATTACAGTACCCGTAGCCTCCCATAAGCTGTACACAGTTAGTACATACTTCCATCCCCGTATCAGTAGCGAATTTTTTGGCCATAGAAGCTTCCTTGTTATGGGGCAATCCATTGTCCTTCAGCCAGGCAGCCCGGTAAACCAACAATTGAGCAGCATCCAGCGCAGCAGCCATATCTGCCACCATAAACTGTACCCCCTGATTGGCCGCCAGCGGTTTGCCAAATTGTTGCCTCTCCTTGATATACTGAACGGTATAATCCAATGCCCCTTCACCAATCCCCAGCCCCTGAGCCGCAATAGTAACACGTCCGCCGGCTAAAAGACCCATGGCTACCTTAAAACCATCATTAATTTCTCCCAACACATTTTCTTTGGGCACCTTGACATCTTCAAAGTAGAGTTCAACCGTGGGAGAGCCATTCATCCCCATCTTGGCTACCGGTTTGCTCATGGTAAAACCGGGGGTGTCTTTTTCGATTACCAAACAAGTTATACCCCGGCCAGAGCCCTGACTGGGATCGCTCTTTACAAAAGTACAGTAAGTGGTAGCTACTCCCCCGTTGGTGATAAATATTTTGCTGCCGTTTACCAGGAAATAATCGCCTTTGTCTTCCGCTTTGCACTTGAGCGAAGCCGCATCAGATCCGGCATTGGGTTCGGTCAGAGCATAAGCTCCGACTATCTCTCCCGTAGCTAATGCCCGCAGGTATTTTTCCTTAACTCGCTGGCTGCCATAAAGATAGGTGCTCATACAACCCAGACCGGTATGGACACTCATAATTACTGCGGTTGAAGCACAGCACTTGGCCAGTTCCTCTACAAACATGGCGAAATCAAGATAAGAGGCCCCGGCTCCCCCCCACTCTTCGGGGATAGGTAACCCGGTTAGACCCAAATCAGCCATTTTCTTAAAAGTAGTCATGGGGAATTCATGAGTCCTATCTATTTCTGCTGCCAGAGGTTCTACCTCGTTTTTGGAGAATTTCCTAAACATATCTCGCATCATTAAAGATTCGTCGCTTAAAGCAAAATCCATAATATTTTCATCTCCTTACTTTCCAATAAAATTGGCTTTCCGTTTTTCTACAAATGCTCGCATGCCTTCTTTTTGAACATGCGTGGCAAAGCAAAGGTCAAAAAGATCTGCCTCTACGGTCATGGCCCAGTCTATATCGGTCTGCATTCCTTCATTTACCGCTATCTTGCAGAATCTGACTGACTTCTGGCCTCGTAAGGCAATCTTTTGCGCCAGCTTTTCCACATTCCCCATCAATTGTTCTGATGGTACTATATAATTGACCAATCCAACCCGCATAGCCTCATCCGCATTTATAATATCGCCGGTATAAAGCAGCTGTTTGGCGATTCCCGCACCTACTATGCGAGGAAGGCGCTGGGTTCCGCCAAAACCCGGAGTAACGCCCAGGCCAACCTCAGGCTGCCCGAATTTGCTTTTCTCGGAACAGATACGAAAATCACAAGCCATAGCCAATTCACATCCACCACCCAGGCAAAAACCATCAATAGCAGCAATCACTGGCTTTTCCATGGCTTCGATCAATCGCATGACTCCTTGACCCAAAAGCCCGAATTCCCGGCCCTCAAGGGCGTTTATTTCCATCATAAAAGTTATATCCGCTCCGGCTACAAAAGCCTTACCTCCGGCGCCGCTTATTATCAGCACATCAATATCCTGGTCGTCTCTGACATCTTCAACTGCAGTTTTTAATTCAATAAGAGTGTCCTGGTTGAGGGCATTTAATGCCTTGGGCCGGTTAATGACCAGATGAGCAATCCGCTCTTCTTTTTTCAGGATCAGGTTTTCAAATTCCATAATAAATTCACCTGTCTTCCGCTTTTATCCCGCAAAAGCTATTTGCGGTAGTCGTAGATGCCTTTGCCGGTTTTCCTTCCTAACCAGCCTGCCTGCACATATTGCTTAAGCAGAGGAGAGGGGCGGTATTTGGGATCACCATAGCCGTCATACATGACATTAAGAATAGAGAGTATGGTATCCAGTCCTATCAAATCAGCCAGTTCACAGGGTCCCATAGGATGATTCATACCCAGCTTCATTATGTTGTCTATGTTCTCTGCCGGGGCCACGCCTTCATAAAGCTCCCAGAGGGCTTCATTGATCATGACCTGCAGAACCCGATTGGATATAAAACCAGGAACATCTTTGCACCAAACCGGAGTTTTGCCCATTTTTATGGAGGCTTCTTCAATTATCTTATAGACCTCATCCGTGGTAGCCAGACCGCGAATGATCTCTACCAGTTTCATTACTGGAACCGGATTCATAAAGTGCATTCCTATCACTTTTTCCGGGCGTTTGGTGGTGGCAGCAATCTGAGTAATGGGCAGTGATGAGGTGTTGCTGGCCAAAATAGCATGGGCCGGAGCTATCTGATCCAACTGGCTGAATACTTGTTTTTTAATATCAAAATTCTCCACAATAGCTTCAACTACCAGGTCGCAATCAGCGGCATCTTCCAGTTTAACCGATGGTTTTATGCGGCCTAAAATAGCGGCCTTATCTTCTTTGGATTTTTTCCCCTTGCTAACATCGCGGGACAGGTTTTTTTCTATAACCGCCAGTCCCTTGTTAACCAGATCCATATTAATATCATATTGCACCGTATCATACCCGGCCTGGGCAGATACCTGGGCTATTCCCCCGCCCATTTGCCCGGCACCGATGACCATGATTTTCTTAATAGTCATAAATTTCGCCTCCCGCTTTTACTATGCTTCAACTTTGATCAACATGGCGTCACCCTGGGCATGGCCGGAACATATTCCGCAAACCCCGTAGCCGCCGCCCCGGCGTCGTAGCTCATAGGCCAGAGTCATTACGATTCTAGCTCCGGTGGCCCCGATGGGATGGCCAAAGGCAATAGCACTTCCGTTGACATTGACTTTTTCAAACATTTCTTCTTTACTCATGCCCAGTATGCTACAAGCACTTACCAAAACCACCGCAGCAAAGGCTTCGTTTATTTCAATTAAATCCACATCCTTATAGGTCATGCCGTTCTGTTCCAGTACTTTCTTTATGGACAGGCCGGGAACAGTGGCGATATCCTTGGTCTGCTGGGATACTTCGGCATAATCGACAATAGTAAAAAGGGGTTTTAGGCCCAATTCATCGGCTTTCTGCCGGCTCATCAATAGGCAAACATCACCGCCATCATTTACTCCGGGGGCATTTCCGGCGGTTACGCTGCCGGGCTTTCCGGTAACGGTGCTCTTATGATTGAATACCGGGGGCAGCTTGGCCAAAGCTTCCATCTTGGTCTGGGGGCGGGGTCCTTCGTCCTTGCTCAACACATCTTTCCCTCTGTTGATTTCCACCGGGAAGATTTCATCATCCAGGCGGCCTGCCTCCATTGCGGCAACAGCTTTCATCTGGGAGTTGTACCCCCACTCATCGTTATCTTCGCGGGTAAACCCGAACTCATCGCTGGTTTCCGAGCCGTGTATGGCCATGTGGCGGTTATAGAACGCATCCCAAAGACCGTCATAAACCATGAGGTCCACACAATTGGCATTTAATAGCCCCATACGCCGTCCATAACGCATTTCGGGCAAGGAATAGGGGCAGTTGCTCATGCTTTCCTGTCCACCGGCTATGACAATATCCGCTTTCCCCAACATTATGGCTTGGACGCCTAGATCAATGGTCTTTATACCGGATGAACAAACCTTGTTCACGGAAATGGCCGGAACCGATTCTGGCAACCCGGCCAGTATGGTGGCCTGCCGCCCGGGAATTTGCCCGTTGCCTGCCGGCACCACCTGTCCCATATAGACATAATCCACATCTTCCGGTTTTACTTTGCCATTGGTGCGGCGCAATACTTCCTTAATTGCCAGGGCTCCCAGCTGCGGAGCATCATATTCTTTAAGTTTTCCGCCCATCACCCCATAAGGCGTACGGCAAGCTTCCACGCAAACTACTTCCCGGAAGTTTTTGTATACATTGCCGACATTTCTTCCCATGCCTTCAAAATTCGGTTTTCTCTCCCCAAACCCGCTAACCGCAATTTTCTTGGGATAGTCAGCCCTCTTTATTTCTAGTTTTTGCGCATAATCCGACATAATCTTTCCTCCTTAAAGCGATATTAGCTTATTGAAAGCGTTTTATATTTTTCCGTCATACAACAAATAAGCTAAACAACTCACCTCCTCTCCAAAAAAGAACCCCGCAGAATAATCTGACGGGGCTCTTTAGGCTCTCAAACAGATAAGTCCTTATGCAGTTGTCATAAATTACATTAGCTTGCTAGCTTTTGCTGCAAGCGGCGAAGTACAACTCCTTTTCTCCTACATTATTTTTCTTTTCTGTAGGACCAAGAGTGTTCCTGCTTCCACAGCGCGGGCACTTTATCTCTAGTTCAACACAGTCTCGATATTTGCCTAAAAGTTTCTGGCATTTCTTACACCTGAAATCTTTCAAAGTAATTTTTCCTCCTCTCTCTTTTAAAAAGGTAAATAACAATTAAAAAAATAAAGCCCACTGAATATAATTTAGTGGGGCTCAAGGCTCTCAATTATTCTTATAAAACCGATATACCGTTACGATAGAAGATCTTCATAATGCCGCTTATTTTGCATCCATGTCAAGCTATATTTATGCAAGTACTATGCCAAACTATGAAAACAATATATATGCAAGCAAAATTAATGCTTAAATTCTGGGGCTCTGTTCGATCTCGAAGCTTGGGTTTTATTAGTTGCAATACTAAACGCCCCTATCTTGTTTTTGCATAGAATTTAATGCCTTGGAATAAAGCGATTGATATAGGATAGTAATTGTACTAGCAATTACTATTGTTGCATTTAAACAACAAGTTTTTTCTTGCTCTGTTTATTCTATATTGGTATTATTTTCCTCTTTTGTTTCTTTTCCTGGATTTCTTTTTTTCCACCACTGTAAAGGCTACAACTTATAACATACTTCCGTAGAAATGCCCAAATCTTTGAGTTCTACTCTTTTATTTGCAGGTAAAGTCGTTGCATTTACGCAACAACTTTACCTGGTTTTTTTTGTTGCATTACAGCAACGTTTGCTGCATTATGGCAACATTATGTTTCGTTTTTACCGGCTCGGAGGAGATATTCCATATTTAGCAGCCTTCCTAACCACGGTGGAAGCATTCACCTCTAGTTTTTGGGCCATTTGACGGGTAGTCCTATACTGGGCAAAAGCCCTTTCCAGTAGCTGTCTTTCCACACTTTCTACTGCTTCCTTGAGTGGAATAATTGCCGAAACACTAACCTGGGGATTATCAACCGCAGCCGAACTCAAATGAACTGGAAGCTCATCCCGACTTATGATGTCACTGGAGGATATAACCACCAGCCTTTCAATCAAGTTTTCCAGTTCGCGTACATTTCCCGGCCAGTCATAAGCCATCAATATATCTACTACATCGGGGGATATGCGCTTGTTAAGCTTATATTTACGATTAAACAAAGCGATAAAATGCACTATCAGCGATGGTATATCTTCCTTTCTATCCCTCAATGGAGGAATTATAACCGGAATTACATGTAGACGATAATAAAGATCCTCCCTGAATTGCTTTTTCTGCACCATTTCCAAGAGGTTGCGGTTGGTGGCAGCCAGAATCCGGGTGTCAACTTTAAGAGCTTGTCTCCCCCCCACCCGGTTTATTTCCTTGCTCTGCAATACTCTCAAGAGTTTTACCTGCAAATTAAAGGGCAGGTCACCTATCTCATCCAGAAAAAGGGTTCCCTCATGGGCCAGTTCGAAATAACCGGCTTTACCTTCCTTTTTAGCACCGGTAAAAGCCCCATACTCATAACCAAAAAGCTCTGATTCCATCAGGTTCTCGGGGATGGCTCCGCAGTTTACCTTAATAAACGGTTTCTTGGCGCGAGCACTGTGGTTATGAATGGTCTCAGCAATAAGCTCCTTGCCGGTTCCTGATTCACCATTGATCAAAATGGTGGAGTCTACCTCTGCCAATCGAACCACCGTTTCCAAAAGCTTTCTCATTTCGGTAGATTTGCTTATGATTTTATCTGTACCACTATAAATTCGCAGGGTTTTTAACTGGCTTTCATAGTGCTGACTTAATCCCTGAACCTGTTCCAATTTCTGTTTCAGCATATTGAGTTCCGTAATATCCCGGACATTGCAAACCACGCGAAATATATTCCCGATTTTATCAAAGACCGGGCTACCTGTGGCCAGAGTAGTCTTGCCGCTTCTGGTTTCTTGAATAATAGTTACGGTTTCTTTGCGCGCAAGGGCCAGGGAGCTTACCGATTCGGAAACAATACCCTCCCGGGCTATGTCATCCACATGCCTTCCCAAGAACTCGCGTCCATTTATCCCGGTAATCATTTCAAAGGCTTTATTTAAACGCAATGTCATCCCATTGCCATCCGTAATATAAAGACCGTCATACGATGATTCAATAATAGCATCCAGTTCTTCGTTGAGTTCTTTAACATATTTTAATTCCCGCGATAACTCCTCCAGTTCGGAAATATCTTGCAAAACACCAACTGCTCCAATTATCTCGCCATCTTTAATTATCGGTGAACGATTGGAGATAAAATAGTGGTTATTCAACATAATCTTCTGCAAGGTCTCGACCTGCCCCGACTTGATTATATTGGTAAGACGGCTGGTAGGGTATACATCATCGATAAGCTTGCCTTTTACATTCTCTGCTTTTTGTTTTAAAAGTTTTTCAGCGGCCCGGTTGAATACCCTGATTCTGGATTGCTTGTCTACGGAAACAATCATGTTATGGGTAGAGTTGATAATAGCATCTAGTTCACTGGATATATTTCTATATGACTCCAGGAAAACCCGGGCCAAATCAGTCCGGGTAATCATGCCCATAATTCCGGTTTCATCTGCTATGGGCAATCTCCCTAGTCCGGGATATAGTACATCTTCTATCTCTTCTTCCGGGTGTCCAATAATAATATCACGCTTCATTAATTTCTCTATGGGTTGAAGCATATCCATTTCCTGCTCTATCGCTCGATAAACATGGGTCTTGGTAAAAAGTCCGATAATTTGATTATTCTCATCCACCACCGGAGCTCCATCAATATTCCGCTCCAGGAAAAGGGTTACTGTTTCGCGGATTGATTGTTCCGGTCTTAGTAAAACAGGGTTGGGGCTCATTATTTCGCCTAAGTTCATTCTGACCACCTCATCCTAAACATACCATATCCTCATAAATTTTGCTGTAGCCTGGTACTAATATGCAAAAAAAAAAGACCTTGGATAATTCCAAGGCCTTTGACCTGGTACAAGAACAATGATTGGTAATAGACTTTAGAGATATTAATTGAGGGACAAATCAGCGCATATTTCTGGTTCTGGCTATCCCCATTTTTATTAGCATGTCCTCAAGGGAGCTAATTCATAACTTTTACATCAATCGACTTAAATGCCACCGCAAGCAAGTCTCCGATCTTTTTTCCACTCTCCCTGAATCTGCTCAAAGGCATCATGGAGCTTATGTAATGCTCTCCCATTGCAATAGTCAAAAGAGCCGTGGATTCTCCTTCAATAACTTTAACGATGCGACCGTTTAAGCGGTTAATAATACCTTGATTGGCCTGATTAAGCTTCCTGGCATCCCTTTCCAGAACAGCCAAAGAACCTCTTTCAGCTTTTCCAGCCCCCGGAGATTTTCCGAAACCATAATACTCATCGTATAATCTACATTCCTCCTCACTTTTTCCACATACCCCACATGCTTCACAAACTTTGCACTCCCAATATAAGTCCTGCATCCAATAAACCTCCTCTAATTGCTTCATATTATACTGCTCTTTATACTGCTATCATTATCATCTATTTTACAATAATCACGTCCCTCAATAAAGACTAAACCCCGCACTTAACCCTGGTAAATAGCGGTATTAGCTCTACTCCCTGCTAAAACCTTCTCCCAGTTGGGACTTGGTTGAAGCCAGTACTGCTTGGAGCAGCGGGAGGTGGTTTTTACTTAAAATTCTCTCCTCACCTTTTTCAATTTTTTCTATGGTATTTTCCACCGGAACTACCCGGAATTTCATTTTGCCTGCTTCTTGATAGGAGTGGGAGAAGGTTGGGGTATATGAGACCTCATCCAAAAGAGTATTTCCACTGGAGAAATCTTTGGTGAATTTCAATTTCAGGACTATGCCGCTATTGCGTTCCTGTCCAATCTGATGGCTGATGAAGTTGCCCATGGAGTAGATTACAAATTTATCCTTCTTAGCTATTCTTATCTTTTCCATAGTCTGAATAACATGGGGATGACTGCCCAATATCACATCCGCACCAGCTTCCAGAAAGCTATAGGCCTGCCTCTTCTGTAAGTCAGATGGCCGGGGATTATACTCCAGTCCCCAGTGCAAAACCAACACCAAAACATCTACCTGGGGCCTGATTACCTTGATATCGGCCAAAATTTCTTTTTCATCCAGGAAATTTATCAGAAAAGAGTATTCATTCGGCAACGGTATGCCATTGGTGCCATAAGTATAGGCCAGGTAAGCCACTTTTACACCCTTAATATCCTTTATCAAGTAAGTATGGCTGTCTTTTTCACTTTTGTATGTACCCAGGGTATCCAGACCTGCCTGCTGTAAAACCTCCAGGGTGCGAATGGCTCCTTTCACTCCGCGATCCAGGCTGTGGTTATTAGCTGTTACCACCAGGTCAAAGCCAGCTTCCTTAAGAGTTTTCGCCATGGCATCAGGACTATTAAAAAGAGGGTAACCGGTATAAGCAGATTCCGGACCAGCCATAGCCGCCTCAAAATTGATTGAGCTATAGTCTCCTTCCATAATCAGATCTCTTACCTCAGGAAAGAAGCTATCAAAACAGTAAGAGCCATCGGCTTGTAGCCCAGACCATATCTGCGTATTGTGCATCAGACAATCACCAGCTGCAGTAAGGGTAATAGTCGCCTTCTTCGGGGTGGGGGTATTTTTAATCTTTGAAACCGGCGAAGCCGTACACTGCTCCACAGTTTCCTGCTGGCCAAGCGTAGCCTGGTATATATAATAAGAGCCCCAACTGCCCAGGCTGATAAATATTAACACTATAGCAAATCGTCTTAACACCAGGCTCACTCCAAACAAATTGACAGGCATGGGGACGGTTCTTTTGCCTGCTTTAGTCCAGGCTGATAGTTCCCAATTTTCCCCGCCGAAATTCCTGCAACAAGACCTGGCAGGTTTTATCCAGGTCGGGTACTCCACCTTTAAGCAGGTATCCTCTCTTTCTGGCTATAGCCGCCAGCATCTCTTCTTCAAGTTGGTTTCCTACATCCAATCCCAGCTTCTCCAGCAGGATTTGTGGGTGTTTATCTTTTAAAATAGAGAGCAAGTAAAGTCCTACCTCATACTCGCTATAAGCATTCTCCCCCACTATATCCAAAAGAGCCAGTTTTAATCCCTGTTCCTCACTTTCAACCCGGGGCCACATCAAGCCTGGTGTATCCAGCAATTCAATATCTTCATGCAACCGTACCCATTGTTTACCTCTGGTTACCCCCGGTTTGGCTCCGGTCTGAGCAATTTTCTGCCCCACCAGACAGTTCAAAAAAGTAGATTTCCCGATATTGGGAACCCCCATTACCATTGCTCGGATAGCTCTTGGTCTTCTACCTTTTCTTTGCAATTCCTCCGCCTTCTCCCGGAAGGCTGATTTTGCCATTCTTAAAACTGCTTGACGACCCTTACCGCTGAGAGAATCCATAGTAGCTACCAGAAAACCCTCCTGCTCAAGAGCTTGCATATAACGACGGATGGCTTCCGGCGAGGCCAGGTCAGCCTTGTTTAATACCATTACAACTTTCTTATTCCGGGCTATCTTCTCTAAATCGCTATTCCGGCAGGAAAAAGGAGCCCGGGCATCGAGCAGTATTAAAGCTATGTCAACCAGTTTTATGTTCTTTTCTATTTCTCTCCTGGCCTTTACCATGTGGCCTGGGAACCAGTTAATAGTCAAGGTTTTTCCTCCTTTTTCTTAAGCTGATTAAGATTTTCTTCTTAACTTAAGAAAAAAGAGAATACCTGCCTGGTATTCTCCTTCGTAACTATTAATCTTAATACCTGCCTTTTTCTTTTACCCGGGCCTTCTTGCCCGTCAGTTGGCGGAGATAGTACAGGCGTCCCCTGCGAACCTTGCCCCTTCTGGTCACTTCGATTCGGGCAATTTTGGGAGAATGCAGAGGAAATGTCCTTTCTACTCCAACCCCAGATGTGGTTCTCCTTACGGTAAAAGTTTGGGACAAACCGGTGCCTCTAATCTTTATTACCGTTCCTTCAAAAACCTGAAGCCTTTCCCGGGTACCCTCCACCACCTTGACATGAACCTTGACGGTATCGCCGGGGCCGAAGCGAGGCAGGTCTTTCTTATAGTATTCCTCTTCGATAGACTTGATTATGTTTTGCATCATCCAACCTCCTTCCAGAAGGTGTTCATACATTTTAGTTTAATGCAGCGGACCACCTTTTTTACACAGAACAAAAATATTTTATCACAGGATACCCATAATCTCAAGAAAAAACTATAGGTTAAACCAGTATTCTCCTAACAAGCGATCCAAAATTATCGATACAGCGCTGCGAACCGACAGGTGATTATAGTTCCGCTTCGCTTCGATGGGTTGTAATATATAATCACAACTCTCCATTATTTCCTTTTGTATTCCCCAACCGGTGCCAAAGAGGAGTAAAAATGATTTCTCTTCATTAAAAACCATGTTTTTCAGCTGGCTATAGCTAATGGTATTGGCATATAATCGAGCATCCGTAGCTACCGTAAAAACCTTTTCTCCATTCATACTCTCCAGGTATTCTTGCACTTCTTCCAAAGTTTCAGCACTTTTTATGATATTGAAAGCATCTTTCCGGTCAGGGTTGTATTGGCCCCCATAACCATCCTGCCAGTAAGAAATAATATCTCTTATCAATTCCTGTTGGTTAGGGGAAGGATGGACCAGAAAAAACGCATCTACATCATAGGTACGCGCTACCCGGGAGATGTCATGCAAATCCAGGTTGGTGATAGAAGTGGTTATTATTTCCATACGCTTGTTATACATCGGATAGTGTAACAGAGCGATGTATACTTTCGCTTTTCTCAACGCTTATTCTCCCTGTGGAATAGTATTTCCTCCAACAAGCTTTTTTCTTCTTCATCAAAGCATTTCTTCAATAAAAGATCGGGGCGTTTCAAGAGAGTACGCAAAAGACTCTGTTTTTTTCTCCAACGCCGGATATTTTCATGGTGCCCGGAAAGAAGAACTTCCGGAACTTCCTGCTCACCATAGCTAGCCGGTCTGGTGTACTGCGGATATTCCAGCAGTGAGCAACTAAAGGATTCTTCCATAGCTGAATTCTCATCGCCCAAAACTCCTGGTATCAATCTAGCTATAGCATCGACCAAAACCATAGCCGGAAGTTCACCTCCGGTTAGTATATAATCACCTATGGAGATTTCCTCATCTACCATGGCCATAACTCTCTCGTCTATTCCTTCATAATGACCACAGACAATGAGCAGTTCCTTCCTTCTGGCTAATTCCCACACCCTGTCCTGGTTAAGCGGCTTGCCCTGGGGAGACATATACAGCACCCATGTATCGGGGCCTTTCACTTCTTCTATAGCAGTTCCCAAGACATTAGCTTTTAAAACCATGCCTGCTCCCCCACCATAAGGGTAATCATCCACCTGTTGCTGCCGATCCTGAGCAAAATCCCGGATATTTGTAATATTGATAGTGATAATTCCCTGTTCCCGGGCCCTTTTTATTATGCTCTCATTAAAGGGAGAGACAAACATCTCAGGAAACAGGGTTAAAATATCTATCTTCATAATTACCTCAATCTTCAATCAAGCCCGGTAAAAGCTTAATCTCCATGCGCTTTTCTTCCAGCTTTACCGCTAGGATAACATCTTTAATAGCGGGAATAAGTATTTCTCCATATTGGGGAGAATCCACTACATAAACATCATTGGCCCCGGTTTCGATTATATCCGTTAACTCCCCCAGCAGGCCCTTTTCTTCATCGTATACAGAAAGTCCCTGGAGTTGGAAGTGGTAGAAATAACCTTCAGGTAAGGGATAAAGTTCACTCTCATCAATCTGCAAAATCCCATTTTGAAAGCCCTGGGCAACTTCCACTGTATCGATTCCACTAAACTTGAATAGATAGAAATTATTATGAGCCTTAAGCCCATCAACAAGGAATGTCCCCAGCTTTCCTCCCTGATTTAGAATAACCTTATCCAGCTTATAAAAACGTTCCGGGAAATCAGTAAGGGGAATCACCTTAAGCCATCCTGCATAACCATAAGTTCCGGCAATTTTCCCAATAGCCACCAACTTATCACTATTCAAGCCATCGCCTCCCGGACTCTATTTTTCATCCAAATAGCTTTTAAGCATCGGAAGAAACTGCGGAGCAGTTTCAACACAGCGCTGCAACGAGGCGGGGATTAGAACCCACCGCCTGTTTTGTTAATAGGAACTTTGGCCGCTTAGCGGGGGACATATTTCACCTCGTTATAAAAGAGATCTAGTCTATGCCCGGTGAATGCCCCGCATCAACGCTAAAGTACTCGCATAATATCAAATAGAAAGGGCTAATAAATTAGCCCTCCTTTACTATTTCTACTGCTACCCTTTTCCCTTCTTTGGCTGCTGTTGCTTTAGTCAGAGTACGAATGGCCTTGGCGATCTTGCCCTGTTTACCTATAACCTTTCCCATATCATCGGCGGCCACCTTAAGTTCCAGTACCGTGGATCTTTCCCCTTCGCTTTCTCTGACCTCAACCTCGTCTGGATTATCTACCAGGGATTTGGCAATATACTCCACCAGTTCTTTCACTAAATTTCCCCCCTGCCTGGCTCTTATATTACTTGCGAATTTCCGCGAAGCGGGCCATAATTCCCTGTTTTTGCAAAAGCGATCTGGCTGTATCAGAAGGTTTAGCTCCACTGGCCAACCATTTAAGTGCTTTTTCTTCATCAATCTTTACTGTCGCCGGAGTGGTAGAAGGATTGTAATATCCCAATTCTTCAATAAATCTGCCATCTCTGGGGTATCTTGAATCGGCTACTACCAACCGGTAAAAGGGACTCTTCTTGGCTCCCATTCTCCTCAGTCTGATTCTTGTTGCCACGTATTCACCTCCTTAAATTAACCTGAAATTTAACAAAAGCGGGATGAGGGATTAATATTCCCAGTAGGATCTTAACACTCAAACACCCCGTTTAGCTTTTCACCACTGCACTGGCCTTCGAACACCCGGGTTAAAACGGAAATCTTATAGGGGGCATTCCCCCTCGTTTTCCTTTTTTCCCGCCAAGGTCGGCAAATTGTTTCATCAGTTTCCTGGATTCTTCAAACTGTTTTAATAAGCGATTTACCTCCTGAACCTTGGTTCCACTCCCCCGGGCAATTCTTTTCTTCCTGCTTCCATTAATGATAGAGGTATCTCTTCTTTCCTGCAGAGTCATGGATTTTATTATGGCTTCAATCCTTAATATCTCTCTTTCATCAAACTCTCCTTTGAAACCCTTCATCTGTTTCCCGATCCCAGGAATCATTCCCAACAATTCATCCAGAGGCCCCATTGATCTTACCTGCTGCATCTGTTCCAAGAAATCCTCCAAAGTAAACTCCTGTTTACGAATTTTCCGTTCCATTTCCCGGGCTTTTTCCTGATCAATATTAGCCTGGGCTTTCTCCACCAGGCTCAGGATATCACCCATGCCCAGTATACGGGATGCCATTCGATCGGGGAAAAAGGTTTCCAAAGCATCAAGCTTCTCCCCCATACCTACATATTTTATAGGGCAACCCGTAACCGCTTTGACGGAAAGAGCAGCACCACCTCTGGTATCTCCATCGAGCTTGGTTAGTATTACTCCGGTCAATCCCAAGTCCCGGTTGAAGGACTCGGCCACATTGACTGCATCCTGCCCGGTCATGGCATCAACCACCAGCAGGATTTCATGGGGATTAATCGCCGATTTAATCTGTTTCAGTTCATCCATCAGTTCTTCATTGATATGCAGCCTGCCAGCAGTATCTAAAATAACTATGTCTCGATTTTGGCTACGGGCATATTCCAGGGAAGCCCTGGCAATATCCACTGGATTTGATTGGCCCATGGAGAAAACGGGTATTCCCACCTGCTCACCTAAAACCTGCAACTGTTTAATAGCAGCCGGGCGATAGATGTCACCAGCAACCAGTACCGGCCGTCTTCCCTGTCTAAGCAAATTGCGCCCAAGTTTAGCCACCGTAGTGGTTTTCCCAGCTCCTTGCAGTCCCACCAGCATATATATTGACGGGGGTTTGGCAGCAAGGGTTAATTTACTTTCGCTTCCCCCCATCAAAGCCGTCATTTCATCGTGAACAACCTTGATAATTTGCTGCCCCGGGGTCAGGCTCTGCAGTACTTCTTGCCCAATAGCCCTCTGCCGAACCCGTTCCACAAAATCCTTGACCACTTTAAAATTGACATCTGCCTCCAGGAGAGCCAGGCGTACTTCCCGCATAGCGGTTTTTATATCTTCTTCACCTATTTTGCCTTTTCCACGAAGCTTTTTGAAAATATCCTGCAGTCGATCTGATAAACCTTCAAATGCCATGGTATCGCTCCTTTTAAGCATCGGAAGAAACTGCGAAGCAGTTTCAACACAGCGCTGCAACGAGGCGGGGGATATTAGAACGCACCGCCTGTTTGTAAATAGGAACCCAACCGCTTAGCGGGGGACATATTTCACCTCGTTATACTAATTCCATTATTTCATGGAGGATTTCAATAGCTTTTTCTATCTCTTTCTGCTCCAGACAGCCTGTCTTTTTCAATAAAGTATAGATCTCTTCCAGTCCCCGGCGGGTAAATATGAATTTATCAACCAGTCCCAGCCTCTCTTCATATTCCTGTAGTGCAGTTTCAGCTCTTTTGAGCACATCATAAACTGCCTGACGACTGGTTCCCCTGTTTTCTGCAATTTCGGATAAAGACCAGTCATCTTCATAATAAAGACTCATAAGATCCTGCTGTTTTAAAGTCAGCAAAGGTCCATAAAAATCTTTAAGCATAATCATATGTTCTGTTTTCTCCAGCATAGCAACTCTTCTCCTTCGTAAAGGGAAATTGCTTTACACAACAATATTACTTATATTGTTTGCTGATGTCAAATATTTATTTAAGCATCGGAAAAAAATACGGAGCAGTTTTAACACAACGCTGTAACGAGAAGGGGGATTAGAACCCGCCGCCGGTTTTGTTAAAAGGAACTCAACCTCCTAAAGAAACTGGGGACATATTTCACCTCGTTTATATTTTTTTGCCCAAACTACTAAAAATCATCTACAATATGCTTAGTATTCTTTAATAGTTAAAATAATTAGCTTACTTTTGCTAAATGCTTTAGTTTCCTCCGGCAACAAGCGCTTCATAAGAGCTTAGGGCTTGTGGAAATGCCTTATTGGCAACCAAATCAGAATTTATGAGGGAGATGAATATTTTGCAAGAAAAAATAGCCCTGCTATGTGATAGCATGTGTGACCTGCCTCGCGGCTTTATTGAAAAATTTAATATCAAGGTTATTTCCGCCAGAGTAATCTATCCCCAACAAGAATATATCGACCGGGTGGATATTCAACCCGAAGAGGTTTATGCCCGTATGCCTCAGGAAATTCCTACCACGTCTATGCCACCATTACAAGAAATCAAAGAGATCTTTGAAAAAATTCGTAGCGAAGGCTTTACTCATGTACTGGCTGTTCACATCTCCAGCGGGCTTTCAGGAACCTCTCAGGCCGTCAAGCTTATCGCTAAAGACATTAAAGACATGAAAGTAGAAGTGATTGATACCAAAACTCTATCCATGGGAACCGGCTGGTTGGTGCTGGACGCTGCCCGCAATATTGCCAATGGATGGAGCTTTGAGAAAACACTGGAAAACCTGAAGAAACTGCAAAATAAAATGCATCTTTATTATGTTATTGAAACCTTGGAATACCTGCGTCGTGGTGGAAGAATCGGGCTGGTTGCCAGCATGCTGGGAGAATTTTTGCATCTGAAACCTATCATCTCGGTTAACTTAGAAGGAAAATATTTTACCTTCTGTAAAGCTAAAGGACGAAAAAAATCCATAGAGAAACTTATTGAACTGGTGGAACAATCCACGAAGGACAAACCCTTTAACCTGGCTATTCTGCATGGGGGGGCCAAAGCGGAATGTGAAGCTATTTTAGAAAGACTGCGTAATCTTCCCAATCTTAAGGAAGTAATAACTTCAGATATTAGCCCGGCACTCGGAGTACACACTGGACCAGGATTACTCGGTGTGTGTTTTCACGAAGTTTAGTTGACGGAAGGCGGAAGACGACGAACATTAGTTTTGCGATTGTTTAACTATTGCTTAACTATTGTATTAGTAAAGTAAGGGGATTAATTTAATTCCTACTACATCTTACTATTTAAGCCCCTACTAACTCAGTGGTTGCAGCCTTAGGGCTTAGTACCTGGCTATTCAAATGGAAGGATTTCGGAGCGGTATTATATACAAGCAAATAAATATTGGTATTTTTTACCCGGGATTAATTTTGGTAATTGTAAATTTTTGGTATTTGTCTTATACTATGATTACTAAATTATCCGGAGTGAAAATATTTGCCGAAAAGAATTATTTGTTTGCTAGTGATAACTATAGTTTTAACCTTTGCCCATTCTACAGCACTTTCCCGGGATAGGCAAAGCATTTCCCTAGTTTATTATCCTGTAAACCAGGGCTCAAATGAAGTTCAGCAAGCTTTTGTGGCCATGGTCAAAGATTTTGTAATCTACTCTTCTCTACTTGAAGATGTAGATTCGTCTTCAGGTTATTTAATTAGCCTGCATGCCAAAGATAAAGACGAAGCAATAAACTTTCTTTCCTTTGGATTTGAACCTCAACTGGCTTGCGATATAGTTGAGGCTTATACACAATGGATTCCGGGTATAGATAAGCTGGTGATTGTTCCCTGCGATGGTATCCCTGTTTTAACTCAAGCGGACTATAATGAATGCAGTTTTTACCAACCAAACTATAATAGCATTATTTTTCGACGCTCTTATTCCGGGTGCTACTCGGAACAGGACTCCTATATTTTCACAGTTCACCTTTCTTATGTTGACGAATCCTGGAAAATTGAAAAACTTGAACTGCTAGAAAGTTCAGATTAAATCAACCTACACAGGATCCTGTCCTCGCTTCATTCCTCTGCGTATAAATCTTGGAACGAACAATGTCGGTCTCTTCATTGCTTAGTCTCTTAAGAATACTAATCTCAGTAGATTTTTGCAGGTTAATTTCAAAGGGCGGGTGTATTAAATTGTAATCACGGTCACATATTACATGCACCGTAGGACGCGTGGAATTAATCCGAGTAACTGATGTGACTAAAGCAATATGTCCCGTATTAAGACTCAAAAGGCAGCCAACAGGGTATAGGGCTATATTTGATGCAAATGCTTCAACAATTTCCGGGTCGTAATAACTATTAGATAGCTTTCTTAGAATGATAAGAGCTTCAGTAGTAGAGTATCCCTTTCGAAAAGGCCGGTCCGAAACTACCGCATCAAAAGTATCCGCAACTGCAACAATTAAGGCGTATTCTAGGATTTGCTTTCGATCCAACATGCGGGGATAACCAGAGCCATCAACTCTTTCATGATGCTGGTAAGCAATATGCGTTACCTTGGTCGGTACTTCCCGGTAAGTTCTTAAAATATTAAAACCGATTTCGGGGTGTTTCCTAATTTGTGCACTTTCGCTTTCTGTTAGTTGACCACTTTTATTAATAATAGCCGGGTCAATCATAATCATACCTATATCATGGAGCAAAGCTCCTAAGCCGATATCTATCACTTTTCCTTCTGTATATCCCATAGTTATAGCTGTCATCATTGAAAATATTGCTACATTGATTGAATGAAAAAACAAATAATCATCATGAGCTCGAATATCTTCCAATTGAATAAGCAGATTATGGTTGCTTAATAAATCATCAAGTAACATGGTGACAACCATTCTTAAACTTTTTAAATCCAAAGTTTTTTTAGTCGAATAACTTTTTATCGAATTGCTCAAGGTACTTGAAACAGCAGAAAGAACCTGGTTGGAAATTACCTGGGGTATATCAATATCAGCCAACCCATCTTTGATATAGACTGATTTAAACCCCAATAATCGCAGTCTTTCAATGTATGCTTCTGAAAGCTGGGAATTCTCAGTTAACAGAGCCCTCCCATCAGATCCTATTACAGTCCTGGCTATTACCATTCCCGGTTCTAATTCCTCCATCGGCACCCTTTTCATTAAACATCCCCCTTAAAAGATAAAATACATGCAATTCATTTCTCTTGCATGTCCGAAAAAGACAACTTGAATATTTACATATGTACGAATCGTCCCTCCCGTATGAAGCTAAGAACTATTTCCTGTTTTACCCCGGTCTCTCGCACCACATCAATAAGGCTAACACCAGGGTTGTCTCTAATAAAATTGCGGACAATACTATATTCCTGTTCTACAAGTCCAGCACAAACCGGACATAATACCTGTTTTGAGTTAGAGGTAAAGAGCTGCTTACATTTAGGACAATTACGTATTTCAGCCATAGGTATCTCATCCCTTCATGTTTTAGTGTATTTTGAAATAAATTAGCTATCGATTATTATCCCTAATCAAATAAGTTAAATTAAGTTATTTCCGTTTTAAGCATCGAAAGAACTGCGGCGAAGTTTTCAACACAGTGCTGCAACGAAGCGGGGATCAGAACCCGCCGCTTTTTTGTCAATAGGAACCCGACCGCTTAGCGGGTGACATATTTTACCTCGTTATACGACTTGGTTCGACATCCTTTAATATAGAATAACCTAAAACAAAAAGTATTACGCCCTCCTATGGTCCCATATTGTATGGGACTTTTTAGCCCATTTAGGATTACTGTCCTTCCCCCGAGAGCTTGTTTTTAAATAATTTTGTCCTAACTCAACCCCGGGACTTTTATCCACTTTAAACTATATACGCTGTTTAAAAATAGCTAAGGGAGGTAAGCAAACAATCTTTGCTACCTCCCCCTCACTTCTTCGCTCAATTACTTAGCGATAGTGGAAACTAAATTTTAGCATCGGAAGAAACTGGGAACAGTTTTTCAACACACGCTGCAACGAAGCGGGGAATTTGAATCCGCCGCCTGTTAATAGGAACCCGCCGCTTAAATAAGCAGGGCACATATTTTACCTCATAGCTACTTCAACCAGTTACTTTGTGGAAACTACTTTCTTTAATAGAGTAAATTATAAAACTGCATAGCTCTTTTCGTTATTAATCTTGGGGCTCTTATTTTGGCATTCTATCTTCTGACCGGCAATTTTGGCACGAACAACTTCAGTTTCTTCATAACTTAGCCTTCTTTGAATCTTGAATCCCTTTATTTCCTGAAGGTTGAGCTGGAAGGGTTTTTCAATAAAGTTCAAATCGTGGTCCAAGGTCACATAAACCACCGGAGAGAGAGAATTAATTTTGCTAACAGAGGTAACCACAGCGATATGACCAGAATTGAGACTTACAAGACAACCAATCGGATACATGGCGATGTTAGTGGCAAAGGCTTCAACAACTTCCGAATCAAAGTAAGTATTAACCAATCTTCTTATAATCAGCATAGCATCCGTTGAAGAGTAACCCCGGCGAAAAGGACGGTCTGAAACAATGGCATCAAAAACATCTGCTACTGCTACTATAGAAGCATATTCCAGGATTTGTTTTTTGTCCAGTTTTCGTGGATACCCAGAACCATCAAATCTTTCGTGGTGTTGGTAAGCAATGTGGGCTACTTTGGTCGGCACTTCCCTGTAGGTGCGTAAAATATTAAAACCGATTTCCGCATGTTTTTGAATTTCTTCTCTCTCCTCGGCAGTTAGTTCTTTTTCCCGTGCTGATTTAAAAATAGCCGAGTCAATCATAATCATACCTAGATCATGCAGCAATGCTCCCAATCCCAAGTCCACAAGCTTTGCTTCCGGATATTCCATACTCAAACCGGTCATCATGGATAGAACAGCTACGTTAATGGAGTGAAACAAAAGGTAGTCATCATAGGCCCGGATATCTTCCAGATGGATAATAACATTCCTATTAGTCACTATATCTTCCAGCAATAGAGATATCATCTTACGAAGCTGATTTATATCCAGAGTCTTTCTAGAGGTAAATGTTTTAAACATACTATTTACATTGCTGGAAACAGCAGTTAGCACCTGGGCAGAAATAACTTCCGGTATTTCAATATCAGCTAAACCATCTTTAATGTAAACTGAACTAATTCCTAATTGTTGCAATCTTTGTATATAAGTTTCATTCAAGCGCGTATTCTCGGTAAGCAGAGCCCTACCATCTGCTCCAATTATAGTCCGGGCAATTACCATACCGGTTTCCAGCTCTTCCATAAATACTCTCTTCATAAGCCTTCCTCCTCAAATCCAGGAGTACTTAATACAGCTTTAGCCTGCTTCTTAATTCTTTAATTCAAGAATAACACAAGCGTCACAATATATCCTCTTACCAAGAGCGCATTTTGTATAGGACTTTGGTGTAAATTTAAAATATTTCATATAATTCTAAGGTTATTTTATGCTTTTTAAGGGATATATTCTCTTCCGCTTGCTTATTTTCCCATGTACAATTTAGATATATGCTGCTAATTCATGAAATAGCAGTTAATACCTTCAATGCTGGTGGCGATATGAAAGCTTCGATATAGCTATCCAGCTTAGAAACTAGCTTAAGGAGTAAAGAATGAAGATTATAGTGGATGCCGATGCCTGCCCCAGACCGGTTCTGCAAAGCTGCCTTGAATTAGGTCACAAGTATGATGTTCCCGTCTGGACAGTAGCCAGCTTTAATCACCATATTGAATCTGATCATCACATAGTGGTAGGAAATGCTTCCCAGGAAGCTGATCTTAAGGTAATAAACTTAACCCAACGGGGTGACATGGTTATAACTCAGGACTGGGGGCTAGCAGCCATGGTTCTGGGTAAGGGAGCCCGCTGCCTCTCCCCCATTGGCCGTGAATACCGTAATGAAAACATGGACTTCCTCTTAGAAGAAAGAGAAATCAAGGCTAAATTACGCCGGGCTGGTGGTCGGACAAAAGGCCCCAGAAAGAGAAGCGTCGAAGATAATTTACGTTTTCAAAGAAGCCTGGAAAAATTGTTGCTAGCTATCCCCCCACACCCCCACCCTTAATAGCGATCGCAGGGAGCACCAGGAGTCCCCGAAGGGTACAACCTTAATAGCGACCGTAGGGAGCATCAGGAGTACCCATAGGGAGCAGCCTTAATAGCGACTGGCACTTAAGCATGTATTATACTGGGTTAAGCAGATATAATTTTGGTTGCAAGTGCCGGGTCACCTCGAAATACTGTCCCAAACTTCTTCTGGAGTTTTTCCCCGTGCCTCAATAACTGGAGCCACCGTTACAATATCTTGCATCCCCATCAGGTTCTTATCCAGGCCTGATATAACCACTGCGTCCACAGGGATATTCCACCCTGAACCAATATCAACCACCAGGCAACCGCGAGCTTCAAGATACTCTTTTATTGGAGTCAGATTATTCTCTACCGCAATAACCTTTTCCATTTTCTACACCTCACTTAAAAGTCATAAGTTTTAATTATTATGCTTTATCTATAGGGGGTTTATGTAAAACATACTCATAAAAAGAAAAATCAATTACCCACCTCAACTTCTCTTCCTGCTTTTCGTTCTCTGAATTTTTTATTACTTGGAGCAGTTAGTTGTTAGATTTATACCCAGTTCATACCATCCGCTGGCATTCAGCTTCCCCAATGAAAAAAACCGCGATATTTCGCGGTTTTTGCTTCAATGGTGGGCGATGACAGGCTTGAACTGCCGACCCCCTGCTTGTAAGGCAGGTGCTCTCCCAACTGAGCTAATCGCCCTGATTATGGTGACCCCTGGGGGACTCGAACCCCCGTTACCGCCGTGAAAGGGCGGTGTCTTGACCGCTTGACCAAGGGGCCATATGCGCGCTCATATCCCAATATGCGCTGTTTGCGGGATTCCTGCTTTTTACCAGTATCGTCCTCCGACTTCCGACTTCCGCCTTCCGTCTTCCGACATCCGTCTTCCGACTTCAGTTATGGTGGGCCTACCAGGACTCGAACCTGGGACCAACCGGTTATGAGCCGGTAGCTCTACCAACTGAGCTATAGGCCCGGAATGCCGGTAAACCCCGCAAGAGTTAGTATATAAAAAATCCTGACAAAGGTCAATAGTAAACTTATTACTAGCAGATTTTTTTCAAGTAAAAAGCGGTAACTTGAAAAGGGTTACCGCTATATTTTACACTGGCTCCCCGAGTAGGATTCGAACCTACAACCCTCCGGTTAACAGCCGGATGCTCTACCGTTGAGCTATCGAGGAAAATGTCCCAACGAAGACTATTATATAGTTTTCCTAATTTGCTGTCAACCATACAATAAGGGAGAAAGCAGGTTTCTTATTCAATATAATCTTTTAATTTCTTGCTGCGGGAGGGATGCCTGAGCTTACGCAAGGCCTTAGCTTCAATCTGTCGTATACGTTCCCGGGTAACTCCAAACTCTTGTCCCACCTCTTCCAAGGTACGGGGACGTCCATCATCCAACCCAAAACGCAAGCGTAATACCTTTTCCTCTCTCTCAGTTAGAGTATTAAGTATTCCATCCAGGTGTTCCCTTAATAAAACAAAAGAGGCTGATTCCTCTGGAGATTCGGCTTCCTCGTCAGTAATGAAATCCCCGAGATGACTATCATCTTCTTCTCCAATGGGAGTTTCCAGTGAAACTGGTTCCTGAGCTACTTTCATTATTTCGATAACTCTATCTACAGCTATATCCATTTCCTCCGCAACTTCAGCCGGAGTAGGTTCTCTGCCGAGTATCTGCAACAGGCTTCTCTGTACCCGAGATAACTTGTTTATGGTCTCCACCATGTGAACCGGAATTCTAATAGTCCTGGCCTGGTCAGCTATGGCCCTGGTTATAGCCTGCCTTATCCACCAAGTAGCATAGGTACTGAATTTATAACCCTTACGATAGTCGAATTTCTCTACCGCTTTCATAAGCCCCAGGTTTCCTTCCTGAATTAAATCCAGGAAAAGCATACCCCGCCCCACATAGCGTTTGGCAATACTTACCACCAGGCGAAGATTGGCCTCAACCAGTTGTCTCTTAGCTTCCTCGTCACCCTCTTCTATTCTTTGGGCCAAATCGATCTCCTGAGCAGCAATGAGCAAGGGTACCCGGCCGATTTCCTTAAGATACATCCTGACCGGGTCATCTATTTCAATTCCATCAGGAATGACTACCTCTTCTGTTTCGATACTCTCATTTTCTTCATCAAGCTCAGCATCCTGTTCAGTTCCTATGGTTATCCCCAGACTCTGGAGATGCTCAAAAATATCGTCTATTTGATCTGCTTCCAGGTTGAAGCTTTGCAATTCCTCAGTTATCTCTTCATAGCTAAGATTTTTCTTCTTCTTTCCTTTTTCCGCCAGAGCTACTACGGCTTCTGCTAATTTTCTATCCAGTTTCATCTTTTCCCCCCTTCCTGGGTATCATTTAGAAAGCTATTTAAATTAAGAATAAATTTAAGAAAGCTATAAAAGTTCCCTTCACTGTCTAAATCTTTAAGCCGGTAAAACTGGTTTTTCCAGGCTTGTTCTTCTTCTTTTCTTTCCACCTGGCGGATAAAGCGCTTGATTTCCATCTCCCCGGGTAAAGATTCTTCTTCCATTAAAAGAGCCAAACGGGCAAAAGCAGAACCAAAACCTTGCTGGTTGGCCAGTAAGCCTAATCGCTCCAAATGATCATCACTGTCGTTATCCTTTAACTTTTCATATATTCCCGCCAGGGCTCTTAAATCTCTTTCTTCCAAAAATTCCAATCCAATCCGGTTCTTAATATATTCGAAAAGCTCCGGTTTTTTGAACATAGCGGCCAGTATCTTCTCATTAATTCCGTAATTGACGTATTTTATATTATCTCTTATTATCTTGCTTTTATTCCTTTTTATACCTGATATATCCCGTTCCCGCTTTTTTAATTCCCGATAAACAATGTTTTCTTCTATCTTGAGCTTGCGGGCCAGTATTTTAATATAATAATCCTTTTCCAGTTCACTGTTTAACTGCCCTATGTCCTTCCTTAAGTAATTTATGGTTCTAATCTGGCTTTCCAGGTTTAGCTCTTTTTCCCGGCTTAGATATCTGTTTATCTTAAATTCTATATTGCTAAGCTTATTATTCTGTATATAGCGTAAAAATTCCTCTTTTCCATATTTCTCTATATAATCATCTGGATCCTCCCCCATCGGAAGGCTTACCACCGATGCTTTAAGACCTTCATTTCCTAGAATTTCTAGAGCTCTGATGGTTTCTCTTTGCCCGGCTTCATCCCCATCATAAAGCAATAATACTTTTTCACAATATCTTTGCAAAAGTCTTGCCTGTTCCGAAGTTAGAGCCGTTCCCATAGTAGCTACGACATTATTAATGCCTAATTGCTGCAATTTAATACAGTCCATGTAGCCTTCTACGATTATGGCCTTATTGGCCTGCCGTATGGAATCCCGAGCCTGGAACAAACCATAAAGTACCTTGCGCTTGGAAAACAGCTCTGTTTCCGGTGTATTCAGATACTTGGGAAGGCTATCATCCAGTACTCTTCCTCCCAGCCCCACAATATCGCCGTTATAATGCATAATGGGAAATACCAGGCGTCGGCGCAACAAATCATAAAAGTTGTTCCTATTTTCGCTACGCTTTATTAATCCGGATAATTTCAGGTATTCCTGGGAATATCCTTTCTTTAAAAGATGTTCCTCCAACCTGGTCCAGCCGTCCGGAGCATAACCTAATTGATATTTTTTTATTGTCGCTGCTTCGAGTCCCCTCCTGCGCAGGTATTCCCGGGCTTCCTGGCCTAATTTGCCGGCCAGAACCTGTTGATAGAATTCAACTGCAGCCTGGTTCACCTCAATTACTGGTTTTCTATGGTCAGTCTGTTTTCCAGACCGAGATTTTACTAGCTCAATTCCGGCCTTCCCAGCCAAATACTCCATAGCTTCTCTAAATTCTAGACCGTCTCTTTTCATTACAAAGGAAAAAATATCCCCACCTGCATGACAACCAAAACAATAGAACATATTTTTATCTGGAGTCACACAAAACGATGCTGTTTTTTCCTGGTGGAAGGGGCATAATCCCCAATAGCGGTTACCTTTTCGACTCAGGTTAACACTTTCGGAAACAATTTCTACAATATCCAACCGGTTCAATATTTCTTCCAGTACCTGGTCGTCGTATGTTGCCAATGTCTTCACCTACTATTCTATTTTGAGTTATAAAATCCTGCTAAATATTCGAAATTTGTCATTTTTCTAAACGATTCAAAAAAACCCCAACCAATGCCTGCCATCCGACTAATGGAGTTAAAAACCTTAAATCACGCTACTTACGGTTAAAAATTTTCCCGGCATCAGGTACCAGGGATTGTGGTATATATATATCTTGAAAAAGAGAGATACAATAGGCATCACTCATTCCGGATATATAGTCAGCTACCGCCGTCTCCATTCCTTCCCTATCAGCTATCTCCAGGTAAAGAGGGGTCATTCTTTCCGGATGTTGACAATAATATTTATATAAAAGCTCAATAATAAAGATGGCCCTACTCCGCTCAGCCTGACAAACCGGACCCCGGTAAATCTCTTTAAACATGAAATCACGCAGCCCTATCAGGGCATTTTCTATCCAGGGACTGGGCATAACCTGGGGATGACTACCCTCCAGAATAAGCTGGCGCGAATACTTTATAGTATCCGTTACCAGAGTAGCAATCCTTTGGCTGTGGGTATAACCCAAAATATTTAGATAATCGGCAGGAATATCCTCGATTCTAAGAAGGCCCGCTCTTATGGAGTCATCGATATCGTGTTGTACATAGGCAATCTTATCACTCAGGCGAATGGTCTGACCTTCCAGGGTATAGGAACGGCTTTCACTCTGACCATAGCCGCTATGGTGCAAAACCCCATCCAATACTTCATAGCTCAGGTTCAAACCATTACGACCCTTATGCTGCTCCACCCTGGTTAGAACCCGAATGCTGTTTTCGTTGTGTCGAAATCCCCCGACCAGCAATTGATCAAGGGCCTGTTCTCCAGCATGAGCAAAGGGGGTATGCCCAAGATCATGAGCCAGAGCCATAGCTTCAATCAGATCCAGGTTAAGGTTTAAACCGGCTCCAATTGTTTTGGCTATCTGGTTAACTTCCAGTGTATGGGTTAACCTGCTTCTATAATGATCCCCGGGGGGTGCTATGAAAACCTGGGTTTTATGTTTTAAACGGCGAAAAGATTTGGAATGAACCACCCGGTCCCGGTCCAGCATGAAGCATGTACGAACCGGATCGGGTTCTTCTTCTATCTCCCGCCCCCTCGACCTGCTGGATAGACTGGCTGCTTTATCGAGCATAGCGTTTTCTCTAGCTTCTATTTCTTCCCGGATGCTCATTTTCATTACCCCTTTACTTTATCCGTAAAGAAAAAATCCTCGGGCTTGAGGCTCAAGGATTAAAAATTTCGTCTCTTCAATAAAACCTTAAAAACATTATCGTATCCTCAAATCCCTGGTAGCCATGGCTACTTCCCATATTCTTTTTCCCAGTATACGGCTGCGGTTTATAGCATTATCATCTTCAACGGCCGGACGTTGTCCAGCTCCTCCCATATGACCGCAATCGTCTTCATGGAAGCCATCTCCTACAACTATCATTCCCTGTACCATCATCATATCCTGAATAGCCCGCAGGGTAGTTTCTTGTCCTCCAAAACGGGAAGCACCTACCGCAATTGCTCCCCCTACCACATTCAAAAGCTTCTTATCCGCTCGCAAAGAGCGGCCTTTATCCCAAAAAGCTTTGAGTTGGGCGGAGGCCGTTCCAAAATAGACCGGGCTACCAACTATCAAGCCCTCAGCCTGAGAAATCATAGTAAAGGCCCGAGCTATTTCTTTTCCTTCCAGACATTTTCCGGCACAAGGCGAAGAGCAGGCTATGCAGAAGGGAATCTTCTGGTCTTTCATTATTTGCTGGCAATGAAGTATACGGGTACTTGCTCCCATCTTCTTGCATATATCTAATGCCTCTTTTAATAGAAAGGCGGTATTGCCATTCTTATGAGGACTACCATTAATTCCAATAATTAGGGGGCGTGACATTTTTTCACCTCCATTTAAATTATATACTACAGTAGATATGCTTAATCCTTCATTTTGTTTCTAAAAATTATTCCTCCGGGAAGATTTACTTTGCCAGTAAAGGGGAGGGGTTCTTGATCATCTCATCCCTAGTACTATGTTTTCCATATCGTCAGTCCTTTCGTCCTATTTTATCAAAAAGGTATTCTTTATCCTTTTTTTTAGGGGTATAATTAGAGGAAATTATTTCTTAAGCATCGGAAGAAACTGCGAAGCAGTTTCAACACACCGATGCGACGTTGCGGGGGATTAGAACGCACCGCCTGTTTGTAAATAGGAACCCAACCGTTTAAAGAAGCGGGGGACATATTTCACCTCGTTATAATGGTGGTATTATGAACAATCAAGCATCTCAGGTTATACAAATAAATACGCGAAATGACGGTTGGATAATAAAACTCATAAAGCCAGATGTGGAGAAGGACATCCTGGAAGAATATTTATCAGAAATGGGTTTAAAGCTTCAATCGCAAATGATGGATAAAATACTGGCCGCTCCAACAGGCACCGAATTTCATATTAAACGCGGTTCCGACTTATTAACAGAAACCAGGATTTGGTCAGATAACTTGCCCTTTGAGATTACGGTTTCACCAGACAAAATGAAGGTTTTTCTTACCTTAAATCCACGATTGCCCATAAAACCACGCTGTCAAGATCTAGTAGCAGCTCTCAATAATATGGGGATAAGTTACGGAATTGATGAAAGTAATATAGACTACGCTATCAATAATACCGGGCAAACTATAGTGGTAGCGCAAGGTAAATATCCGGTTCCCGGGAAGAATGGATCAGTTCAATATCTTTATCATAAGCCAATTATTAAACCTGTTTTAGATGAAAGCGGTCAAGTCGACTACTATGAACTGGGCTTTATTATACCCATAAAAGCAGGTACTTTACTGGCCAGGAGAAAGGCCGCTACCGAAGGCGAAGCCGGTATAAATGTCTTCGGTGAACCCATTCCCGCCAAACCAGGACGCAACTATAAATTCAATGTGGGCAAAGGAATAATAACCACCAAAGATAAAGCCATTGCAGAATTTGATGGAGCCTTGGCCTGGATAAATGATAAGATTGTCGTTACCAAAATGCTGGCTATTAAAGGCGATATTGATTTTTCTACCGGGAATATTTGCTTTCCAGGGAAAATCATAATCGAGGGAAGTGTAAAAGACGGCTTTGTGGTGGAAGCAGAAGATGATATTGAAGTCAGGGGGGGTATTGAAGCGGCTAGGGTTGTCTCCCAACACGGATCGGTTTTCGTTCAAAAAGGTATTATAGGGGGGGGCAAAGCCCAGGTTAAAGCCGGCAAAAATGTCGAGGCCCGCTTTATTCAAGAAGCCATGATAGAAGCCGGGCAGAATATCATCATTAATGAATATACTGTCCGTTCTAACCTGAAAGCCGGGGACGGAGTTCTTATACAGGGCCGCCGGGGAATAATTCTGGGAAGAAATATAATTAGCGCCCGAACCAGGATCAAAGCTTCTAGAGTTTTAAACTGCCCGGCTCTTGACCTCCGGGTGAAAGGAATTGAGCGCAAGCAATTTTATGCCCAGATAAAAGAGTTGAATTCCCGTATTGACCAGCTAGATATGGAATTAAAAAAAACAGCCGAGCAAATCCGCTATTTGCGCGACAAGTCTTCCGAGCAGAATTCTTTGCAGCAACTGCAAGAAACATTACCTCAATATATGGATATGAAGGATGAATTAGATCGCCTCTATGAGGAAAGAAGGTCTCTGGTCAATATGCTTAAAAGTACCCGTGGAGAAGGAATGATCGAAATAGGCGGTGGCCTGGAAACAGGCATGACTTTCGGCATAAAAGAGGACTTTGTTAAAATTGACCAGCAGGCAGAAAGCCTTCGTATGTACTATGACCCCGATAAAGGGCGTATAGTTATCCTGGAGTAAAGGGACGGGGTTGAGTGACAAGGGGACGGGGTTGTTGACATATCGCGGCCGCGATATGTCAACAACCCCGTCCCCTTGTCAACTTCTAATTATTCAGCAAGCTGGCCTGGGCGGCTGCCAGACGAGCTACTGGTATTCGATAAGGCGAACAGCTCACATAATCCAATCCTACTATATGACAAAACTCGATAGAGCTGGGTTCGCCTCCGTGTTCACCACAGATGCCCATTAGTATATCTTTCTTTACGCTGCGGGCCTTTTCCACCGCCAGGCGCATTAGACTTCCCACACCCTTACGATCCAACACTGCAAAAGGATTGTCCTTGATAATCTTTTTCTCCAGATATATGGGAATGAATTTGCCTTCAGCATCATCGCGGCTAAAGCCAAAAGTTGTCTGGGTCAGGTCATTGGTACCAAAAGAGAAGAACTCGGCTTCACGGGCTATTTCATCCGCCATAATGCAAGCCCGGGGAAGCTCCAGCATGGTCCCCACCGTAAAGTCCAGTTCACAGTTGTTTTCCTTTTTCACCTGCTCATAGACACCCATTATTTCTGCTTTTAATAGGGATAGCTCGGCAATATCCATTACCAGAGGTATCTCGACTTCAGTAAAGCAGTCTATCCCCTCTTTTTGCAGCTGTACCATAGCCTCAAAAATAGCCCGGGCCTGCATGCAGTAAATCTCGGGATAGGTAAGCCCCAGTCTACATCCCCGGTGTCCCAGCATGGGGTTGGCCTCGGACAGGCTATGTACTTTCTTTAGCAATTCTTCCTTTTCCAGCAGTACTTTACCTTTTATCTGCTGGTGTTTCATCTCTGCTATCTCCAACAAGAGGGTTTCCGGATGAGGAAGAAACTCATGCAACGGAGGGTCTAAAAGACGAATAGTAACCGGGTGCGGAGCCATAGCTTTTAAAATTCCATAGAAATCATCTCGCTGGAAGGGTAAAAGTTGGCTCAGGGCCTCTTCTCTATCTTCCAGGTTCTCAGCCAGTATCATCTGTTGAACAATGGGGAGCCGTTCCGCTGCCATAAACATATGTTCAGTGCGGCAGAGGCCTATTCCTTCAGCTCCAAATTCGCGGGCTCGGGCTGCATCTTGAGGGGTATCGGCATTAGCCCTTATGGCCAATTTCTTTATTTGATTGGCCCATTGCAGCAGTAGAGCAAATTCATCAGAAAGGGTAGGTTCTATCATGGGCACTTCACCCAGCATTACATTGCCGCTAGCCCCATCGATGGTAATTACATCCCCTTCTTTAACTACTATCCCATTAACTATAAATTGCCGGTTTCCGCTATCAATCTTTATAGCTTCACAACCACAAACACAGGGTTTACCCATTCCCCGGGCTACTACTGCAGCATGAGAAGTCATTCCTCCTCGCGCGGTAAGGACTCCCTGAGCATATATGATTCCATGAATATCATCTGGTGTGGTCTCACTTCTAACCAAAACGACCTTTTCGCCCGCTCCCCCCATTTTCTCCGCCAGGTCCGCATCAAAGAGAACTTTACCACAAGCGGCACCCGGTGAAGCAGGCAGCCCTTTGGCGATAGCATCTAATTTTACACTCTGGTCAATCTGCCGGTGCAACAACTGGTTGATTTGCTCGGCATCAACTCTCAACAGGGCTTCTTCCACCGTGATCAGGCCTTCGTTTACCATTTCTACGGCTATCCTTACGGAAGCCCGGGCCGTACGTTTTCCGCTTCTGGTTTGCAGCATGTATAGTTTACCCTTTTCCACGGTAAACTCAATGTCTTGCATATCGCGATAATGTGTCTCCAGCTTTTGGCAGGTGTCCAAAAACTGCTGGAAAACCCCAGGTAATTCTTCCTTTAGACGGTCAATGGGGGTAGGAGTTCTTATACCCGCTACCACATCTTCACCTTGAGCATTAACCAGGAACTCACCATATAGTTCCCGCTCCCCGGTGGAGGGGTTACGGGTGAAAGCTACACCGGTTCCGCAATCCAATCCCATATTGCCAAAGGCCATGCACTGCACATTTACTGCGGTTCCCAGTTCATCGTCAATTTTGTTTAAGCGCCGGTATACTATAGCCCTCTGGTTGTTCCAGGAATCAAATACTGCCTGAATGGCCATGGTTAATTGCTCCCGTACATCTTGAGGAAAGGCAAATCCCTTTTCCTGCTCAACTATTTCCTTGTATTCTTCAATAATGCTTTGTAGTTCACTGGAAGGAATTTCATAGTCAAAAATAAGCGCCAGTTTCCTTTTGTATCTTTCCATCACTTCATCAAACCTGGCATGTTCCACTCCCAGAACCACATCACTGAACATCTGGATAAAACGCCGGTAACAATCATAAGCAAAACGACTGTCCCCGGTTAAGCTGGCCAAACCCTGAACTGACTCATCATTCAAACCCAGGTTGAGAATGGTATCCATCATTCCAGGCATGGATACCGCCGCCCCTGATCTTACTGAAACCAGTAAAGGGTTATTTTTTTTCCCAAAAGATTTGCCACTATCCAATTCTAATCTTTCTAAAGCTGTAAAGACTTGTTCCAGGACACCATCAGGAAATTTATGACCCGCAGTCAGGTATTCATTACAGGCTTCAGTTGTTATGGTAAAGCCAGCAGGAACCGGCAGCCCAATCAAGGTCATTTCAGCCAGGTTAGCGCCTTTGCCGCCCAATAACTGTCGCATGTTAGAATTACCTTCTTCAAATAAATAGACATATTTCTTAGACATGGCTTAACCTCCTATAATAAATTTCCAAAATCTTGCTGGCCGTTTCCTCTACTGCACGGTTGGTTACATCTATAACCGGACATCCCAGTCGTTTCATTATTTCCTGGGCATATTCCATTTCTTCCAGAATACGCTCCAGATTGGCATAACTAGCCTGGCCTTTAAGCCCCAGGGTTTTTAATCGTTCGGTGCGAATCTGATTTAATTGTTCCGGGTTGATTACCAGACCAATTACTTTTCCCTTCTCCACTTGAAAAATCTCTTCCGGGGGTTCTACCTCAGGAACCAGAGGTACATTAGCCACCTTAATTCTTTTGTGAGCCAGGTACATGGAAAGTGGTGTTTTGGAGGTTCGGGATACCCCTACCAGAACAATATCCGACTGCATTACTCCCCGGGGATCCTTGCCGTCATCATAGCGCACAGCAAATTCTACCGCTTCCACCCGCCGGTAATACATTTCGTCAACTTTGCGCAATAATCCCGGTTCCCGGCGGGGCTCTATATCACTAACACTCTTGAAAGCCTCTATTACCGGGCCTAAAACATCAACGCAAATCACACCTTTTTTCCGGGCCTCCATCTTCAGGAAATCGGCCAATTCGTTAATGACCAGGGTATAGGCAATGATAAAATTGCTGGCTGCGGCTTGATTAATTATTTCCTCCAGGGTTTCGGTATCAGATATATTGGGAACCTGTCTTATTTCCATATTACCAGAATTAAACTGGCTGGCAGCTGCACGAACCACCATCTCAGCTGTTTCCCCTATCGAATCTGATACTATAAAAACCCCAGGCAAGTGATTACTCAAAATTTAAACCTCCTTGGTTTTATTTGCCGCCAGATCCAGGAAAAGCCTGGCGATATTGGTTTTACTAATTTTTCCTACGACTTCTAGTTTTTCTTCTTCATCTTCTATCCTGCTCTTTACCACCGGAAGGCTATCCACTTCATGTTCTACTATTTTTTTAATGGCAGCTACCACGGTTTCGTCCAGAGCAGCGGTTACTATATTGGGCATTCGGGTCATGATTACGCTCACCGGGACTTTATGAATATCTGCCTGGCCAATGGTGGTTTTTAGAAAATCTTTTCTTGATACTATTCCCGAAAGGTACTTGTTTTCGTCCACTACAAATATGCTGCCGGTATCTTCAATAAACAAGGTAACAATAGCATCATAAATACTGCAGGACTCTTTCATTATTACCGGCAGGGATTGAATGTCTTTGACCCGGTACTGATTTAATACCCGGCGCATAGCACTTTCTACCCCTTCGCTCTTAAAAGTGTAGCCCACCCGAGGTTTGGCTTCCAGATAACCGGACATGGTCAAAACCGCCAAATCAGGACGCAATGCCGCCCGGGTAACATTGAGCATTTCGGCAATATTTTCCCCGGTTATCGGTTCATGTTTTTTGACTATCTCCAGAATTTTTTCCTGCCTATCATTAAGCTGGATAGGATTCACCACCCAATTATGCTATACTTTTTACTTAATTTTCTCTAATTATATATACTATATGGATTAAAAAAATCCTGTTGTCCCTAAAAATTTTCTTTAAGCATCGTAAGAAACTACGGAGCGGTTTCTTCACAGCGCTGCAACGAGGGGGGGTTAGAACCCGCCGCCTGTTTGGTTAATAGGACGGTCGCTTGCGGGGGATATATTTTACCTCGTTATACAATTTTGCTGAAATCTGCGATGGAGTTGAACATATTGGCAATTGATTTTAGGATGCCTAAACGAGCTGCTTTGAGCCTCTCATCGTCTACCATCACCATTACGGCCGTAAAGAACTGGTCTATATCCGCTCTGAGAGCAGCGAGAAGTTCCAGTGCCCGGGTATAGTCTTGGGCTATCAGTGATTTTTTAATGTCTTCCTGGAGCCCAGGTAGTTTCTGGCACAAGTTCTTTTCACTTTCATCCACCAATAGATCCAGGTCAATTTCTTCACTTTCCCATTTCCGCGATAGATTATGGACCCGGTTATAAACTACCATAAAATCCTCAAACACCGGTGATTTCTTAAATTCCTGCAACTTAAAGGCCCGGTAATAAGTTTCGAATAAATCAAAAGAAGGCCGGGACAGAGCAGCGTCAACCACATCATAAGAAATCCCGTTATCCAGTAATACGCCTCGCATCCTCTGGTATATAAAATCCAGGAGTTCTTTAACACTATCTTCCCTGCTCTTTTCCAGATCAATATCCTTATATCCCAGATACGCCTGCTCAAAAACCAGCTTCAAGTCTATACTCAGCTTTTTGTCCAGAATGATGTTTACTAATCCCAGGGCCTGCCGGCGCAAGGCATAAGGATCCTGGGAACCGCTGGGCTTTATCCCGATGGAGAAACAACCCATCAGATTATCCATTTTCTCCGCCAGGCTAAGAACTATACCGCCCGCACTGGAAGGCAACTTATCACCAGCAAAACGGGGCAGGTAATGCTCAAAAATGGCCTCTGCAACCTCGGGCTCCTCAGCACTTCCGCTTGCATAATAACGGCCCATAATGCCCTGCAGTTCAGGAAACTCATAAACCATATTACTCATAAGATCAGCCTTGCAAAGCAAAGCGGAACGCTGCAATTTTTCCGGCTGGCCCAGTCCCGTTTGCTGCCCAATAAAGAGAGCCAGCTTCTGCAGGCGCAGTACCTTGTCGGCCAGGGTTCCCAAGCGTTCATGAAAAAGAACATTTTTCAGTTTAGCGCTCATTTCCTCCAGGGATTTCCTGCTATCTTCATTCCAGAAAAAGAGCGCATCTTCCAGCCGGGCCTTTAAAACCCGTTCGTTTCCCGCTCTAACGATATCCAGACAATAATCAGTTCCGTTCCTCACTCCAACAAAACCGGGTAAAAGCCTACCCTCATTATTATAAACCGGAAAATAGCGCTGGTGTTCAATCATGGAGGTAGTTAAGACCTCAGGTGGAACATCCAGATAGGAGGGAGAAAATTCGCCATAAAAAGCCGTAGGGAATTCCACCAGAAATGCAACTTCCTCCAGCAACTCTTCATTCTCCATGGCTTTACCGCCAGCTTCGCCCGCCACCTTTTGTACCTGCTGCCAGATCATCTTTTTTCTCTCGGCTTGATCCAATATGACATAATGCTCACGCAAGACTCGAAAATAATCGTCAATACTCGTTACTAGCAGCACTCCCGTAGAGAGGAAGCGGTGCCCATAGGTATAATTAGCACTTTTAATATTTTCTATGTTGAATTCCACATTTTTATCCCCAAATATAGCCAAAAGCCAACGAATAGGGCGGGCAAAACGGGTCTGATAATAGGACCAGGTCATGGATTTAGGGAAGGAGAGGGAATGAATCACTTTTAAGAGCAAACCAGGCAGAATTTGCTCCGCCGCCTGTCCTTTTTCTTTTTTGATCGCAAAAAGATACTCCACCCCGCTTACTTCTCGTATCTGCAATTCACGGAAATCAACTCCCTGGCTGCGGGCAAACCCCAGCCCTGCTTTGCTGGGATTCCCATTAGCATCAAAGGCAATGCTTTTTTTCGGTCCTCTATTTTCTAACAATGAATCTTCCTGCTCTTCACTTATTTCCTTCACCCAGAGGCAAAGCCGGCGAGGTGTTCCCAACGTCAAGACTTCCCCGCAGCTCAGACGAGCCTCAGCCAGATTTTTCTGAGCTAAATCTTTCAAATCCTTTAATACTCGGGGCATATAAGCAGAAGGCATTTCCTCCACCCCGATTTCCAGCAGTAGATCTTGCGCCAATTAGAGCACCTCCTCTTCAATGATTAATTGCTTTCTAAGCTTTTCATCCTTTAACAAAGGGTAATTAAGCCTTTTCCTCTGCTCCAGGTATTCCCGGGCCACCATCCGGGCCAGATTACGCACCCGGCCTATATAAGCAGTGCGCTCGGTCACGCTGATAGCTCCCCGGGCATCAAGAAGGTTGAAAAGGTGAGAACACTTTAAAACATAGTCATAAGCCGGTTGAACCAATTGCCGCTCGGCCACTCTTATAGCCTCTTCTTCACAGATATTAAACATGCTGGTCAAAGCCCCGACATCGGCGGCCTCAAAATTATAGTGGGAATAATCCACTTCAGCCTGATGGTGAACATCCGCATAACTAATGCCATCAACCCATTCAATATCAAAAACGCTCTCTTTATTCTGAATATACATAGCTATACGTTCAATACCATAGGTTATCTCCGCTGAAACCGGCAAGCAGTCAAATCCCCCGCATTGCTGGAAATATGTGAACTGGGTAATCTCCATACCATCCAGCCAAATCTCCCAACCCAGGCCCCAGGCTCCCAGAGTAGGCGATTCCCAATTATCTTCCACCAACCGGATATCATGCTTTTCCGGTTCAATTCCCAGATCACGCAGGCTGGCCAGGTAGAGATCAATCACATTATCCGGGGATGGTTTGAGAATAACCTGGTACTGATAATAATGCTGCAGGCGGTTGGGGTTTTCCCCGTACCTCCCGTCAGTGGGGCGGCGTGAGGGCTCAACATAAGCCACCTTCCAGGGCTCCGGCCCCAGAGCCCGCAAAAAGGTTGCCGGATTCATAGTTCCGGCTCCTTTTTCTACATCATAGGGCTGTTGAATTATGCAACCCTGTTGGCCCCAAAAATTGTGCAAGCGCAGAATCAGCTCCTGAAAATTCATGGGTTTACTCCTCCTTAAGAAATATATAGAAATAGAAAAACCCGTCCCCTGAACAGGGACGGGATAACCCGCGGTTCCACCCTGATTGGCTTAATGCCCACCTCAAGGATTCAGGCTTTACTAACCTTACAGGCGTTCCTCCTGACGGCTCCCAAGCGCCTTCGAAAAGCTCGCCTGCCGGTTCCCAGCAATCCCGGCTCTCTGCAAAGGCTACCCTTTTCTACTCCTCTTTTTCATTGCCCTTTTATGAAATTCATTATGGACGAGGTAAAATATGTCCCCCGCAACCGCAATAGTGAGCGAAGCGAACATCAG
This sequence comes from Syntrophomonas wolfei subsp. wolfei str. Goettingen G311, assembly GCF_000014725.1. Lineage (GTDB taxonomy): Bacteria > Bacillota > Syntrophomonadia > Syntrophomonadales > Syntrophomonadaceae > Syntrophomonas > Syntrophomonas wolfei. Next base: position 1,739,841 of record NC_008346.1, read on the forward strand.
TGGTGCCCGCAGGGTGCTTCTTTAAGCGGTCGGGTTTCCATTAACAAAACTGGCGGCACATTCTAATCCCCCGCTCGTTGTAGCGGTGTGTTGAAACTGCTCCGCAGTTTCTTCCGATGCTTAAAGTTTACCCGAGCCCGAAGAGCTTGTCAATTAGTCGTCAGGGGTCAGGCGTTATTGGTCGTCAGACATCAGGAGGAGGTTATGAGGGTTTAATCCTATTTGACTCCATATTATCCACTAATACTAAGCACTATTCCAAAGAATATCCCCTGGACACGGTTTATCTGGCCTATTTGTTAACCTTTTGCCTCCTTTTCACATAAGTTAAATTAGCAGCAGAAAGGAGGCGAAATAATTGACAACCTATATCACTCTGGGAAGCCGGGTATTAAGACGAGGCGATGAAGGTACGGATGTCGAGCTTTTGCAGAACCTGCTCAAAATCTTACCCGATCCCATTGGTTCAGGTATAAAAGAAAAAGGGGTATTTGGTAAAGAAACAGAAAACGCGGTAAAAAAATTTCAGAAGTATTTCAATCTGGCCATAGATGGGATAGTGGGAGCTAACACCTTTCTTTTTTTAGGTGTACCTACTGCTTCTTATATCCCCCCTGGAGGCAATCTCTTCGGAGCCCGTATTTTGCAAAAAGGCAGTTATGGCTATGATGTCTGGGTCCTGCAAAATCGCCTGGCCACCACCGCCAAAAAATTTGCCGATACTCTGGGGCAGCCGGCAAACAGAAATTTTGACAGTAAGACGGAATCTGCCGTAAAGATGTTCCAGCGTGATGTACACCTGGAAGGCGATGGCATAGTAGGCCCCCAAACAGTTTATCAGTTGTATAATTATGCTACCATGGGGGCACGCATCCTGCAAAAAGGCCGCTGGGACCGCAACCAGGGGTATGATGTATACTGGTTGCAAAGGAACTTGCAAGAGCTGGGCTACTACCAGGGAAAGCTGGATGGTAAATTCGGTTCTCAAACCGAAGCGGCGGTAAAAAAACTGCAGGAAGCCTCTGGCATAAAGGTAGATGGCATTGTGGGCGCCAATACTTTTTATCACCTGGCTAGCTGTTGATAGGGCTTACTTCTCCTGAGGTTCAGGAACTAAAAACGCGATTCGTAGGTCAAGAGGACTGTCAAGGGGACGGTTCTCTTGACACGATAGCAATTCTCCTGCTCTTAACATAAATGCATTTCTTCATCCTTACTCCATTTATTTCTATATAAATAAGCCCCGATTCTTGAACCAGTCTTTAATTAATGCTACTTCTGCTCTGGTGATATTATCCTTTGGGGCTAACCTATTACCGTAGCCTTCATCTCTCCTTTTTTAAACCCTGGCGCATAATATTGTTCATGGTACCTATGGGTGCATCATCACCAAGATGCCCTGCTACTGTTACCCGTCCTTATTTTATTGGGATGATTTCGTGCAGAGTAAAATCATAGATAACTATGCAAGCCAGGTAAAAGTAAACTGACGCCAAAAAGAGTAAAGATGACAATGGCAAATCCGATTATCACCATCCAGGCACTTTTTTGTCCTTTCCAATTATAGCTGCGCCGGGCATGGAGATAGGCCGAATACACTAACCAACTAATCAAAGACCAGGTTTCTTTGGGATCCCAGCTCCACCAGCTGCCCCAAACTTCCTCAGCCCACACAGCCCCGGTAATAATAACAATGGTTAAAAAGGTAAATCCCCCTACTACCAGTTTATATATTCGTTCATCCAGGGCTGACAAACTTAAACCGCTTTCCCCGGTTCGGGCCAGGTAAACCATGCCCAAACAAGCTGCTAACGCAAATGAACCATAAGCAATTACTGCTGTAGCAACATGGGCATAAAGCCATCCACTCTGCAACGCCGGCATTAGGGGACGGATTTCGGAGGAGAAGGTACCGGCAACAGATAAGAGCAGAATTGCCACCAATCCAACTGTGAGGTCAAATAAAGGCGAATCCAAACCCCGGCGTACAAATATGGCAAAAAGCAGGACCCCGCCGGAAAAAAGCAGGGTAAATTCATAGGAATTAGCAAAAGGTATTCGTCCCCCTGTGCTCGTTCTAACCACAAGTATAGTAACAAAGGTTATTACTGCTATATATAAGAGGGCAGAACTAAAAAATTCCCCCTGCGCCATTGGCCGCCAAAGCCTGGCCAGGTTTAACATTGTCGCCAGCAGTAATAAAATAAAAAGCAGGCTCATTAAGCTATTCTCCATTACCTGCTCCCCCTTTTATCCAAATATTCGAAGCCGTAGCGAATGCCAAGTCCGGTAAGCAATAAAACAAAGCCAGCAAACACCATATATACACCTGAATCCTGTTTAATATGTAATCCTGAATAAGTATCAAAAGAATCAAAGCGCAGATGACAGGAAGCTAACTCTGCATCTTCTCCCAGTGGGATAATGGCCATATCAATTATTTTATCCTGCTGCAAAATAGTCAACCATGCGTGGGGATGATTAGGAATGGGGCTTTGCGAATGAATACCCGTTTTACTATCCACAAAATCCGGCAAAAATATGGCCTGTATACTTATCTTTTCCTGCTCATCCAGAAGATAGCTTTCCCGCTCCTTAAGGCAAATATTTTTCTCTGCCGAACTGCTCAAGTCACTTAATTGCATTACCCATCCCCAGCTGCTCTGGTATATTTTCAAACTACCGGCTTTTAAAGGGTTATTAACATATATATCCTCTTCATAGTTTTGTCCTTTATAAGCGGACAAAGTCAAACTACTGGTATATTGGCGCGGTTGAAAGTCCGGATAATAATCTATTTTAAAATCATTTAGAGTAAGCGTCCCTTCTGGAAATCCATATGCAAACAGGGAAACGCTTTCTCCCTTTTTCACTTCCAGCAATGTATCATGGGTCAGGCCTAATGACCATATGGCACCCATAAGTATGAATACCAGGGCCAGATGCATTAATAATGAGGCTAGAATGCTGATTTTTCTCCCCCGGCGTAGTCGCTGATAAGCGCAGGCCAGAATACTTAAAGATAATAGAATATTTAAGAGCAAAAACCACCATACTTGATAAAGATTGCCCAACCCCAAGCCATTAATAATAAAAGCAACCGGCTTGCCATAATGATGTATATAAAAAGCCGGTGCCTGTCCCTGAGATATGAGTGTCCCCAGGGCACTAACTGCACCGACGATCAATAATAGATATATTGCGGTCTGCATAGAAGCCAGCTTTTTAACAAATAACTTTAAGTACCTGCGAAAAATATTCAAAAATTAAACACCTCAGCAGAACATTCATCTAACTTATTTCAGTCCCCTGGCCTCCCGGGCTTTTTGTGCTGATTTATGGGCAAGATCAATAGCTATACCCAGATTATTCAAGGTTTCCGTAGGATTGTGGAATCCATAACCATTGGTTACAACTACAAAATCCAGGTACCACTGAGCCTGGCGATGAAGTTCCTGAGCCTCCTTTAGTTTCGCCTGGTCAACATTGGCTGCCACCTGGCTAATCTTGAGCTCATTAATCGCCTCTACAACTGCCTCTCCAGCCAGATCCTGGGTTTGTTTGACCTGGTTCTGGATAGTTTCTACCCGCCTGGTCAGCCAATCGCTTCCATTACGGTGGCAGGTGGTGCAGCTTTGCTCAATATTGTTTAACGGGCTTTGCCATACATGAGAGCTTATTTTTTTACTGCCCACCTTGGTATAGGGCATATGGCAATCAGCGCAGGACAAGCCGGCTGACTCATGCGTACTATCCTGGAAAGTTTCATATTCGGCATGGCGAGGTTTTACCATTCCCGATCCAGCATCGGGATGTGTCCATTCACTAAACTTCATTTCATCATAATAAGCCAGAATCTGCTCCGCTTTTACCCCTTTATCCCAGGGGAAAGTAATCTTTTTACTTCCGGGCTGAAAATAATAAGTAACATGACATTGCGCACAGACAAGACTACGCATTTCCTGCTGAGATATTTTATCCACATCCCGGCCCTGCCTCTGTAAAGCCTCAATCAGAGCTGGCCTGCTCAGTCTTAATTCCATGGTTTTCGGATCATGGCAATCCAAACATCCAATTGCTTCAGTAAACTCTTCCTTTATTTCATCAAAGCTCATCAGATAATATTGTTCACCATACTTTTGCACCATCTCCGGTACCTGAGTCGATTTACAAGTAAAACATGAGGCCCCGGCTTTTTTTCGAGCCGGGTCAATTGCCAGTATATCTTCGATAGTATATACATGGGCACGCGGTTCATTGTACTCTTTGGCAAAACCAAATCCCGCATATATGGCTGTCAAGTATGGTTTAGCCGCAAAATGCGATGGTTTTTCGGTATTAGCATAGTTAGCCTGATAGCTATCCCAGTGAGCAGGATAAAACTTCGCCCAGGCCTGGGAGCTGGTTTCATTGGCAGCAATTTCGCCCTGAGGCCCCTCCAATACCACTTTATTGTTTCGATTAAAAAAGAATATTCCCGCTACCAGCACTATCAGCAAAACAGAAACGCTAATCATGAGCAGCTTTTTAACCTGGTCGGGTTTCAAACTATCACCTTCCTCCTATTATCTTTCATGAACTATTTCTTGATGACAATGGAAACAATAGTCTCCTCCATTATGGCTGGTATCAGCAATATCTCCCATTAAATCACCGTGACAGCGCATACAATTTTCCTGTAAAATTTTTTTGCTCAAGTTAGTAGTGCGGATTTCAAGCGGAGCCGAATTAGTTACCACCCGATAAACATCCCTAGCACCCGAATAAGCGGCATAGGCACTGCCTGTTACCAGAGCATGTGGATCATGACAATCGCCGCAATTAGCTACATTACGATGAGGAGAATGAAGGTAGCTTGACACTTGTTCGTCCATAAGATGGCAGCTGCCGCAAAAATCCGCCTCTGCCAGTCCCAGCGCAGGAATTTTGACCGTCAACATCATGGAAAACCCTAAAATTGCCAGTATTGCCAGCCACATCAGCGTTTTCTTCATATAATCAGTACCATCTCCTTTCAAAAAAGTCTGATACTAGACCATAATCTTTGATTACACTGCGAAAAGTTAAAAAATATGCTTCAGATGGGCATAATATACTCGCATATTAAGGTAAAAGAGATTTGTATTGCCAAAAGCACTCTATACTTAGTAGAAATTCGCTATATTAACAAAAAATCCTGCAATACAATAGTAATATAAGCATATGTGTAATCCAATAAATTCCTGCAAGAACTGGGGATGGGATAGGGTTTTTTTAGTTCCCTACAGTCTCCAGTACGTTTAAATTGGCTCTTGCATCAGGATTTTTACTATCCTGAGCATTAGTGCAGCCGAGTACCCCCATAGTAATAAATATCACAAGAGCCGCAAGCGTTAAGTTATGCGATTCCTTTTTATAATTGGCAATCATGTAAACATCCTTATAATGTGGCAAGAGGATAGCGACTGATTTATTCAAGCAGTCAAAGCAGCCAGTCTCAAAGCCGGGGGCCTGGAATCAGATAATCTCATAACGCCCCGCTTTTCTTTTCGGCGCCTGGGGAGAAACAGCCGGATACCCCAGCGTAACCGCAGCTATAAACTTGCCCTTGCCAGGTGCAAACGTTTTCTCCAGAACATCGCCAAAGCCGGTCGATAAAGGCGCAGTCATCCAGCAGGAGCCGATCCCTTTATCATAGGCCACCAGGCAAAGATTCTGAATCGCCGCGGAGGTTGACTCGACCGCAATGATATCATAATCTTTGCTGGGCTTTAACAGGAAAACCAATACGCAAACCCTGGCATTGCCAAGACTAGTTAAAAACCCCAGGGTTTCGCTGACTACCTCGGGATTATTGGGGAAACGTTTCTCCAATACCGCCTTGGTCTTTACACTAACCTCCTGAAAAATGCCCCGTAACTTTTCCATCTGTTCTTGACTCTTAATCGCCAGAAAATACCAGGGTTGATTGTTGACGGCAGATGGTGCCATGACTGCGCCTTCCAGAATATCTTGTAAGACCTCCGGTTCAATCGGCTTGTCCAAGTACTTTCTAATACTCCTTCGACCAAAAATAGCCTCCCGGGTTTCCATTCAAAACACCTCCTTGAACTCAGCTTAGCAAATCCATCGAAACCTAACAAGGTACGTTCTTCCTGTTGCTTGATTTACATTAACACGGTTTTTGCTATATAAGACTCTGATGTATTGACAAAAATGGGAGAATGCAACCAATAATAAATATTCAAAACAGTTTGAGAAACAGTAACTGGTCACTGTTTTGCCGTTCCCTTTTCCTTTGCCTTACGCAATCTTTCTTACCTGGCGCTGCTGGTGCTCTGAAACGCTTTGTTGGGCCAGAGTCCGGCAATCAATCGCCCAGGATTTCATTTCCTTTCCATGAGCCCTGAAACTTCCCTGGTAGGAAAATTTAGCCCTTTCCATAAGGCGCCGGCCGCCTTCGGATATGGTAAATGCCCCAATAGCACGGACATCTGGAGCATTGCTCTTTCTCCCCAGAACAAAGCGCCGACCAAAATCATATACCAGAGCTTTGGTATAGTTTTTATGCAGCTTATCAGTCTGATCAACGATTACCGATGAAATATAGAGATACAGCTCCGGTTCATCAAACGACCTGATGTGCTTCACCAGTTCTCCTTCTGACATTTCTCCAGTTATGATTTTGTTCCATATAGAATGCTCCAGGGGAAAAACCCAATAGTAGCCTTTAACCTTGCCATTTACCTTGCAGACTCGAAACATCATCGGTTCTTGCTCAATTAATTTGCAGATAAGCGCCGCTTCCGAGTGCCAACAAGCATCGAAATACTTTCTTTCCAGATTTAACATGGGCACAATGTCAAGGATCCGAGCACAGTCGATCGTATATGCTGGATCTTTCATAATTTCACCTTCCTATTTTATTTTCACAAACACGAATAGCGCTAGTTACGCACTACCGCCGTTTATTGGATATTGATTATGGACACAATGAATTAATGTGTAGCTAGAGGAATATTTCGCTACAGGGGAGAAAATCTGTTGGGGTATTTCTGGGGGGGTTTCATTATTTCACCTTCCTATGATTTGCGACCCCTGGAAGTAAAATTACCACGGTCACTATTCATTATAATTCATTTCAATAAAAGAGTCACGGGACGGTTCAGGGAATTGTTTCCTTTGAACTGCCATTTTATAACTATTATTAATATCAGCTATAAACCAAATTCATATTTCCTCGCTGGTAGTCTGCGTAGCATTACGATCTCTCCAAATCTGCCGAACCATTATTATTAAAGTGGTCAGGGCAAATAACATAAGTAAACCAAAGACAACATTGCGGATACTGCCCACCAGCATATCTCCCACATAGGAATATACCAGGGTAGCGGGAAGCTGCCCCAAACCGGTTGCCCAGATGAATTCCCACCAGCCCATGGCAGTTAAACCGGCAGCATAACTTACAATATCAAAGGAAACAAAGGGCAGCAGGCGGGCAATTAACACCGCCCATTTACCATACTTCTCGAAAAACACATCAACTTCTTTAAGCGCCCTGCGGGTTGTGAATTTCTCAACCACAGCACGCCCATAAAGGCGAGCGATGGCAAAACAAAGTATGGCTCCTACCATGGCACTGCTCCAGGATAAAGCAGCACCTTTTGCCCAGCCGAACAGACCGGCGTTGGCAAAGGTAATTACAAAAGCCGGTAAAGGTGCGGCCAATGATTGAAACACCATCAGGAAAAAGGATACCACCGGCGCCCATATACCAAAAGACAGGATATATTCCCGGGCTGCATCCACATCCACTCTTGATAAAACCTTAACCGCATTTTGAATATTTCCTGGAATGCCGGCACCAGATAGTATAAAAGTACCGGTATGACCAATAAAGCTATTTTAAACCACCATTGTTTCCACACTTTTTTATCCAATATAATCCCTCCCGCCTGGTATTTAATCCCGTGCAAAGAAAACTGAAGGTCCCTGCAATACTGGAAATTCGGCTTCTTTAAAGATATCTTGACATTTCTTAATATTAAAACCGCGACTGGCTTCAGTTTTTTCAACTGTATCCCGGGGGTTAAATCCTGCCTCCGCCCAAAATAGATTAGCCCCGGCTATGGCCCCCGGGGTGTTAGGCTCATGAGTACAATTCCCTAATACCCCCGGCCCCATAGCCAGGCGAACTATGGCCACTATGTGTCCCATACTCTTTAGCCGCCAGTAAAGCGGCCTGACAACAGTTCCTGCCTTTTTTCATTTCTTCACCGGCTATTTGCAAAGCTCTCTTGGTATCCATTGTTTATATCCCCTTGTCTATTATGGCGCAAAATCACTATTCCTCCGTATATACTGCATAAACTTACCAGAAAGGCAAAAAGCAACGAGGAACTGAAAGCTACAGTTGATGAAACTTGATAACCGGCAAGTAAAGCTACATATGCGCCTTCCCTAACTCCGTAACCATTTATGCTCACTGGTATCATTGCTACTGCCGAGGTTACAGGTATTAAATAACAGGCATCCCACCAACCCAAGCTAGTGAGGTTAAACGCTAAAAAAATGCTGTAGTTAACGGCTACCACAGTAATCTGAAATAGTAGTGACAGTACTACCACAATTCCCAGCTTAAGCCAATTCTTACGAAAGCTTTTTCCTTGATCACCAATACCCTCAAGGAACTGACCTAGTCGATGAGCTCTTCGCCATTTACAGGAATATCGGGAGAGAAGTAGGGCGGTTAAAAAGATGGTAATTAGCAACAATACTATGAATAATAACCATATGCCGTCTCGCGTTTTTCCGGTAGCAATAGCACCAAGTATGCCCACCAGATATTGTAGTTTATAACGATCCGGCTGGAATGGGTGAGGACGGAAGGGTCGTTTGGATGCTCAGAATAGCTGGTAATATTTATTATATGTAAAATAATTTTTTGTTATAGTTGTTAATCTTTTTTATCTGCCGTTAAGAATTGCAAGAATAATACCAGGTTATGAAATCATGACATTGTTTCCCTGCTTTGAACTGATTAGGGGGACTGAATGTTGTCAATAACCCCGTCCCCTTGACATCGTGGAATGTTGTCAATAACCCCGTCCCCTTGACATCCGTATGGGGCAAAATATTTTCGAGGGCGCTACTTGCCTTCAATTTTGAACCTCAAGTATAATAGGAATTACAAAGTTTGGAATTGATTATCAATAAGAAGCTATTGTCGATTGTGGAAAGGAGGGAAGGAAATGTCCATAGCCTCTCCCAAACCAGATAAAAAATACAGCTATGCCGACTACCTGCAGTGGCCGGATGAAGAAAGATGGGAAATAATCGATGGGGTTCCCTATGATATGAGCCCGGCGCCTTCTACCAAACATCAAGCTATATCCATGGAATTAGGGAGACAAATAGCAAATTACCTGCGCGATAAAGAATGCCAGGTTTTTGCCGCCCCCTTTGATGTACGCCTGCCGCTAAACGCGGAAAAAGACGAGGAAATCTATAATATTGTACAACCCGACCTGAGCGTAATCTGCGATCCGAGTAAACTGGACGAACAGGGCTGCAAGGATGCGCCCGACCTGGTAATAGAAATTATCTCCCCCTTTACTGCCAAGAAGGAATTAAATGAGAAATTCAATCTCTATGAACGCAGCGGGATTCCCGAATACTGGGTGGTTTTCCCCAAATTCAATGTTGTAGTGGTATACAGCCTGGATGATGAGGGAAGATATCAAAAAAGCGGGGAATTTACCAGCGATCAGGTATTGAGCACCAAGCTCTTTCCCGGACTGGAAATCAAGCTGGAGGATGTATTTAGATAAATAGCAAATTAAGAGGTTCTTAGCTTAGCAAAACCATCAATATCTAGGCAGCGTATATTCTTTCTATTGCTTAATTTGATTCTAATGCAAAAAGTTATTAGCATTCATTGGCTTATATAAATATACCGCTCGCATTCTTCGGCAAGCGAAGAGCAGAAGAGAAAGGGAATAACCCCTCTCCCTCCTGCTCTTTGACTTATTTGCCGGACGTATCTTCAGGGGTGTTTAATTCACGGATCCCGCCGCCTCCTATACCCCTGGGACCGTTGCCGCTGCCGTTCCTGCGCCCGCGTCCCCTGCCAGGATTAGGGCAATTGTACCCGCGACCTACCGAACATTTTCCTCCAAGGCGACCAGTTCCGGTTCCCCTATCCAGAGGACCGGTTCCGTCTCGATTAGGCATCAGCTTCCACTCCTCTCTAATTTAAACCGCATTCAACTGTCCAATAATATTTTCCCAGAGGGGAAAAAGCATTTTATGCACTTCGGGATTAGTGGCTGGGATTTGAGCTTTGGCAATAGATTCGGCAATAATAGCACTGAAAGGTATTTTACCGGCCAGGGGCAGGGAGTTTTTCAGCGCCCAGTTTTCTAGCTCCCGGCTGATCGGGGGATTTAGATCCCATTTATTGATAATCAATACGCCTTTTATGCCCCGTAACTGCATTAACTGGTGAACGCGCTGCAGATCATGGAAGCCGGAAAGGCTTGGTTCGGCAACTAAAACTATCAGGTCAACCCCTACCATGGAGGAAATAACCGCGCACCCGATTCCGGGAGGGCCGTCGGCAATAATTAGCTCGGCCTTATTCATATCGGCCATTTTACGTGCCATGCTTTTAACCTGAGCCACCAGTTTACCGGAGTTTTCCTCGCCCGGTCTCAAGTCGGCAAAAAACAAGTTCTGCTTTTTTTGATTGAATACTCCCTCAAAGCAGTGCCCTGAAGACCGTGCTTGCATGGCAATGGCTTCCACCGGGCAAATCTTCTCACAAAATCCACATCCCTCACAGAATAGCGGCAAAACCTGGTATTCCGAGCTGATAGCATCAAAACGGCAGAGTTCCATACAGAGGCCACAAGAGATACAGGATTCCTCATCTATATGGGCGCTATATCCGGCAGTGAATTGGTAGGCCCTTATATTTTGTGGTTTTAAGAGAATAGGCAGGTTAGAGGCGTCGACATCATAATCACAGGCTATACAATTTCCTGCCAGTTGTATAAAGGAAGAGGTCAGCGCGGTTTTGCCGGTGCCTCCTTTGCCGCTTATAAACAGTATCTCCTTCATGATAACCTCCATATCACCGCTACTTTTGGCAATACAAATATTAATGAATAAATGCTTTTCATGATAAGGCCCCCTTAATCTGCCTAAAAACATCGCTTAAGATATCAAGCAAAACGGGCATGGCCTCCAAAGGATCCCGGCCTTGCATATAAGCCTGGGCCAATTCCACACTAAAGGGAATGCGCCCCAGTATAGGAACCCCGGTTTGGCCGGACAGGGCTAATAGCTCTCCATCTTCCCCCTGCCAGCGGTTTATCACCAATCCTCCGGGTATCCCCAACATTTCCACAGCTTCCAGGGAGAGTTCCAGGTCATGCAAGCCAAAGGGGGTAGGCTCAGTCACCAACAGGCAATAGTCACTGTCTCTTATGGACTCAATCATGGCGCAGGTAGTTCCGGGAGGACAATCGATTATTCTTAAGGCGGCTCTTTCCCCCTGCTTTTTCACTGCTTTTATGAGCGGCGGACCCTGAGCTTCCCCGATATTAAGCCGACCGGTCAATACCCGGCCATGCCCTGGCAACCGGGCTTCTTCAATAACCCCGATAGGATGCTCTTTTTCCTTTATGGCCGCCAGGGGACAAAGATAGGCACAGGCTCCGCAGGAATGGCACAGCTCATGGAAAAGCAAGACTTTTTCGTTAAGTACCAGCAGGGCATTAAAATTGCATACTTCGGCGCAGCTTCCGCAGAAATTGCAATAATTATAGTCAATTTCGGGTACTAAGCGGCTTACATTAGCAGTTTCTGGGGCCGAAGCCATTAATACCAATCCCGCATTGGGTTCTTCCACATCAGTATCAATCAAAGCTGAATTCTCATCACCCAGAATCCGCAGCAGACAAGTACTTACCAAAGTCTTCCCTGTACCGCCTTTGCCACTGGCGACAGCGATTTGCATATTTATCTCCATTCCTTTCTTAAGGCACAAAACGTTATGAAAGAATCTCTTTCGTACTTATCAACTGTGGCAGTCTCCGGCATGGGCATGTTCGGAGCATACTTCCCCGCTGCTTACCAACTCGTCTTTTTTAAAACGAACAATAACATCATCAATACTGCCGGATATCCCAACAATTAACTGAATACCCTGGGTGGCAAATAGATCCTGAGCTCTTCCGCCCATGCCCCCGGCTATAACCAATTCAACGCCCAGTTCTTTTAAAAAACCAGGCAGAAAACCAGGCTGGTGCCCAGGATTGGCCACTGATTTTAATGTTTTGGCATTCGTATCATAAAGGGTAAATTCTTCACAATGCCCGAAATGGGCACAGACCATATCTCCCTCTTTAGGAATGGCTATCAACATAATATACTACCTCCACTAACTAAATTTTTAATAACCATATTTTGGCAACAAGCGCAAAACTCAAGCATTAGGAGTCAATAATTCATGGAGCTCACCAGCCTCATAGCTTTGGCGGGCCTCTTCCACCGTTTTCCCACCGGCACCGGCAAATACCTTTATCCCAGCTACCTCCAAAGCTGCATAGGCTTTAGGCCCCACCCGCTGGGAAATAACCATTCCCACATTGTTTCGTATCAGAGCCTGGACAGCTCCTGTGCCTGCGCCGTGTTCCGCCTCAGGTCCGGTATTGGCTAGAGGTTCATATTGCTTGGTCTCCGGGTCCCAGAGCATAAAACATTTACAGCGTCCGAATCTTCCCTCTACTGGAGACGACGGGGTTGAATCGGCGGAACAAACCGCAATTTTCTTAGACATGTCCTCACCACCTTTCAGATTAGCAAGCAGCTGACAGTAGCTTCCGATTAAGGGGTACCAAAGCATCTACCCGACAATAGCCTGAGGCTTCTGTTTACAAAGCGGCTTTCGTTAATGAGCATATGCTCATATTGCTTATCATAATAGTATTTCTCTGGGTACAATTATGTCAAGCAGTATTTTATATAGTTCATAAGTTTTCTGGAAAATAGCTGGGGCTAGAGGAAGGTTTTCATTGTGGAATGAAGGAGAAGGGGCAGTTCCCATCAGGGTAGGGATCACTGATTTAAGCGAACGCAATGTAACGACAAAGAGACGGTAAACCGGGCTAGGCCACTGGGGCAGATACATGGACCTGCCCCGTTTGTTTTATTGCATCGGCATCTGGAAATTCTGGGATTGCTGTTGTTGAATGGCCTGCAGTCCCTGGTCAAAATATTGCTGTTCTCCCGGGTTCAGAACAAATAGAAGCTGCTGTAATTGACCTACATGGCGCCTTTCTTCATTGGCAATATGAGTGAGTACCTTTTTCACCCTTTCATCAGTAGTAGCCATAATATGCGCTTCGTAGCCGATGATTGCCTCCAATTCACCTGTAATATCAACCCTTAATGCCTGTATTAATTCCTCATTGGAGAGGGGGCGGGGTAAATTAGCTACAAAGGGATCACCAAGTAAAGCCACATCTTTCATCCTTTCTTATTTTTACTTAGTTTGTCGTTTCCGGTGGTAATGTATTCATAAGTTATTGCACAATTACCTCTGGAAAGTATATGGTAGCATATATTCATGATTGCTCATTTTATTTGAAATGAACTTATCTTTTTTTATTACTGTTCCCCTGACCTGAAACAGAGGTAGTTTGAGATATTAACGTGAAAAATGCCTTTTCATTTTTTTGTATCGCTGCTGATATGGCAAGATGGAGGTTAAAGTGAAAACAATCGCCTGACATGGTAAACTATTAAAGATGCTTTTTACCCAAAATGCAGAATTCTGTATGCAGAGGAGGTAAATAAAATATGTTCGAAGTTTTCAACTATGAGGATATAATTTGCGCCCGAGGTAACAGAGAAATGCCCTGGAAACCTTCCTTTCAAATGAATGTCTATTATTATCTTATCGATGGCTTGCTAATAGATAGTGGACCATATTCCCTAGCAAAAGAGGCCATAGAGTTTTTTAATGCCCATATAATAGAGCAGGTATTTTTATCGCACATCCATGAAGACCATGCCGGAATGGCCTACTGGTTGCAAGAAAAGATGCAAATTCCGATTTATCTGCATGAGGGTTCTCTGGAAGAAGCCAGGCGAGAACCTGAATTAGCAAAATACCGGTTGGGTATATGGGGTAGGAGAAAGGCATTCAACGCCGAGCCAATAAACGATACAATAAAAACCGGAAGCTATGTTTTCGATGTTATTGATTCACCCGGACACTGCCCTTACCATAAAGTATTACATGAGAAAACCAAAGGTTGGCTGTTTTCCGGCGATCTCTTAAACAATCTTAAGCCGAAAAGTGTTATGTTTGATGAGAATACGAATGATACAATATTATCAATCAGGAAAGTGTTGGACTTGGATTTCACTACGGTATTTTGTGCTCATACCGGTATCCGAAAAAACGCTAAAAACTTATTTCTTAAAAAGTTGAATTATTTACTGGAACTACAAAAAGATACTCAGGTATTAAGAAATAGAGGATTTAGCAATACGGAAATTGTTGAACAGCTTTTTCCCGGACCTGACCCCATCAGCAGTTTATCAGGAGGAGAATTTTCTTCTTATTATTTAGTCAGCACACTGTAAAAGCCTTTATTACATGTATCTAGGCAAAATACCTGAATGCTTTCTTTTCTCTCCTTTTGGACAGATTCTTTCTAATAAGGAAATTACATATCTTCCTATAATGTTTTTCGGTAATTTTTCTAAAATTCACCTAATACTCATCCCCAAAAACAATGTCGTATTTCTTCCGCAAAAATCGAATATATATACCATAGTCAAGCAATTAACCAATACCAAATTAACCTATACGAATATGCTGGGGGAATGGTTATATGGAAGAGCAAGGGCGCGAGTTTCGCACTGTCCGGGGCTACCAAATTAAGCAACAGGCAACTAAAACTATTACCGCCAGCATGGAAGATTATCTGGAAATGATCTACCGCCTGGCTGGTAAAAAGGGATATACCCGTATGGGTGATCTGGCATCAGCCCTTAATGTGCAACCTCCATCGGCCAGTAAAATGGTACAGAAGCTGGCGGATATGGGTTACCTGCAGTTTGAAAAGTATGGTGTGATAGAACTAAGCAAAAAGGGGCAGGAACACGGGCAATATTTGTTAAAAAGGCATGAGACTCTGGAACGCTTTTTAAGCATTATAGGGGTTAAAGAGCAATTGTTGGAGGAAACTGAAAAAATTGAACATTATATCAGTCCGGAAACTATAGGAAAAATTATGCTGCTGGTCGAATTCATGGAGAATAATTTCGAATGGAAACAAGCTTTTTACGAATTTCAAAAGCATGAGGGTTGATTAACCCCCATGCTTTAATATCGGAGTTTATCCTCCCAAAGCACAAAAGCGCTGCAAGCCCATAAGATGACAGGCAGCGGCGCCGGAGGTGCCGAAGAAGTATACCGGCTTCTGTTTACAATATGCCGTAATAGTGGAGTTTACCACGGTACTACCCGTAGCCGCAATAACATCACACCATTCCAGCACTTCATCAGTTGCTTCATAGCCTTCTACCTGTACACCTGATTTGATTTTCCCAATATTATCTGGATCTAGGTCCACCACCCGCAACTGAAAAGATGCCGCCAGTTTTTCCAGCATCGCAGGTTGATAGCCAATAAGGGCTACCCGGGGCGTACCAAAATCTCTTTTTATTTGTTCAACCAATTCGGCAGCACATTGCTCAGGTTGCTCGTCATGACAATGGACGGTCCTATCAATCAAGCCCAAATAGCGGCATACGGCATTCATACTGGAAACCAGCAACGCCCGGTCAAAATTGTTTGTCAACGGCATATTCAAGACTTGCTGCAAGGTTCCCTTAAAATTACCTGCCATATCAGTAAAGGCTTGTCCTTTGGCCCCTTTGAACTCAGCCTGCATTAACTTCTCTTTACCTTTGATAATAGGAAAATCCTGTCTTTTGGGTTTTCCTATGGCCTCTTCCGTCGAAAGCGCCCGACCGGTGATTATAATCTCTTGTTCCAGAAGATTATTGTCTTCCACTATCTTCCGAAATCGCTCCAAAAGCTCAGAATAAAATTCCTCCTGCATACTCATTTGTAATCATTCCTTTCAAAGACTCAAAATTCGCCGTTGTTAATAAGCCGACCTTACATCTCATTTTAATATTATCCAGCTGTAGTTTTCTATTATCTCAAGATTTATGTCTATCATGACACAGAAATCATTCAGTTGAAAAGCCCGATTCAGGTTATTTAAGGATAGCTTTATTTTTAATGTAATATACGACATGTACACACCATTTACTCCATCAGCGTTTTTTAGTTAGATATGTTAGGGTGATTCCTGATTCTGCATGCCACCGACACACTTTTCATATTTATCCGCGGACAAACACCAAATTACTTTCCGGCTAATATATTAATTTAGATTTTAAAAGTTAGCCGGGGGCAACATTTTTACCCATATACAGCTATACAGCTTTATAGAAAAACATCGGGTTAAATAATTGGCCGGCTACTCGAAAGTGGTGAAAGAAATATGCCTCCTACTCTATCCCTGGTAGATATCCCCATCGGTGTAAGCGTCCGGATTGCTAAGATCTTGACTTCAGGTAGCAATCGCCGCCGGCTTCTCGATTTAGGCCTGCTACCAGGTGCAAGAATTGATATTATCCGGCGCAGCCCCTCCGGCAATCCGACTGCATTTCTGATTAAGGGTACAATAATAGCCCTGCGCAATGAAGATGCCGCTCAAATCCTGGTCGATATAGATTAATTGATAATATGAAAGGAGTATTTCATGGCGATTAATACCACCCCTTTATCTGAATCTTCTAAAAATAACCCGGATAAGCAAAATAATTTCGTTATAGCCCTGGCCGGAAACCCCAATGTGGGCAAGAGCACCGTATTTAACCGCCTAACCGGGCTGAAACAGCATACCGGCAATTGGCCAGGGAAAACGGTAATAAAGGCTGAAGGTACTTTTTCCCACCGTAACCGGCATTATACCCTGGTGGACCTGCCCGGAACCTATTCGCTGCACGCCAGTTCTTCCGATGAAGAGGTAGCTCGCAATTTCATCTGTTTTTCCCGCCCTGATATAACTCTGGTAGTATGTGATGCCACTTGCCTGGAGCGCAACCTGAATCTTGTATTACAGATATTGGAGATTACCGACCGGGTGTTAGTCTGTGTAAACCTTCTGGATGAAGCCGAAAGAAAAGGAATTCAGGTAGATATAGCCATGCTGGCCCGGCAGCTGGGAATACCGGTAGTCGGTACCGCCGCCCGCAGCGGGAGGGGTTTAGAGAGCTTAAAAAATGTTCTGGACGATATGCTGGCCGGTAAAATAGCCATCCAGCCGCGGCAACTTGTTTATGATCCGGAGCTGGAAGCGTCCATAAATAGAATTGAAAAAAGACTGGCTCCTTATCTACCAGCTTGGATTAACAGCCGCTGGGTGACTCTGCGGGTATTGGAAAGGGATTTCAGCATCCTGGAGCATATAAGCAACCATAAGAATAATGATTTTCCCCGGCAAGTATTGAAAGAGGAAGTGGCCTTATGTCTGCGATAAATAACCCGGAGTTATCTGTACTCCGTGAAATTGAGCCTCTTCTTCCCACTAATACAGCCAATATAAAAGACCGGATAGTAAGCGGCATTTATCAGCAGGCTGAGAGTATCTCGGCTCAGGTAGTTAGAAGTGAAAATTCACAGTATACCGGCCTGGAGGCCAGACTGGACAATATTCTCACCTCCCGCTGGCTGGGCTTTCCTATTATGTTGCTTCTTCTAACATTGATTCTCTGGATTACCATAACGGGGGCCAACTATCCCTCACAGTTATTGGCCACTGGTCTGTTCTGGCTGGAAGAGCAGCTTACTGCCCTTTTTCTGGCCGGAAACGCGCCAGCCTGGTTGAGCGGGCTGTTGATTCAGGGTATGTATCGTTCTCTAGCCTGGGTAGTCTCAGTTATGCTCCCTCCCATGGCCATATTCTTCCCCCTTTTTACCCTGCTGGAAGACCTAGGG
Organism: Syntrophomonas wolfei subsp. wolfei str. Goettingen G311; assembly: GCF_000014725.1. GTDB lineage: Bacteria > Bacillota > Syntrophomonadia > Syntrophomonadales > Syntrophomonadaceae > Syntrophomonas > Syntrophomonas wolfei. The sequence goes on from NC_008346.1 coordinate 1,757,914, forward strand.
TACCTACCCCGGGTGGCTTTTAATATGGATAATCTCTTCCGCCGGGCGGGTGCTCATGGCAAGCAGTGTTTAACCATGTGCATGGGGTATGGCTGCAATGCCGCCGGGGTCACTTCCTGCCGTATTATTGACTCCCCCCGGGAAAGGCTGATAGCCATACTCACCAATACCTTCTCCATTTGCAACGGTCGCTTTCCCACGCTTATCGCTCTGGCCACGATCTTTATGGGTGCCCTGGTTTCCCAAACTTATAGCTCCATACTAGCTACCCTGGCAGTGGTAGGAATAATAATGACAGGTATAGCAACCACCCTGCTGGTTTCATCTTTGCTATCTCGTACCCTTTTGCGGGGAATGCCTTCCTTTTTTGTCCTGGAGCTCCCTCCCTTTCGCCGGCCCCAACTGGGTCAAATCCTTATCCGTTCCCTGCTGGACCGCACCCTGTTCGTGCTCTGGCGGGCCGTGGTCATAGCCGCCCCGGCGGGAGCCCTGACCTGGATACTGGCTAATAGTTTTCTTGGCGAAACCAGCGTTTTTGCATTAATAGCGGGCTGGCTAAACCCCCTGGGCCAGCTTATGGGTATGGACGGCATTATCCTCATCGCCTTCCTCCTGGGGTTACCCGCCAATGAAATCGTCCTGCCCATCCTTATCATGGGCTATATCTCTGCCGGCAGCATGCTGGAATTGGACAGCCTAAACGCATTGCGCATTTTACTGCTGGATCATGGCTGGACCTGGATTACCGCCCTCTGCGTCATGCTGTTTTCACTGCTCCATTTTCCTTGCGGCACCACCCTTTATACCATTTTCAAAGAGACCCACAGTGCTCGCTGGACCTTGCTGTCCGCCCTGCTTCCCCTGCTCCTGGGCATTATTGTTACTTTGATAATTAACCAGGGAGCACAGATTATTATACGATAGGGGTTTTTTTAACATTGTCTGGGAAAATTGCCGCAATATCTATACATAGATCATTAGTCTTGGCCTTATGGAATTGGCCTGAATTTTATCCAAGGCCGGAAAAGCCGGGAGCCGGTCAGAACCTCCGGCTTTTCCGGGAACATCGGCTGACTATTTATACTGCCCATAACCATCAGCCGGCAGTATAAACCAATCTGCTCGGGCGGAAAACGCAGTTGCCTGCATCTTTTCATTCCCCGGAGAACTCTCCATGCTTTGAGTTTCATTATTAGTATACAAGCGGCCTATACACTTTTCGCCTCGAAAAGCCCATATCCAGTGTTCTTCAGGCAGGTCAGCCGCTACCAGCAAAATATCCTTGAAACTACCCAGTCGCAGATCACAATAAGCATCGCCATACTTTTCCATCGCCTTTTCGATATTCTTGCTTAAACCAGCCTGGAGGTCACTGAGGGGCGAAAATTCTTCCCAGGCCGGTTCCCGCTGCACCAAGCTGAGCTTTGCCGGTTCCGGTATAGTCCTGTAGATATTGCTTCCGGTTTGGGCCAGATCCGTTCCCCCGCCAACAATTAAACCCAAAGTTTCACCCTTTATTTTTTGCCAATCTTCCTGCTGCTCAGCGACCTTGGCTAAAAGCAGCCCGTCCTCTGCGGCTTCAATATCATTATTAAGCAGAAGCAGCTTGAATTGAGATGAATTGCCAGAAATGAGTAAAGGCATAATATCACCCTTAGCGGCATAATCCGGCAGCGGCAGTTCGCGCTTCACCACCAAATCGCCCCGGTGACTTTCGATAACGATCACCTCCGGAATTAATGAATCCGGTGATTCCCCTGACGGGGAACGGGGATAGGCCAACAGAAGCTCATCCTGCTCGGATGAGGCCTTAATAGCTGCAACCATAGGCATACTGTCCGTTCTTATTTCCTGAACGCTTAATTTACTAGCTTGCCCCTTTATTAATCTACCAGTTTCCTGGCTTCCAAATGAACAGGCAAAAAGCCGGGAGCCGCCATCCCAGATCAGTCGAGGATTATACTCCTCCCCCATCTCCTGCCGGAAACAAGCTTCCTGCTCCCAGGAGAGTTTGCCACTCTTCAAATCCCAGGAAGCCAGTCTCGCCTCCCGCTCCATGCTGCCAGCATCATTTTCGCCCGCAGGCTCTGATGTAAGCATTATCAATGGAATTACATCTTTGCCTCCCGACTGTCCGCCTTTCGTTGCTGCACTGTTACACCCGGCTAACCCCAGAGCCATTATAATGATGAGAATAACTCCAAGAACCTGTTTTTTAAACACTATACCCGTCCCCCTTTTTAAAGCTATTATAAATTATACCAAATATATTTATTTTTCTTTCCATAATTGGATGAATTAAACGAAGGAGGCTGTTTATGATATACTGAAGTAAAAAAAACCATTTCCTGTCTCTTTAGCTGAGCAAGGAAAAACACCACGTTGTTTTATGAGCCTGGTAAGAAGCCGAAGAATCATTGAGTTATTTCGCAAACAAGCAATGTTGGTAAGGAAAGTGAGCTAACTTACTTTTCAACCTTAACAGCCGTGATAGACTTTGGGTAGGATAAGAAAGTTAAAGAAAGGAGCTAACTACTAATGAAGTTACCGGTGATATTAACTCCAGGGGAAGATGGCTGGATTATTGCAGAATGTCCCGTATTACCCGGATGTATATCTCAGGGAAAGACGAAAGAAGAAGTCCTGGATAATATCAGGGAAGCTGCTGAACTCTGGCTCGAAGAAGAACCCGCTGGCCCGGCCTTATGATTGTTAAGCCGTCATCGGTGATTCGCTCGGATTATAAGGGTTTCTCCAAGTTCTGTTATAAAACTGACGACCATATTCTTATCACCAACAACGGCGAAAATGACCTGGTAGTAATGAGCCACGAAGCCTTTTGCCGCCGCGAAGCCTGGATTCCATAAAGTAAAACCACATTTCCGTTTGCGGATGTCAACTACGAGGATTTTTATGGGTGGATGAATGGAAATATGCAGCAGAGTAATAAGGTTGTTCATCTACGGCATTTTTATGAATTTATCTCCTGAAAGTCGATGCTAAATCTGAAACCCAATTTATTAGCAATCTTCCAGAGTTGTTCAATCGTATAATTATAGTCACCACTCTCCATTTTAGCCACCATAGCTTGAGTAACACCCAGCTTATCCGCCAGTTTTTTTTGCGATAGACCATGCTTTAGCCGGTAATCAAAAAGAGCGGTCGAGATTCTATAATAGATATCGTATAGCTCATCTTTCTCTTTGGCTTCTTCTCCACCCAGTCGGTCAATCATCTCCCATGCATCCGGAAGATTTCGAATGTCGATCATCATACCCATAGGTTATATTATCAATACATTTTCTAGCGAATATTACTTATGTTTTATTTTGCATGCAAAAAATCGACCTAATCGCTTCTAATTATAATTTTGCCGCTTGTATCGCTTATATATAGACTATTTATCCAATATAGGATATATTTCTCTGTCTTTCTTCCATCTTCCTGCAAAATGTTCTAATATTTTGCATTTTTTCAAAAGATGGTTGGGTTTTTGTCTTTATATTATCGCATTGTAGCATATCAATACTTTTTTGTTGCAATTTTATCCTTAAGACACCCAAAGAGTAGCCTTTATTCCGTTATGCATTCCTCTTTGTCTACTCCACCCAGGGATCAGATTATCCCCGTATTCGGTGTAAATGTTTATCAAAAGTATTCTGCTTAATTTGGCCCCACATTTATTGCACTGGCTCGTTATTATCATTTTTTACTCCCCCGTCCCCACTTATTCTTTTAGGGCACTGTCAGTAAGCTTAAAACCTTGCCAATCTGGGGATCATAGATTGATTCCTCCAATACATAGGCCCCGGGTTTTCCGTCCTGAAACCAGATCTTCTCTTCCAGTTTGGCGGTGCGAACCTCGCTTTCTTGGGGCAGTGATTTATAAAACCCGGCGGCCAGACTGCGCGGATCCACATCATTGCGAACCGGCCGGCTGCCCTGGAAGGTCTTCAATGCTTTTTGCCCATCACTCTGCACCACGGCGAATTTATCCGGGTACAGGTCAACCAGAGAGTTGGCCAGGGAAAAGACGGATACATCATATTTTTCTCCGGCCAGCTTGCGCAGGGCATGCAGGGAGACTGCTGAAGCCGGGAGGTCTTGAGCCAGAATATCACGGGGCATCAAAAGACAGGCGGCAAATTGCAGGGCTTCCATCTCCCGGGGATCTTCCGTCTTAAAAGCCGACTCCTCCCGAGCGCGATAAACGGTTTCCGTATGCCAGGGGATGATCAGGTGGCCCAGCAAAACAGCCAGGGTGAAGCGCCGGCGCTGCTGGTTCTGCTGGCGGGGGTCCAGGATGATCAGGTTCTCATGACCCTGAGCCAGCATCCCCTCACAGTTATCCAGTTCGCTTTCGATAAGCTTTACCTTAAAGTGCTCCAACAGTCCGTTTAAGTCTACCGGTAAGCTGTTGCCACCCAACTGGCGAAAGATGTAATCGGCGTAGGAACGAACATCATTGAAATAAGGCAAGTTTAAGCGGGTCGGTCCTGTTCCCAGCAACATCAGAGCGTAGTCGAGCAGCATCTCCCGCTTATCAAACGGCAGCATACCGGATATGTGCATTATCATCCGGCTCAGGGAATCACTGCTCTCTTCGTAGGGTGCTGCTTCTTCGCCCAGCAGCAGGTAATCACTGGGAACTCCCAGCGCGCTGGATAATTTAATCAGGGATTCAAAACTGGGTGAGCGGGCCCCTGATTCGTACTGGGATATGGCCGGGGCCTTCAGTCCCGCTCTCTCGGCCAGCAGCGCCTGGCTCATGTTGCGCTCCTTCCGCAATTTGTTTATACGTTCGCTTATCGTCATTCTGTTCAGTCCTTTTCAATTACTCTCAAGTACTTTTATGCTGATTATAACATCTGTAATTACTATTGACAACTTATCTTAACATCTGTTATTGTTGCATTAACACATTGGGGGGTGGTGAATGGTTGCCGTGCAGCTCTTTTGCAATCGTCATAAAACCAGAATAATGGAGGGATGGTTATATGAAAACACTTGTGCTTGAATATTTTGAACAATTGTCTGGCGGTGAAGGTCAGCAGAAGGATAATCTCCTCTTGATACCGCTTTTTCTTAACTGGGAGATTGGTAGGCGCAACTATTTGTTATTGGATGAAGCTTTGGCAGAAGGAACGCTACAAGTAAGCGAAGCCAGTAAAGAGGGTATGGTAAACAACCTCATAGTGGTCAACCGGGGTAAACAGCCGGTCTTGATTCTGGACGGTGAAGAGCTGGTGGGGGCCAAACAGAATCGCATGGTCAATGCCACTATACTGATTCCGCCGGAAGGCAGCTTGGATATACCGGTCAGTTGTGTGGAAAGGGGTCGCTGGCGCTATGAAAGCAATCACTTCCAGGGTTCCCAGGTCTTTGGGCATTCAGAACTGCGCCGCACCAAGGCGTCCCGAGTAGCCGAGAATCTCTCCCAGGCCAGGTCGTTTGAAGCAGATCAACATGCGGTTTGGGAAGAAATCGACCGCAAACAGCTATCTATGGACGCCCATTCAACAACTGATGCCATACACGATGTTTACGCCAGCTATGAAAGTGAGCTGGCGGATTTTATCGCCGGGCTCCAGCCTCTGGAAAAGCAGGTGGGAGTAGGGGTTTTTGTTAGCGGCATCTTCAACTGTTTGGATATTTTCAGTCATCCTGATGTGCTGAAGCGCTTGTGGAATAAGCTTCTGGGGAGTTATGCTATGGAGGCTCTGGAAATGAAAAATGTCAAAGCCAGTATATCCAGTGCTACCGGCATTGAGACGGTTTTAAAACCTCTACAAGGGGCCGAACAGGAGCAATACCCATCTGTCGGCCTGGGAACTGATATCCGCTTGCACAGCATATCTTATATAGCCGCTGGTTTGGTTTTTGAAGAGCAGGTGCTTCACCTGGCCGCTTTTAGGAATTCAGAGACGAGACAGGCCAAGGGAGGCTTCGCTCAGCCCAGTCACCGCCGCAGGGTATATTAAAAATGTAAGCACTTACTTACAATTAATCGCTAAAATCTTAAAGCATTCTCGAATGGGTAGCAGAAGTCCAGCAAATATAACGAGGTGAAATATGTCCCCCGCTAAGCGGTTGCCTGTTAACAAAACAGGCGGCGGTTTCTAATCCCCCGCCTTCGTTGCAGCTATGTGTTGAAACTGCTCCGCAGTTTCTTCCAATGCTTAAATTGGATAAATTAAATGGCCAAAATTCTGTTTATGATATACTGGGAGTGTAAAATGATGGGGTTGGTTCCCCCCCTCGCATGGAGGTTTAGCTTTGATAAAAGTTATAATGATTATTTCTAATCGTCCCGCTTGTGGGCAAACAACAGTGGCGGTTAACCTGGCCAGTGGTTTAAGCCGCAAAGGATACCGGGTATTGATTGGAGATACCGGAAATAATGAAAAACTGCGCCATTGGCTGGGTATTGACCGGCAAGATACTGGAACAAAAGCGGCAAAGCCTTATTTAGAAGATAAGCAGGCCAAAATATTCAGCTCTAGTAGAACAGGTGCCAGGCACTTAAGTTGTTAAGTTATTTCATTAAACAAGTACGGCCTCTCGTATTGATCTCCTAATGGAGATGCTGAAACTACCCTTTCAAAAGTAACATGTTTATTGCCTACCGACCCCATGAGTTCCCCTTGATAACGCACAGGTACAGGGTAACCGCTATCTACTTCAATACTCCACCAAAATCTGTCTTCACCCGGTTTGTGGAAAACTTGCTGCCCATTTGCCCCCTTAACAATCTCTGGGGGGATATCTTCGCCCATACCATCTCGCAGAAACTTAAGAAACTCAAAAAGGCTGGATTTTCCCGAACCATTGGCATCAACTAATACTTCCAATTGGCCAAAGTTAGCTGTAAAATCCCTAAATGGGCGGTAACCATTTATTCTTAATGATTTGAGATACATGAAAACAGCTCCTTTAAGCATCTTCCGGGAACTATAATATAAAAACCTATTACTATGCCATAGAAATCCTTGTGGTTTCATACATGATGTTAAATTCCCAACTTCCACTCCGCATAATCTTTGGCTACTTCATAAGTAACTCCAGTTTCCAGGGCGGCAAAGTGTTTTTTGCCGCACTCTATCTTATAGTTTTCAAATAGTCTTAACTGGCCGCTGTCAGTGCTGCCTTTGGTTTCTACTACGAAATATAGTTTTTCGGTGCCGTCTTTGTCTACCAGCACTGCCCAGTCCGGGTTGTAGTTACCGATGGGGGTTTCTATGACGAATTTGGGCGGCAGTTTGGTGTAGACTTTTACTTCGTCATCTTGTTCCAGCATTTGGGCAAATTCTTTTTCCGTATTGGAATCCAGAATGAGGTAGTCATAAACTGATTTCTCTACTTTTATGGCATTGGATTTTAAATAGCCTTTTAGTTCCTGCATTTCAAACAGTTCCTGCCGGTAAAATTCCAGATTGCCGACTCGTTCGTATTTGATGCCGTCGGCAATCATAAGTTTCATCCTTTGTTTGATGATGTCACTTACGGCTTCCATAAACTTCTGGGGATTATTTTTGAAATCTTCCAACCTTCGGGCTTCGATGAGTATTCTTACGATGGTTCTTCGGGTCAGCCTGGTTTCATCCTGGAGATAACGCAGGATATCGGGCAAGGAATGCTTGATGTCAATCTGGTCCAGAACTTTTACACTGGTCAATTCTCCAGAAACACCTGATTGGTTAATATCAATTCGGGCGCTCTCTTGAATCAGGCGAACTTTGGGTATGGCCGGCATTCTGTTAATGGCATCCACACATTCTTGCACTAGTTTTTCAATATCCATAGCAACTGAATAAGTGGTACGGAATTTTATGCGGTTCCACAGGGATTCAAACTCCGGTCCCAGGTAAACCCGTTTGTTCAACTGGGCAGTAACTTCATTATTGTGATTACGTATGGGCAATTTATTTAGCGACTGCCGTATTACCTGTTTGATTTCCTGCTCTACATGCTCAAATTCTGGCGGCACCTGAAAGGTATCGTTGGCAATTTGTTCTTTTAATTCCAGTTTAACTTTTCCAGTTGTATAAATAAGGTCTTCTTCTAAAAGAAAACCCCATAGATTCTCTGATGCTTCATAACCCAGGTTTTCAATTTTTCCGGAGTCGTCGGTATAGGATATACCTGCGAAGGCATGTTTCTCAATAAAGCCAAATTTGACACCGGTTTCGGCCTCCATTTCGCTCTGCAGGTTTTCCGCAAATTCGGCAAAAGATTCATTGGCCATAACTGACAGGGTGTTAATCTGGGGGTCAAATATCCTTTCCCCCTCTTGATTGACGCAAAGGCGCAGGCCGCGGCCAATTTTTTGCCGGCGGGTTAGGGTTTCCCGGGCTTCAATCAGGGTACATATCTGAAAGACATTGGGATTATCCCAGCCTTCTTTGAGCGCTGAATGGGAAAAGATGAAACGCAACGGGGTTTCAAAACTGAGCAGCTTTTCTTTTTCCTTCATTATCAAATTATAGGTGTCGTGATCAGCCAGGGTATTACCACGTGTATCCTTAATTCTTCCCTTTTTGTCAATAGAAAAATAGCCATCATGAACCATGGATGGATCGTCATTAAGCATATAATTATGGTCTTCAAAAAGGGTGCGGTACTTGGGGAGTTTAATCAGCTTACTATATTCTTCCTCGAACATTAAGGCATACTTGCCCTTCTGGGGATTACCGTTACTATCATATATGCGGTAGTTGTCCACCCGGTCTATAAAAAAGAGGGAAAGGACTTTTATTCCCTGGGGAACCAGGCGTAGTTCCCGGTCCAGGTGGTGTTTGATGGTGGCACTGATCTGACCCCGTTTTATATCATCCCCACTGATGTTGCCCATTTCCATTCCTAACGGCAGGTGGCTACCATTGGTGAATTCCACCATCTCATTACCAGGGTAACAGTCAATGTTGTTAATAATATAACCAGAATAAATTTCTCTTTCCCCGGATATATCAAACAGGTCCTGCCCTACTCTGACTGTTTTTTGCTTTCTTTGTACCACGCCGGAACGGTTCTTTATGTCCAGTTCCAGAACGGCCTGGAAGCCATTACTGTTTTTGACCGATACCAGGCGAATATAAGGCCGGTTGAAGTTTCCGGCTTCCTTAATGCTGTCTACTACAATTTCTTTCACCAATTTTTTTTGATAAGCATCTACCGGTCCCAGGCAATACATCAGATTATAGGTTTCCACATGGGTGGCGGAATAGCGTAAAGTGCAAAGGGGATTTAACGATGCAATAGCTTCCTTGGCTTTATCGGTTCTATCCACACTTTGCGGTTCATCTATAATTACAATGGGGTTGGTCTGCTGGATAAATTCAATCGGTCTGCGCCCATTCATACGGTCGTGCTCGCGGTGGATGATATTAGCTTTATCAGGTTTATTGGGGTCCACAAAGCTTTTACGGAAGGCATCAATATTAATAACCATAATCTGAATATTGGAACTGGTAGCAAAGGTTCTTAACTGGCCCAGCTTGGAGGAATCGTAGATAAAATAATCACAGTTGGCGCCTTCATAGAGGCTCTTAAAATGCTCCTCCATAATCTCCAGGGATTTATTAACCCCTTCACGGATAGCTACTGAAGGAACCACAATAATAAATTTGGTAAATCCGTAAAGCTTATTAAGCTCATAGATAGTACGAATATAAACATAGGTTTTACCGGTACCGGTCTCCATCTCTACGGTAAAATTGCGCCCCTGGATATCAGTGCTTTTAGGTAAGCCGTTGCGCAGTTGGATGCGATTAATGTTTTCCAGCAGTTCGTCATCCAACAGGTCCAGTTTATTAGCGTAACCAAGTTCGGTCTGATAACCTAATTCACCCTGAGCGCTACTGCCCATGGTGGAAGCAACCGAGAAATTAGCCTGTTTTACTGCCTGACCTTGAAAGATGTCGCTTATTGAGGCAACGGCATCCAACTGGAATTGTTGGTCGGAAACAAATTTTAGTTTCATCACCTATCACCTCGCTATATGGTCCGGAAGTCTTCAATGCCGAATTTCTTTAATAGCTGCACGGCATTAGTTTTGACATTATCATCGGCAAAACCGGAGTCCCGGAAAACTACCCGGGCTATTTCCTGGCCGGATTGTTTCATAGCGCCAATAGCTTCAATAACGTCAAGGGTTAGACCATCTTCCAGACAGACAATCATATAGCCCAAGCCAACGGAATAAGCAGTCTTGCCTTTTATCTGAATTTCTTCCAGCGGTATGGTCAGGTCTATGCCGTATATCAGCATAATCTCATACAGCATATCCTCCTGGGTACGGTCTTCTTTAATGGGGTCAACCATGCCTTTAAGGGTTCCTTCCAGTTCTTCAACATCCGGGTCCCATGCCTTGAGATTTGAAGTATCCAGCTTGAATACCTTAAAGCCTATATCCAGGTTTTCAATGCCTTCTTTGTCCTTGTATTCTTCTTTTAAGTTTTCACCGGCGCGGCGAATACGTTCTTTGCCGATTTCACAGATGTTTGGGAAACCAGCTTTGTAAGCTTCAGAGTCTTCGTTGCAAGGTTCTGGTAATTGTACCATTACAAACTTGCGGTTACCATCGTCTTGAGAGTTGAGTTTCATCACAGCATGGGCTGTGGTGGAAGATCCTGAAAAAAAATCTAAAACTATGGAGTCTTTGTTTGTACTAATATTTAATATTTGTTTAATAAGGCGAGTAGGTTTAGGAGTATCAAAAGGAGGTTCACTAAAAAGTTGTTTGATTTCCTTTCTGGCTTCATCATTATGCCCACATTCATCATAAGACCAATATGTAATCGGAACTACTCCTTGTTGTACTTCATTTAAATAACGCTTAAGTTGTGGCGCTCCGTTACCCGTTTGCCCAAAAAACACTCTCCCTTCTTTAATCCACTTATCTATAGTGTTCTTATTAGTGACCCAACACCTTCCTTTGGGAGGATTATATTCAACCCCCGTTGTTGGGTTTATAATCGTAAAATCATATTCTTTTGAGTAAGTCTTTACCGATAAATTATCTGGGCGCCATGGACCATATCCATCATTACTGTCATATTTATATAACGAATTTTGTTTATCTGTCCTGGGTAACAAATTACGAACAAAATTTTCGCTTTTTCTGTAAACAAGTATATAATCTAGAACACTAGAAAACCCCTTTGAATCGTTAGCAGATGCATAATTCTTATGCCAAGCTATGCAAGCAATAAAATTCTCTTCTCCGAAAACCTCATTACAAATCTTTTTTAGGTTATCCAACTCAGTGTCATCAATGCTTATGAAAATAGCTCCATCATCACTTAATAAATTCTTAGCCAATCTTAATCTAGGATACATCATATTTAACCATTCTGAATGATAACGTCCTGCCGTAGCGGGGTTTGCTTTCATTGATTGTTCCGTTTTTTCCTTATAGCTTTTCACATTATCCTTATAATCATCTTTATAGATAAAATCATTCCCAGTATTATAAGGCGGGTCTATGTATATCATCTTTACTTTCCGATGATAAGCCTTCTGCAATAGCCGCAATACCTCCAGGTTATCACCTTCTATGTAAAGGTTTTTGGTGGTATCCCAATCCTTACTTGATTCTTTATCAGGGCGTAGTGTTCCCGTGGATTGCTGCTGGGACAACCGAATACAGTCGCTCTTACCCGGCCAGGTGAACTCATATTTCTCTTTGCCAGTATCAACTTCATCACCGAGCAGGAGCCGAAGCCGGTCAAAATCAATTTTCCCTTCGGTTATGACCTCGGGGAAAAGCTTCTTGAGTTCATCAATGTTGTGTTGAACTAAATCCATGGTCTTACCATCAAGTTTGTTCATTCTTGTTTAGCACACCTCGCTTAATTGAGTTATTAAAGCATCCAGCTGCTGCTGGAGCTGTTGAATCTGTACATGATGTTGCATTTTGTGGGCGAAAGAAGTAACCCGTTTCATAGCGGTGTTCAGGGTGTTAATGGTTTTTTCCAGTTTATCTATCTTATCCAGCATTTCTTGGACCTCATTTACATCAACTTCGGGTGAAGGATATACTCCAATCAAATCAATCACCCCGGTAAGGTAGATGCGGTTGTCGAGAGCCAGGTAAAGCCGGTATAAATTATCGAAAGGCAATGTCTTTAAGGCCAGACTGTCCAAAAAAGCCTTTTGTACCGGCAGCGGGTAAATAGGGTCTACCCAGGGGGAAATGTTAATATCACCCAATACAATAGATGTTGGATCGTTTTTGTTTAACCTTTTCAGGGCGGTGCTGAAACGAACCTGCTGCCGGTAGCAGAAAATAATAAGCAGTGGATAAGGAATAGCGGTATGAATAATATGGGCTACCTTTCCCTCCTGGCCCTTATTCTTTAATTCTACCAATAAATAAGCGATATCACTAATGTTGTATTCTTCGTTTACGAACGGAGCAACCCGCAGGGAATCACTGTTGAGTATTGCTACGACTTGTACTAACTGGATCTCATTAACAAAGGTTTTAATGTCTCTTTTGCTTAATTCAGCATTGCGATAAAATGTATTTTTAGGCATACGTCTTTGCATACGGGCTTTAGGGGGCAGGTTGAATATTTCCATCAAGGTTTTAAGCATTTCATCACCTTACAATTAAGAAACTAATCAACTCAAAATCATCCAGGCCATGCAATTGCTCATCAAGTATTCTGGTTCCTCCCAGGGTAAACAATGATTCTATGCCCTTTTCCTCTTTGATGCCGATAATACTGTTAACCGCGGTTTCCAGTAAATGCGAATACTTATGCATGTTGGCACCATCGCCAGTTTCACTATTAAAAGTGTCACATAGTTCCTTATATATATCCTGCTCTCCGGCACATAGTCCCTTGTAGATATCCAGGATTTTCTTAGGCTGGGTATGGGCATAACGGATGGTACCCTCATCACCGATATAGACCAGATAATAGGGATGCAGGGAATTGGCCTGCCGCTCCCGGTCGCTGCTGTCGGTTTGCTTAAGGCAGAATAGGATTCCAGGGATTGCCTCTTCTTGTAGTTTGGGTTTGATTGGTACCAGGGCATGGAGGCCGGTGGGGGCCTTTTCTAATCTTCCGGGGTTGGTATTCATAAAGCGAATTAAATCCATGCGGAAATCATCCAGGGTTAAATCAGTGATAGATATGCCTCCGGATAAATCCTCCATGTCCAGGATCTGATTCTGCAGCTGCTGTAGCTGTTGGCGGCGGTACTCCAAATCATTCATCAGGTCTTTCTCGCTAAATTTAATCAGATTCTCTTCACCGGTAGCAGAGACGTCCATCAGCACCATGCGATTTGAAACCCGCGCCTCCAAATTTATATACTCGTCCAATTCAACATTTGGCCAGAAGTTAATCAGTTGGACTTTATCGTTTTGGGAACCCAGGCGATCTATGCGGCCAAAGCGCTGGATGATACGAACCGGATTCCAGTGAATATCGTAATTAAGCAGATAATCACAATCCTGCAGGTTTTGTCCCTCAGAGATGCAGTCGGTAGCAATTAGTATATCTATTTCATCCACCAGTTCAGGTGATATTTCCGTACGAGACTTTGACAAGGGGGAGAAGCTGGTAAGAATAGAATTGTACTCTCTTCTTATACCTTTCATATTAGTACGTCCGGCATCAGTACCGGTTACCAGAGCTGAATACAACCCATGCTGTTTGTACGCCCAGGGCGCAATATTATCATAAATATAACGAGCAGTATCAGCATAGGCAGTGAAAACCAGAACTTTTTTATTACCGGCATTTACCGGGTGTTTTTGTTTATCATCAATAAGCTTAATCAAATTTTTCAATTTAGAGTCACGGTTGGCATCAATTTGATTAGCTACATCATAAAGATACTGAAGTTTTTTCTGGTCCTCTTCCAGATCCTGCCGCAGGCGTATGAGATCTAAATCGTTTAGTAAAACCTTAACCTTGTTACCCAGCAGTAAATCTTCATACTGGGGATCATCTATGTCTATTTCACTAATATCCGCATCTTTAAAATATTCCTCGCTACAGTTATTTATCATATCCAATGCAGCATTAACATTGTTCAATAGTCTTTTTACCGACATGCAAAAGGAATTTACCGAACTTTCCAGCCGTTTAAAGAGGTTAATACGAATTAAGCCGATTAAACTTAACTCACGATCAGTCTGGCGGAAAACTGATCCCTGTAACTCAATATCATATAAATTGCTGTAAGCCCTGGTTCGTTCAGGCCTAACATAGCTTAAAGGCTTGTAAAGGGAAAGATGGAGCTTGCGAATCAAGGTATTAACGGCTTTTAACTGCGGGAATTCTCCCTGCAAATCAATTTCGGCTTTAATACTTATAGGGTCAAGGCGTTTGGGAAAATCACCAATATCATCAGTTTTATAATACCTCTGGATATGCCTGCGGCTGCGGGCTATGGTCAGAGTATTTAACAGGGTGAAGTAGTCAAAATTTAAGGCGTTTAAAAGGGCTTCGGTAGTTCTCCTATCATCCGGTAGTTCAGTCCAACGTTTAAAGCGCTTTTGGGCTTCTTTCAAGGTTATCTCGATGCTTTTAATACCGGTGCTGGTGTGCAGAGCCCGGTCATTACCTTCGATAATAAAAGCAATCTGGTTTTTGAGGTCATTCATGCGGTTATTAACTGGAGTAGCGGATAACATAAGCACTTTGGTTTTAACCCCGGCTTTAATAATGTGCTGCATTAATTTTTGATACCTGGTTAAGCGACCTTTTACCGGAGGGTTATTTCTGAAATTATGCGACTCATCTATTACTACCAGGTCATAATTACCCCAGTTCAAGGTTTCCAGATTGATATCTCCAGATTTGCCGCTTTCCCGGCTAAGGTCGGAATGGTTTAGGAGATCATAATTAAAACGATCCTGGCTAAGAATATTACGGACATCATTGTTGGTATAAACACTCCAGTTTTCCCGCAATTTCTTAGGAGCCAGGACCAGTACCCGGTCATTTTTCAGTTCGTAATACTTAATTACGGCCAAAGCTTCAAAAGTTTTGCCCAAGCCCACACTATCAGCCAGGATGCAGCCGCCATGGTGTTCCAGCTTGTTAATTGCCCCAATAACACCATCTTTTTGGAAGTTATAGAGCATGTTCCAGATACGAGTATCAGCAAAACCGGTACGCTGGCCCATTATATCCTCTTCATCCATTTCCTCGACAAATGATTTGAAGATATTATAGATGGTTACAAAGTATAAGAACTCCGGGGAGTTCTCCACAAAAAGGTGAGATATATTTTCTAAGACCTGCTCCTTTACATCCTCTATCATATCGGGATGATCCCAGATTTCATCAAACCAGCTCAATAATTCCTTGATGTTTTCCGGCTCATTGCTGACGATGTTTAATTCCATATTAGAGTGCCCTTTAAGCCCGAGGCCGCTGACGGTAAAGTTTGAGCTACCCACAATAGCGGAATCGTTACCCCCGGGGTTTTGCATAATATAGGCTTTGCCATGGAGAAAATCGGGTTTTACCAGGGATCTTATTTCCACCTTCTGCCTAATCCAGGCTGAACATTCCAAGGCAATGTTTTTCTGGGTGAGACTGTTTTTCAATTTTATTTCTACATCAGTACCGGCAACAGCATTCTCACGCCCAGTTTTTTCCATGATAAACTGGCGGTTCTCCTTAAAGTTTTCATCCCGGACAAAAGTGGGTTCGCCAAAAAGGAATCGCAGTTGCTCTATCTTATTTAGCTGGGCCTTTAATTCGTTATAAGCGTAGATAGTGAAGTAAGCTGATACGATTGAAAGCCTGGCGTTTTTGTCAATGTTCTCTGCCAGGTAGTCGCCGACATTGCCACGTCGGCGGTTATCCAAAATCTGTTTAATCGGAAACACCTCGAATCATAGCCTGAGTAATTATGACATACCACCTTCCATGCATTCCCCATTATATTTGCGTTTACAGGTGTTTAAATTTCCGCATGAAATCATAATTCGTCTCTATCTACCCAGTAGTTTGGTTTTCGGTGTTGGTGCGCTACTGCAATTATAAAAATGTGATCACTTTCTACTGAATAAACACCTCTTCCATTGGAATACCTTCCAACCTTCCTTCTCTGTATGCCGCAAGTCTTTTTTCTGCTTCCTCTGCCCATAACTCATCAAGCTTCCGGTCAGGCTCATCTATACTCTTGATTAAACTTTCCACCAGTATGAATCTCTCTTCAATTTTAAGCTTTAATGCCTGTTTTAGGATTTCATCAGTACCCATGTTTTCACCTCTTCTTCAAGAAAAAATAAGTGTTTTTCTTTCCGTAGTTTTTTAGTCCTTTTATCGCATTGTAGCATATCAATACTTTTTTGTTGCAATTTTACCCTTAAGACACCCAAAGAGTAGCCTTTATTCCGTTATGCATTCCTCTTTGTCTACTCCACTCAGGGATCAGATTTTCCATGTATTCGGTTTGCCCATCACTCTGCACCACGGCGAATTTATCCGGGTACAGGTCAACCAGGGAGTTGGCCAGGGAAAAGACGGATACATCATATTTTTCTCCGGCCTGCTTACGCAAGGCATGCAGGGAGACTGCTGAAGCCGGGAGGTCGTGGGCCAGAATATCGCGGGGCTTAACTTAACATTTGTTATTATCATGTTAACATATTGAGGGGTGGTGAATGGTTGAAGTGTATTTTCGAATAGGTAGCAGAATTCCAGCAAGTAATAATTGGATAAATTAAATAGCCAAAAGCCTCTTTATGATATACTGGATGATATACTGGGAGTGTAAAAGGATGGGGTGGGTTTTCCCTCCTCTTATGATTAGGAAAGTCGTACAGCGGGCATGGAGGGTTGGGCTTTGATAAAAGTTATAATGATTATTTCTAATCGTCCCGCTTGCGGGCAAACAACGGTGGCGGTTAACCTGGCCAGTGGTTTAAGCCGTAAAGGATACCGGGTATTGATTGGAGATACTGGAAATAATAAAAAGCTGTGCCATTGGCTGGGTATTGACCGGCAAGAAGCAGGAACGAAAGCGGCAAAGCCTTTAGAAGATATAGCCCAGGCCAAAATATTCAGCTCTCGCCTGGGTATAGACCTGCTGGAAGTTTTATTAAATCCGGGGGGTTTTGCAGCGGCGAATTACTCACCTCACCTGGAAAAGCTGGCCTATGATTACCTGTTGTTAGCGCCTGCATCCAGTGAAGAATGCAATTGTCTAAGTGCTATGGCCGATGCTTTAATAGTCTGCAGCGATCTCACCGCTGCTAATGAACTGGAGGAATTAAAAAACCTGGAGGAATTGTGGCGAGCTTCCAGGATAAATGCAGGCGGAATTAACCTTATTCTGCCCAACAAGATAAATACCAAGGAATGGGAGCATAATATAGAGCAATTATCTATCCTGGCCGATTATTTCGGTTATGAACATATAGCCGACCCTATTCCCACTTGAGAAAGGATACATGATTTGCCCCGGGAGGAGCGAACGGTTTGGGAGTTAAGCCAGGAAAATCTCCACTCTGCTTTTATGAGCCTGGTAGATGCCGTAGAATCATTAGACAGTTTTACAAATAAGTAATAAAAAGTACGGGGTAAGAGCCTGGAAGCTTATCTCCATACAGGATGGAGTAGAAAGCCACCTGTTTGCCGCCGCAAATAGCTTTATAAGCATCGGAAAATTTACTTTGCTCCCGCCTAAAAAGAAAGCCCCTAAAAGGGGCTTAATTAAGGAGAGTTGTATTATTAAACTACTTGATTAATAATCCAGTCTTATTCAAGCATAATGAAGATTTTGTCCGCCGGTAAATTGAACTGGTAGCTATCGCCTCGGCTAAGGTTAATAGCTTCTGTTCGAGGTATTCGTGCTTCCAAAATCTTTTCGCCCCCACTTCCCGCAAGCGAGCAGCGGATTATATAACTGGATATCTCTTCTATGACCTCTTCCACCAGAACTGCTATGATGTTTTCCCCGTTGTCCTTAATCTGAATATACTCCGGGCGTATGCCCAAAGTAACTACCTGCCCCGTTTTCCACTCTTCTCCCGCTGCCCTTTCCACCTTGAGCCTGGTTCCCAGGCCACTCAATTCCAGATTAAGGCTGCTACTCTCCACTTCCTGGACAACCGCCGGGAGGAAGTTCTTAACCCCGGTCAGGCGAGCTGCGACTCGGTTGGAGGGGCGGTTGATCACCTTTTCTTTTTCTCCGAATTGCAGCAAACGCCCGGCTTCATATACTGCTATCTTGGAGCTCAGTTTATAAGCTTCGGCCAGGTTATGCGTTACAAAAAGGATATGGCCGGGGAAAAATTCATGAATTTCCAAGAGTTCTTCCTCCAGCCGCTCTTTAACAATACTGTCCAATGCGGAAAAAGGTTCATCAAGCAAGAGCACTTCCGGCTCGGAAACCAGAGCCCGGGCCAGGGCCACCCGCTGTTGCTGCCCGGCAGACAACTGCCCGGGATAACGCTTCTCCAAACCGGATAAACGCATTTTCTGCAGCCAGAGTCTGACTTTTTCTTTAACATCCTCTACCGGCAATTGCCGTATGCCAAAGGCGATATTATTAAAAACATCCATATGGGGAAAAAGGGCATAATTTTGAAAAACAAAACCCATATTTCTTTCCCGGGACTTAATATTAACCCCACTGCTGGAATCAAACAACAGTTTTTCGTCCAGGGCTATCCGCCCCTCATCCGCCTGTATCAGACCGGCAATACACTTCAAGGTCATGGTCTTGCCGCAGCCGGAAGGACCTAAAATAGCCAGTATCTCTCGCTCCACGGCAAAAGATACCTCCAGTTTAAAGCCAGGCAGTGATTTCTTAATCTCTATATCCAGCATCTATCACTACCTCCTTTACCATGGGCTGGCCGCTCCTCCAGGAAGAATACTGGCGGCTCTTCCAGTAATTCAAGGCAATGATACTGGCAAAGGAGATTAGCAGAATGGCCAGTACCCATTTCAGAGCCTGATCCGATCGCCCGGCTTCCACCGCAAAATAGATCGCCAGGGGCGCGGTCTGGGTTTTTCCCGGGATATTCCCCGCTAGCATCAAAGTGGCCCCGAATTCACCCAGGGAACGGGCAAAGGCCAGAATGGTACCGGCGGCTATACCCGGCCAGGCCAGCGGCATACTGACCTTCCAAAATACGGCCCATTCCGTAGCCCCTAAAGTACGGGCGGCATCTTCGAGGTTAGGCTGTATTTGTTCGAAGGCAGCCCGGGTGGCCTGGTACATCAGAGGAAAAGCTACCACAGTGGAAGCAATCACCGTTGCCGACCAGGAGAATATCACCGTTTTATCAAAATATAACAATAATTGCCCCAGGGGGCCGTTTTTCCCAAAGATAAGTAAGAGTCCAAATCCTAAAACAGTGGGGGGCAAGACCAGGGGAAGAATAAACAAACCGTCCAGCAGGTTCTTGCCCTTAAAATCTCCATAGGCCATCCAACGAGCGGCAGCAATGCCCAGGATAAAGGTAATAAAGGTTGCGGTGCCCGCTGTTTTAAGTGAAATCCATATCGGAATTAATTCGGCTTCGGTCATGATTACACCGCCTTACCGGCTATCCTTAAGCACTACTTGACCAGCGAGAAACCGTATTTGGCGAATACTTCTTTAGCGGCGTCACTGCTGAGGAAATCCACAAAACTCTGAGCCGCTTCCGGGTTCTTGGTGCCTTTAACTACTGCTGCCGGGTATACGATGGGGGTATGAGTATTTTCTTCAGCTATGCTGAGTATCTGCACCTTGTCCGATATCTTGGCATCAGTCAGATAAACCATCCCGGCTTCAACATTGCCGCTTTCCACATAAGCCAGAACCTGTCTTACATCTTTGGCATAAACCACCTTGTCCTTTAACGCATCCCACAAACCCATTTTAGTAAGGGTTTCCTTGGCATATTTCCCGGCGGGAACCGAATCAGGTTCGCCAATGGAGATAAGCGAAGCTTCCTTCAGCGTGCTAAAGCCTTTGACCTTGGCTGATTCTTTGGGACCAACCAAAACCAAACGGTTCTTCAAGAGGTTTTTGCAGCTCTCATCGACAATGAGCTTCTTGTCCTGCAGAGCCTTCATTTGCTTGGTGGCAGCAGAAATAAACACATCAGCGGGAGCACCCTGTTCAATCTGTTGCTGCAGGGCCCCCGATGAACCGAAGTTAAAAGTGAGTTTTACATTTTGGTTTTGCTTCTCATAAATTCCTTTCATCTCATTCATGGCATCAGTCAGGCTGGCAGCAGCGGAGATAATGAGTTCACCGCTTACCGCTTTGGCCGGGGGTTGTGCTGTAACTTCTGCTTTGGGCGTAGTGACACTGGGCGCCGCCTTGACCGGAGCAGCAGCTTGAGTGGTAACAAGCAGGTAACGGCCAAATACATAACCAACTTTTCCGTCCGCTGCGGTCACTTTATACCAATCACCTGATTTTTCGGCAATGGTCATCAAGCTTCCCCGGGTATAGGACTTTATAACCTTATAATTCATACCCGGACCGGTTCTGAAGTTTAACGCACTGGCATTAACCGAACATTGATCCCCGGCTTTCCATACCAAATCACCCGCAGCTGCTGGATTGGCCGCGAAAGCTGTTCCCGCCATACAGAGTACAAAAATCAACGCCACTAAAATACTAATCCGGGCTTTTACTTTTTTGTTATGTCGCATTAATAATTCCTCCTTAATTATTTGCCTATTGCTGGAAAGGGCTAAGCACGATTTATTAATTAGAAACTAAAATTGATGTTACTGCAAAAATTTATAAACATGCATTAGCGTGCATAAAAAGGGTTTTTTGCAGTGGAACCAAAATTAATTAATTTAATGCCTTATGGCGAAAATACCCTATATAGAGGGCATGGCTTATCTCCCCCCTCCTTAAAATTTTCGCGCCTGCTCTTTCTTAAAGCTTCTTATGAAAGCATAAATACCTTTTCATAGAACTATACAGGATTTTAGCTCATGTTGCCTTTCCTGGGTTTATGTAGGTTTGTGTTTATTAATATAACATATTTCAACAGAAGATAACACAACTTTGCATTAACCTTCTATTATGCTAGAATGTTAACAGGTTTGGAGGTTGGACAAGTCTGAAAGAAATTCTTTCATCACGTTTTGTGCCTGAGCGTTAGCGAAAGGAATGGTTATAATTATGAAAGAAGACAGTTCTTTAACTCCTCAAGAAGTCGCCGATTTATTGAAAATAACCAAATATACAGTTTATGAAATGGTAAAGCGAGGAGAACTCCCAGCTTATCGCATAGGCCGGAAGATTAGGATTGAACAGCGGGATGTTGATGCTTATATAAAGCAAGGCAAAAAGTTAAAATATAAAGATATAGATACACTTGAAGCATCACCCAGGACACAAGCAGCCCGACAGGATTATCTTTCAACCTCTCCAGGCCTGGTGATTTGTGGTCAAGATTTGCTTTTAGACATCCTGGGCCGCCACCTGGAAAACCATAGCCAGGGTTGCCGGGCGTTCCGCCATAATATTGGCAGTTTTGCTGGTCTTCTCCAGCTTTATCAGGGTGAATCGGATATGGCTGGTGTTCATCTCTGGGATAGTGACAGTGAAAGTTATAACATACCTTATGTTCGCCGCATGGTTCCTGGTATACCTACTTTGATAATACACCTGGCCATGCGCCAACAAGGATTTTATGTTGCCCGCAGTAACCCCCTGGGAATTAAAGGTTGGGCAGATTTGACCATTCCTGGTCTTCGTTTCATTAACCGGGAACCTGGTTGTGGTACCCGGGTGCTTTTGGACGAGCACTTATATCAAATGAAACTTGATCGGCGTAAGATTAATGGCTATGAAAGGGAAGAAACATCTCACCTGGCTGTGGCCAGTGCTGTAGCCCGAGGAACTGCAGACCTGGCTTTGGGAAATGAGAAGGCTGCCCTGCAGGTTCGGGGTATTGAATTTATTCCCCTGCAAAAAGAGCGCTACGAACTGGTAATTAGAAAAGAGGACCTGGACAAGGCCGAAATTAGGGCGGTTTTGGACATCCTTAATTCCGCTGCCTTCAAATCGGAGTTAGAGGGCCTGGGGGATTATTGTTTGGAGGAAACCGGAAGGATAGTGGCAGAAATTTAGCTTAGTACCTGGGCATACTCCTTTTCAAAATTGACATGGCCTTTTTTAGATTAAACTTTCTTTCCAGATAATATTCCAGATATTTTTCTAAAAAATACTCCAGTTCTTTCTGGGCCTTATTTGAGACCCTTACCCTTTCCACAGTAGCCAGCCGTGATCTTCCCAGAAGACTGATCAGGGCCAGGGTCTCTTTGGACAGGCTGACTGCTCCAGAAGCCTGATAGCTGCAATCCCGGCACAACATTCCTCCGTCAGGAAGACTAAAAACTTTTAAGTCATCCTTTTTCCCACAAAGTACACAATGATCCAGCAACGGGCTATAACCTAGATTTACCAGCAGGTTCATCTCAAAATACCTTATTAGCATGGGATTATAACCGCTGTGGTTGAGATGGGAAAGAACCTCCAGGGTGCTGGTATAGAGGCGGGGAATGGCTACCCCCTCCATCAAACTCTTATCCAATAATTCCATCAAATACAAAGCATAAAGGGAGCGTTCAAAATCCTCCCGGGTATTGCCGTAAAAATCCAGCAGTTTTCCCTGAGTAATTAAATTCATCCCTTTACCCCGACTAAAAAAAAGCGATGAATGACAAAAAGGCTGGACACAAGCCCGTAAGCTGCTACGGGGCTTTTTGATTCCGCGGGCCACTGCTTTCATTTTACCCTCGTGTTCGCAAAATATAGTAACCAGTTTGTCGCTTTCCCGGTAATCCATGTTCTTTATTACTATGGCTCGACTACGAAGATACATTTACTTCCCACCCCAGAATACACTGCTTACTTTTACTGCTTCATTAACTATTTGAGCCGGCAATCCGCTGCTCTGGCTTACTTTCTTCATAAATTCTCCTGCCTCTTCCGGGCTGATACAGCCATAATCAAAGGCCAGATATATCTTACGGGCGTCCCCCACTCCCAAAACACGCAAGCGCTGACAAAATAATTCGGGGTTTTGGGCATACTCATAGTTCACATAAGCAAAAATTATCCCGTTGTACTTGCTCATTCGGCTCTGCAGCATGATTTTCCCGGTATTGCTTTCCCTATCACGGTAATACGATGCAGCCATTATTCGACGAGTTATAATGGAGAGGGAGTAGTGATTCTTAACCAGGGCCAAACGAGGGATTCTGACAATTACCGCAGGACAGCCAACTTCCTCAGCCAAATCCCGTATGGTCTCAACTTTCATACCATCGAGCATATAAGTATGAACCGCAAAACCGGCCAGTTCTGGAACGAGAATAATATCTGGAGCCATCCCCAGAGTGGGGAGATGGTGTCCTCCATCAAATACTACTACCCGGTAGGCCTGAGCCGCTATGCGGGGTAAATACTCCTGTCCATCTTTACTGCTATGCCAGGTGTCTATAGCAGAACACTCGATTATGACCTGGTATTTTTCAGCTAGCAGCCTTTCCATTTCATTTTTAATTCCTTGATTGGTGTCGTCAGGAATTACTGCCGCTACTCTGCTGGTCCGCAGAGGAATAGTCGTCTGCCTTAACCCCGGATTATATAGAAAGTCAAGTTGGCATGATGAGCTAACCCATCGGCCATATAAATCCAATACCCGGTTGTAACCCAGGCTTTTCAAGCATTCGCTGGGATTGTTCATCATTATGGCAGTATAAAAAGCTAGCAGAATAATACAAAGGCTTATCCGCTTTATCCACATTAAAGGGCAGTCTCCTTACTGCCCTCCCCTTTGCCGGTACTCCTCCAGCAATGCCCCTGCACTGCTGCTCCCTATTCTGTCAACCCCTGCTTTTAGTAATTCAAGGGCAAAATCCAGGCTCTTTATGCCCCCGCTGGCTTTAATCTTTAAATCCTTTCTTTGGCGGGATTCTCGAATAATCTCAATATCCTCCAGGGTAACACCCCGGCTGGAAAATCCAGTAGAAGTCTTAATAAAATCTGCTTCGCTATTACCTAGCAAAACGCTTATATCCTGCAGTTCCTCCTTGCTAAGCAAAGCTGTTTCCACGATAACTTTGAGCAGAAAAACATATTCTTCCCTTAAACGAAGCAATTCCTTGATCTCTTTTTCCACCAAGCGGAAATCCTTATCCTTGAAAGCACCAATATTCATTACCATATCAAGTTCAGCCGCCCCCATTTGCAGGGCTCGCCGCGCTGAATCCACTTTACTCGTCCAATGATCGGCTCCCAGGGGAAAAGCTATTACCGTACAAGCCTTGACCGGAGTTCCACTCAGGAGGTGGCAGGCCAGTTCCAGGCGGAAAGGATTAACACAAACAGCCGCCATCTGGTACTGCCGGGCTTCTTGACATAACAATTCGATGTCACTGGCCCGGGCTGCAGCTTGCAAATTAGTGGAATCAAGATATTTAGCCAGCATAATAGCCATCCTTTAGCGTTTTTACCTTCTCTTCCTTCTACATACGATAGCCGAGCTGATTCAGGGTACCCTCGTTATCACGCCAGTTCTTTTTAACCTTAACCCATAAATCGAGATAAACAGCCGTATCCAATAAGCTTTCAATATCCTGGCGGGCCTGCTCCCCGATGGTCTTTAACATTTGACCCTTTTTACCGATTAATATCCCCTTTTGGGAATCCCTTTCCATATATATGGCAGCCCTAACATAGACCTTACCATTGCTTTGCTTTTTGAATTCTTCCACTTCCACCGCCAGTGAATGCGGAACCTCATCACGGGTGAGCATTAAAGCCTTCTCCCTTATTAATTCAGCTATAAGTAAATAGATGGGTTGGTCGGTAAGGTCATCCTCCGGATAATAGAGGGGTCCTTCCGGCAAGGCATCCAGCGTTTTGTCTATCAAAAGCTGCAGATTAGTACCACAAGCGGCTGATATAGAAACTACCTCAGAAAAACTCCTCTGCTGGTTAAAGATTTGAATATAATCCTTTACTTCTTGCTCACTAACCAGGTCAATTTTATTAACCAGTAAAAAAACCGGTACCCTGGCGTCTTTTAATTGTTCCAGGATAAAGCTCTCACCGCCGCCAAAAGGGCGGGTTACATCAGTCATATAGTATATTATATCTACCTCTTCCAGGCTGCGCGCAGATACCTTTACCATGTATTCACCCAAGAGGTGCTTGGGTTTATGAATACCAGGGGTATCAACAAAGATTACCTGCCCCCTTTCACAGGTATATATGCCCTGAATTCTGGTTCTGGTTGTCTGGGGCTTCTCCGATACTATAGCGATTTTTTCTCCGATAATTGTATTGAGCAGAGTAGATTTTCCCACATTGGGGCGGCCCACAATACTTACAAATCCAGATTTCATCTATTTTACTCCTCCTGTTTTCCCAGTGAAAAGATTTGTGGCAGCATGTCCTGCAAAGCATATTCCTTATAATGGTCTTTTTCATCAGTAATTATTAGCTTCATTTCCGGGGAAAACTCAGCCAAAACCTGTAAACAGGCCCCACAGGGAAAAACATAACCCTGGCCGCTAGCTACTACGGCTAACAGTGCAAAATCTCTTTCCCCATCATTAACTGCTTTAAATACGGCAGCCCGTTCAGCACAAATGCTTAAACCATAGGAGGAATTTTCCACATTACTCCCCGTATAAACCTTGCCCCCTGCAGACAAGAGAGCAGCCCCTACCTGGAAGTTGGAATAAGGGGCATAGGCATTTTTTTGAGCTTCACGAGCCCGTTTAAGCAGTTCTTCCCTGCTGCTCACATTCAGCCGCCTCCTGCAAAACTAAGCAAATTAAGCAAATATGGTCCAAAAATAAGAAAGGCCATGATAACGGCCATGATAGCGGTTAATAAAACAGCTCCGGCAGCCAGATCCTTGGCCGCTTCAGCCAGCGGGTGATAGCTTTCTGTCTGCAAATCCACCGCCTTTTCAATAGCGCTGTTAATAGTTTCTGCCACCAGGACGATAAAGATAGTGATTAACAATAATCCCCATTCCCAGCGGGTTACTCGCAGAAATAAACCCAAACCCACAGCCATAATAGCTGCTACTCCGTGAATCTTCATATTCCTTTCCCGCTGGAAGACATAGGCTATTCCCGCCAGGGCACAGGCAAAACTCCTCTTTAATCCAGTCCCTTTCATCCTGGGATTACCTTTCCAATTTAACTTTATGCATGATCCTTTCTTCCAGGTTACGCATTAAGTTACGTTCTTCCTCATTTTCATGATCATAGCCCAGGAGGTGAAGCATACCATGGGCAATCAAATAACCGAGTTCCCTTTCTGCGCTATGGCCATATTCTTCACTCTGGCTGACCGCTTTTTCCAGAGAAACCACGATATCTCCGAGAACATTTACTTCTCCCGGCAGGTCGAGATCCATCTCCTCTTCACTAAGTTCATTCATGGCAAAGGAAAGAACATCAGTAGGATTATTTTCGCCACGATAAATCAAGTTCAATTCTTTAATATAGCTGTTGTCCACAATCATAACACTTAACTCCGTATTCGGGGACAATTTCACCATTTTTGCCACGGCATTGGCCACATTGAGAATAACCTGCTGCATTTCCTTGGTATAATTAATCTTGTTCTGCTGGTTTATTATCATGGTTTCCATGGCTTTCTCTCCTCTTTTCAAACTCTCTTACTATGGTTTCCGGATATTCTATGCGTTTATGGTACATTCCCTCCAGGACTTTGCAAAAAGAGTTGCCTATTGTATCCAAATCCTTGAAAGTGAGGTCGCATAACTCTAACTGTCCATCGTTTAGTTTGTCCTTAATCAACAAACGAACCATATTCCTGATTTTCTCCGGACGAGGATCACTCAGGGAGCGCACCGCTGCTTCAACGGAATCTGCCAGCATTACCAGAGCCACTTCCTTGCGTTTGGGCTTGGGACCTTCATAGCGGAAGCTTTCTTCGCCCAGTTTTCCATCCCGGTCTTCTTCCATAGCCCGGTTATAAAAATATTTGGTCAGGCTGGTACCATGATGCTGTTCGATAAAATCGATTATTGTCTGCGGAAGCCGGGCCTCCCGGGCCATTTCTACTCCATCTTTAACATGAGAGGTGATAATGAGAGCACTTAAGGCCGGAGCAATTTTTTCATGGGGATTATCGAAACCTTGTTGGTTTTCCACAAAATAATTGGGACGCTTTATTTTTCCAATATCATGATAATAGGCTCCGACCCTGACCATCAAAGGATTTGCCCCGATGGATTCGGCGGATGCTTCAGCCAGGTTGCCCACCATCAAGCTGTGATGGTAAGTCCCAGGCGCTTCCAGCAAAAGCCGCCTTAAAAGGTAATGATTCGGGTTGGATAATTCCAGAAGCTTGTTCATGCTGGTAATGGAAAAAGCACTTTCCAAATAAGGCAAGGCTCCAATCATCAGAACGGCTGAGAAAATTCCGTTTATAGCCCCGATTAGTACGCCGGTTATTGCCAGGTTAAGGCTCCAATTGCCCCCTATCAGGAACAGGGTTATTATGGAAACCATGTTGGCCAAAGCTATATAGAGGCCGGAGCGGGCCAGGTCAGAGGTCTGGTTAAGCTTGTAGACCTGAAATACCCCTACAGAACCGCCTACAAAAGCAGTTATCGCATAAAAGAGCTGGTTGCCTTCAGCCAGCAATCCTACATATAAAGCCATTATCATAGTAAGAAAGTAGGCCAGGCGATTGTCCAGTAAAATGGCAATCAACATTGAACCGGCAGCTACAGGAGCCAAATAAGCCATTAGATTGTTGATGTCTGGCTGGTTGCTAATTTTGATTATAGTAAGAAAACGGGTTATTAACAATATTAATATAAATACCAGCCCTATTAATAGCATAAGGCGGTCATTTTCAAAAATATCCCTATAATAACGACGCAGGAACTCGATAATAAGCCAAAAGCTTAAAAATACGAAAAGTCCTGCACCTAGAATGGTTAAAGGATAACTCTTGCTCCTCTGAATACCCAGTTGTTCCAGGATGGAAATCTGTTCTTCAGTAACCCGGTCACCTTCCCGAACAATTATTTCCCCCGCCTTAATGGTTTTTTGCACCGGTTGCACCGATGCCATAGCTTCTTCTATGGACTTATTGGTCGCTTCCTCATTGAATATCAAGTTGGGCCTGAGAGAATTGCTAATAACCAGCTTCATAATCTCTTGGGCCTGAGGTGCAAATGCCAGCGCATCAACCTGTTTGTCAATCTGCTCACTGGCTCCCTTTATAGCCTCATCCGTAAGGGGTTTGCTCATTATTCCCCGAACCACCATTATTGAAGCCTGCCTCATAGTCTCCATATCCGATATTGGAGTATTGAGGAGGTAAGAAACCAGTTGCTGCTGGTTATATTTTAGATTTAGATAATCCTTCCGCTTACTGTTGCTATCGAGCAAATCCTCCAGCTTATCCTGTCTTTCATCAGAATTCATTATTTCCGTTAAAGTGGAAAAGAAATTATTTATCTCTGTTTCCGTATTGGAAAGAGCATATTGATCACCCTGATAAACTTTTTGTACCTTGCTGGCGGCCTGTTTTCTCAGTTCATCACTTTGCTTTTCATCAATCACTACTGCGGTGATATTAGATTGAATATTACGTTGGGCCACTTCATCCGGTTTTAATCTAACCTGGGTGGGGGTAAATTTGGAGAAAATAATAAAAATGGTTATGGAAAAGAACAGTAATACCCCTAAAACCTTTCTGGTGGTAGACTGACTTAGAAAGCCATATATTCTCTTCCACACAAAGTTGAGGATAGTGCTAAGCTTCATCTATACGCTCCTCAAGGTAGAACATTAATAAGAAAAGTGAGGGGTGAGGGGTAAGGTGTGAGGAGTATAATACATTTCCTACTACATCTTACTATTCAAGCGCCGACTAACTCACTTTTCATCGATGGTTGTGGCCCCTGGCCATGGGGGTTAGTTGAATGTTCCGGGGCCTATTGTCCCGCATTACGCGCAACCCCCAGGGGATTCTAAAAGCCCTCCAGGGCTTCGTAAGTTTCATAAGCATCTATAATCTTTTGTACCAGCGGATGCCTTATTACATCTTCTTTAGTCAAATATTCAAAGGATACCCCGGAAACATGCCCTAAAATCTTCTGAATTTCTATTAAACCTGAATACTCTTCTTTAGGTAAATCCACCTGAGTTATATCACCAGTTATGACTGCTTTGGAGCCAAAACCAAGACGGGTCAGAAACATCTTCATCTGCTGTGGAGTCGTATTCTGGGCTTCATCTAAAATAATAAAAGCATCATTTAGTGTTCGCCCCCGCATATAGGCCAGGGGAGCTACTTCAATGATATTCTTCTCCAGATAGCGTTGAGTTATTTCCACCCCAAGTATATCAAAAAGCCCATCATACAAAGGTCGAAGATAGGGGTTAACTTTTTCTATAAAATCTCCCGGTAAGAATCCCAGTTTTTCACCGGCCTCCACCGCCGGTCGCACCAGAATTATTCGTTCCACTTCTTTATGTTTAAGGGCTCGAACCGCCATTACCACCGCCAGGTAAGTTTTGCCCGTTCCTGCTGGTCCGATGGCAAAAACCACATCATCCTTCAGTATTGACTTGATATACTTCTTTTGTCCCAGGGTTTTAGCTTTGATAGCTTTGCCCCGGGCAGTATTCAAAATCGGGGAGGATACAATGTCTTGATGCCTGGACTTCTCTCCTTTTTTGATCAACATGTAGCGGTAATCAATATCATTTATATTCAATTGCTGTTCCCGGTCCACTACTTCCAGTAGATTCTGAATCAAGTCAAAGCTTTGCTTAACATCATCTTCCTGGCCTTTAATATAGAGCTCTGCTCCCCGGGCATATATTTCTGCCGGGGAAATACTCCGCAGATGTCGAAAATTTTCGTCACCGGGACCAAAAAATATTGCTGCTTGCTGGTTGTCCGATAAGGTTATTCTACTTTCCTTTTCTACCAAACATTCAGTCCCCCTATCGAAATATCCATCTTAAAAATCCCTACACCCTAAGCAAAAAACAACTACCTTTTAACCGACAATTGGCCGGAGTAGAAAGGTCGTTGTTATTATATCATATGGTACATTCAATTGCCATTGGGACTGACATTTATAGGTTCGGCCCGAGCTATATCTTCAATGGTTTCAACCGATAGCTGGACTCTAATAATAGAATCACTGGGTGATGATAGAAGCCTTTTTTTCTGATCAACAATTTTCTTATCATTCCCCATTTTCTTCAGGAGGCTTTTCATAGCCTTTTCCTGAGCAATAGATAGTGCTTCTTCTTCACTATATTGCGTTATTTTTTTAAGCTGTTCCCGCCACCGGGTTTTATATACTCGAACCGACCCCATTGGAGTTTTTATTTCCTTTTGTTTTATTTCACAAATAGAGAAATCATAATCTTTGGTTTTTGCTTTCTTAAGGGGTATGGTTTTACCCCCTATCTCCAATTTTATCTCACTACTTTCCTTTCCGCTTAAAAGCATTTTTTCCGTACGCAGACGGCACTCTCCATATCCCTGATACCACACCCGGGCTTTTACACGCCCCCGGGCCCTGACCAGAGAAGGTTTTTCTTCCAATTCCTCTTCCACTCCCTCCATAAAAGGGTTTTTCTGAGGATAAACCACTCCAGAAATTAGAATATCTCCTTTGGACACAGCTTTACCCACCTCAACCTGGGCCTCACCAGCCAGAACCAGCACTTCTTCCACCACGCCTTCTTTGGCTGCCACTATGTGGCAAGGTCCGCTAATCTCCTCACGGGGGAATATTTTCTCTACCACTTCTATAGTAGCCTTTACCCCCTGAATATCAATTTTTACATAGGCTAATTCGCTCAAGTCCCGCAGCATGGCTCCTTCAACCTCACTACGGCTAAAGGTCCATCGCGGAGCACCCGGATATATCCCATACCTGGCTGCCGTCATAATTATCCGGCTCTTGTCTACTTTCTGGTTGCCGCTTACATCAATAAACCATATAAATGAAGCCATAAAGTAGAGGGCGGCAATAAAAATCACCGCCCCGACCCAAAAGCCCAAACGCCTGGTAAGTATGCCCTTTAAAAAAGGAACTCCTTCCTTTTTAACTATTTCTAATGAATAGTTATTTTCCTCGCAGATATTTTCTAGCGCCTCAAAACCACTGATTTTTACCTTCATATGCATTCCATCATCAGTTTTCTTTATATCCCAAATATGTATTCCCCGGCTTAGGGCGAGGTTAATAATCCTTTCCGGTCTCTCTCCCCGTAAATTCACCTTAATGATGCCAGCTAGCTGGTTCAGAAAGCGATTGGACATGCTCTCTCCTCCTCCAAGCTAATCCAAAAACCTGATGGAATGAATTTCCCCGCTGATTCCCATTTCTTCCGGCATGAGTGTCTTTATCTGTAGTTCTTCCCCTTCTATCTCCAGAAATCCCCGGCTAAGATTAATGCGCAGGCGGTTTAAAGCGTACTCAATAATGCCCCGGTGGTTTTCCAGATATAATTCATTTCTTCCCACAACTGTTATTTTGGGCAGATCCAGCACCAGGTCCCCGGGCAGTTCCAGGAATTCCGCCATAGCTTTGTTTAACAATTCTCGGCGCCGCTCCATTTTTATAATCATTCCTTTCAAGGAAAGCAAGGGAACGTTCTTTTTGCCTCCTGTGGGTGGGTGGAAGCAAGGGGACGTTCTTTTTGCTTCCTGTTTTATTCCCGTTTCTGTCCCTATATTGGGCTTTAGCTTCATAAAATTATATGCTTCCTGCCCTGACTACATGCTTATGAAGACTTTGGACTTCATAGCAGGAATTGCCTAATTTCAAGGCTACGATATCCGGCAAAAATAATAATTGGAGTAATTTATGATTGATTTTAAGTAATTTGCATAATTATAATAGGAAATAAGAAGGGTGGCACACAAGACATGAAACAACGGGATTGATAAAGAAACTTGAAGCTAACGGCTATAGTAAAATAAGAGATAATGGAGACCATGCCATCTACCAAGCTTTTGGCAAAAGAGCCGTACAAGTCCCCAGGCACCGAGAGATTAACGAAAACACAGCCAGACAAATCCTAAAGGATGCTGGATAAAATAAACCTTACAAAGCCAATATAAGCAAGAAGAGGAGGCCAGAATATGGAATATGTTTACCCAGCTGTATTTGAACAAAACAGCGATGGCAGTATTACTATAACTTATCCTGATTTACCCGGTTGTATCAGCGAAGGTAAAACATTGGGTAATGCAATCTATATGGCGCAAAACGCCTTAACGCAATGGATCGAATTCTTACTGGAAGCAAAAGAGCCTGTTCCGATTCCAAGCGATATTAAAAGCATTAAGCCATTGAATAATCAATTTATTAATCTTGTCCGGACTGAGATTCGTAATAATCGCGCTATACGCCGTACGGTTAGCATTCCCATGTGGTTGGATATAAAAGCAAGCGAAGCTGGCGTTAGCTTATCCAAAATATTGCAGGATGCTTTAAAGGAAAAACTTGGAGTATAGCAAAGAGCCGGGTTATTCGCCCGGCTCCTTTTTTTTGAATTCTCGGTGGGTGCCCTAAAATGGATTTTTGATTTTAACTCCCATTATGTTGGCCCCATCCTGCATATCTTCCGTATAAATAATCATGCATTTACTGTGCAAAGCGGCTGCTACAATCAGGGCATCATAGTAGTTGTATCCGCTTTTTTCCCTTATATCCAGGGCAGTATTATATAACTCCATTCCAGGAAATACTTCACAAACCGGAAAAAGAAAACGGTTGATAAACTCCCTGCAGTCACTTAAAGACATAGGTTTTTTAAACTTGTTTAAAGCCACATTACAAAATTCTTGAATTACTTGAAAGCTTATTACCCCTGTACCGGACTGTAAAGCTTCCTTAAGGAGTTCTTGGGCTATCTGGTTTTTCTGCTTGCTGTGCTTATCGAAAATATACACTATTATATTAGTATCCAGGAAAAATCTATCTTTCATTAAATTCATCTCGGCTAAATTTCCTTCCTGCGTCAATGTAATCGACTTTGGCTAAGAATGAATCTAGCTCTGCTGGAACAGTCAACTCCCTTGTATAACCTCTTAACCACTGCCTGAATAGTGCATTAAGGGTAGTATCGCTTTTTTTAGCCTTTTTCCTGGCTCTCTCGATCAGGTGTTCCTCTGCACTCAAAGTAATATTCTTCAACATAATTTCACCTCTTCTGTAGTGTACACTTTTATCGTGTTAAACACAACCAGCGATGAAAAGCGAGTTAGCAGCGGGGGACATATTTCATCTCGTTATATAAACCCAATTTTTTAATCTCTATTCGCTAAACAACTTTTGACTTACACGCATTTTCTGATAGAATTAAGGCAGCATCTGATTTAACTTGAAACCCCTACAGATTCCAAAACCATAGCTCATGAAGAGACTATGCTTGATGGAGGTGAGAACTTGAATAAAAGCGATTGCTTGTTCTGCAAAATTGTAAACCGCGAGATTCCCGCTGAGCTTGTTTATGAAGACGAGAGAATAGTGGCGATTAAGGATATCAATCCGGCTGCTCCGGTACATATTTTGCTAATCCCCCGTGAGCACATCGTTTCTCTGGATCAGGCTTCCAATGAAAATGTAGAGTTGTTGGGTTACATTCAGACAACTGCGGCTAAACTAGCCCGGGAGCTGGGCATAGCTGATAAAGGTTATCGCTTGGTTAACAACTGTGGAGAATGGGGAGGTCAGTCGGTTTTACACCTGCACTATCATTTGCTGGGAGGCAGGCAACTGGCTTGGCCGCCAGGCTAATCTTGACTACCAAGCATATTAAATAGTAAAATAGAGTGGTATTTACTTAAAGCTGGTCGGTTGAGGGGAGGGAAATAATGAGCGAAGTAAAAGTCGGGAAAAACGAATCCCTTGACAGTGCCTTAAAGAGATTTAAACGTTCCTGTCAGAAGGCAGGGGTTTTACAAGATATTAGGAAACACGAACACTATGAAAAACCGAGTATTAAGAAAAAGAAAAAATCAGAAGCGGCCCGCAAAAAGAAAAGATTCTAATACCGCTCAATAGCTGAAATTCAGCAACTACGGTCTTTCCGGTACCAGAACGATAATAGAATAAAGTGTTTTAAGAGTCTGGTAAGTAAAGCTTTACCAGACTCTTTGATATTTTGGCTGATTGAGCTGTTAAATGATATTGGCGCTGATTAATTTGACGCGCAAACACAGATTGTTTATGATTTTGGCATAAAGAAATAAAGATAATGCAAAATATGATTCCGCTGCAAAAGTAATAAATATGCATTAAACTTGCATAAATATTCCGCTCCAGCGTCCTTAATAGCGACCGCAGGGAGCATCAGTTGTGCCCGACAGGGCGCTACGCATGGGCAACACCAACGCTCGTTTTGCATATTTATGCAACCCCACGCAGCAAAAGGGGGTTTTTGCAGTAGAGTCAAAGCATTTATTAAAATTTAAATGAGGGATGATTTAAAGATGGGTTTTATGAACAAAGGTATGCGTAATCCCCGGCAAAAAAAGCTGGTTTATATCCTGGTTGGACTGGTAATCCTATCCTTCCTGGTCAGTATTGTGGCAGTAGGGTTCTATTAGAAAAGAGCCATATAATAACCTCCCCCGGGCAATGCTGTTTTCCATAGCTTCCAGCTCGACCATGATTAGTTCTCCGGTCAGCTCATCAATCAGTTCCCGGGGGGAAGAAAACTCCAGTTCTAAATAGTTATCGCTAAGACCCCGGAAAGAGTCTTCTCCTACTATCTGCTCTACCAGCACTTCCAGTTCCTGTCCCAGCTGCTGGTTTATGAAACTCCGCTTTTTTGCTTCAGCCAGTTGTATTAGTTCGGCGCTTCTCATTTCTTTTTCTCTGTCACTGACCTGAGGTTCCATTTTAGCGGCAGCCGTTCCCGGTCGTTTTGAGTATTTAAATACATGCAAGTCCAGTACGGGTAAATCCTGTAACAAAGCCAGGGTATCCTGGTAATCCTTCTTTTCTTCACCGGGAAAGCCCACCATTACATCGGCGGTTACGGCCGCTCCCTTTACTCTCTGTACTATATGCTGAACCAGTTTGTAATAGAATTCCCGGTCATAACGGCGGTTCATGGCCCGCAATATGCGGCTGCTTCCACTCTGCAAGGGAATATGAAAGTGACGGCAAAGCCTTTCTCCGCCGGCTGCCATCTCCAACAACTCCTCGTCTATCTCCACAGGCTCCAGGGAACTCAACCTGATGCGGTAATTACCTTCCACCCGAGCGAAAAGCAACCGCAGCAATCTACTAAGGTTCCAATCTTCCAGGTCATTTCCATAAAGCCCGGTATGAATACCGGTCAATACGATTTCGTGATATCCCAGATCCACCAGTTGCTGCAACTCGGCTGCCACATCTTCTGGCAGTTTGCTCCGGGAAGGACCGCGGGCAAAAGGGACGATACAGTAAGAACAATAACTCTGGCATCCATCCTGAATCTTGACAAAAGCTCGGGATCTTTCATGCCGCTTAGAATAGATAACCGGGGGGAGCTTTTTTCCCGCCACCAGCGGTGGGCATACAATAAGGGGCTCCGACTCGCTCCTACTGCTTACCTGTCCTTCAATCAGTTCGAGAATAGCTTCTTTTTGCTGACTGCCTACTATTAGATTCAGTCCGGGTATGGCTGCCAGTTGCGCGGCATCTACCTGGGCCAGGCAACCGGTAGCAACGACCATCGCTCCCGGATTCCTTCTGGCAGCACGGCGCAGCATGGCTCTGGATTTGCGGTCGCTGCTGTGAGTCACAGTGCAGGTGTTAACGATGTACAAATCCGCGCTTTCATTGAAGTCAACCAGTTGATAGCCTCTTTGTATGAACTTTTCCTTCAGCTGTTCTGTTTCTACCTGGTTTACTTTGCATCCCAGGGTATGAAAAGCTACTTTTTTCATAATTGTCTCCCATCTCATGCACTCAGCACAGCCCCTTGCTTCAGCCGAGTTCACCATATTCGTACATAATGATGCCGCAGGCGAGCAGGCTGGCGGTTTCCGTTCGCAAGGTCCTGGGGCCCAGGCCTGCTATAAACCAACCCTGTCTTCTGGCTATTTCGACTTCTGCCGGGGAAAAGCCCCCTTCCGGCCCTATAATGAGAAAAAGACCCTGGGTGCAAAAATTTTCCCGCTGCTCCCTTAATAGCGTACGAAAATAGGCTTCCCGCTCCTGTTCATAGCAGAGCAGGGCCGGTTTATCCCCTATTTGAGCCATAAGAGCGGGAAAATCCAAGATAGGCTTAACTTCTGGAATATGGTTGCGGCCACATTGCTTGCAGGCTTCCTGCGCAATCTTCTGCCAGCGTTTTATCTTCTTCCCTTCTTTCTCCTTATCGAAGCGGGCCACACTATGCTCACTTTGCAAGGGAATAAGGCTTCTTACTCCCAGTTCTACCGCTTTCTGAATAATAAAATCCATCTTCTCGCTCCGGGCTATACCTTGAACCAGAGTAAGATTAATGGCCAGGTCCTCCGCTGTTGTCTCCTGGGCAAGTATCTCAGCCTGCAAGATCTTCTGCTTTTTTTCCTGCAAGCGCACCTGGTATTCATTCCCGTTTCCATCAAAAACCTTGACTATATCACCAGACTTGAGACGCAAGACCTTTTCTATATGCCGGGTTTGCTCCTCATCAATCAAAACGCTATTACCCTTGATATTATCAGCAGAAACAAAAAAACGAGGCAAAGACTAGCACCCCATTCCCGGTTTATTCTTTCCGCGCCGCTACTCCTATCCAATCAACATCCTGGAGAACCTGCTCAATAACAAAGCCATGGGTTTTTAATTGCTTCTCCACTCCCGGCCAGCGGCTGTCGACAATTCCAGAACCAAAAAAATAGCCCCCGCTCTTTAAGACTTTGGCGGCTTCCGGAATTAAGCAAGTGACCACCTCGGCCGTAATATTGGCCGCAACCATATCTGCCTCGAATGTTTGAATTTCCTCCACAATATTCCCGAGCTTGACTGTAATAATGTCGCTCAGTCCGTTTAACTCAACATTTTCCCGGGCGATTTTTA
This sequence comes from Syntrophomonas wolfei subsp. wolfei str. Goettingen G311, assembly GCF_000014725.1. Lineage (GTDB taxonomy): Bacteria > Bacillota > Syntrophomonadia > Syntrophomonadales > Syntrophomonadaceae > Syntrophomonas > Syntrophomonas wolfei. The sequence continues at coordinate 1,794,962 of NC_008346.1, forward strand.
CCGACAATTCCTCAACATCCATGGCCAAGACCCGGGCTGCTCCCAGTTTGGCCGCGGCGATGGACAGGATACCAGAACCACAACCAGCGTCAATAAGCTTTTCTCCCCCTTTTACATAATGGTCAATAAACTTCATGCAAAAACGGGTGGACGCATGTATACCGGTGCCGAAAGCCATACCCGGGTCTATATCTATAACTACTTCCCCGCTTTGGGGTTGGTATTCTTCCCAGGAGGGCTTGATTACCAGGCGCTCGCCTATTTTGAAACGGTGATAATATTTTTTCCAGGAGCTCTCCCAGTCCTCATCTCTAACCTCATCAATAAAGACTTTACACTCAACATTAAAGTTCTCTTTGACTGTCTCCAGGCAGCTTTGCAACTCCTCCATAACTTCGCGTTCTTCCATAAAATAAGCTTTAATGAGCACAAACTCGTGATCGAGAAAGTCCGGCGAAACCAAATTGGGGTTCCATTCCTCCTGGTTTTCATATTTCCTGGCCGCCTGCGGGTCTTCTATAACTACTCCACCAGAACCGAGCCGGTGGAAGATTCCAGCTATTGCTTCAATACAAATTCCTTCGGTCAGAACAGCGATTTCTTTCCATTTCATTCCACTACACCCTCTATCCCATAGCATCTTTGAATTTTTCGAACAGGCCTTTCTTTCCTCCTTTTTCATCACTTTCCTCCGCAAACTGCAGGAGAATTTCCCTTTGCCTGCGGCTTAGCTTGCGAGGAATTTTGACCTCAATTTGCACCTTGAGGTCCCCGTTACGATGACTATGCAGGTGGGGAATACCTTTTCCTTTTACCGTTATAATATCCCCCGGCTGGGTCCCTTCCGGAATATGCAGCAAATGAACCGCGCCACCCAGTAGAGGAACTTCAACTTCGGTTCCCAGGGCCGCCTGTACAAAATCGATGGGCAGCTTGCATAGCAGGTTATAACCCTCTCTTTTAAAGGAAGCATGAGGCCGAACCAGTATTGTAATATAAAGGTCGCCTGAGGGTCCGCCTCTTATACCTTGCTCGCCTTCGCCCTGAACGCGAAGACGCGAACCACTGTCAATACCGGCTGGAATCCTAATATCAATTCTTCTGTTTTTCCTTTGTTCTCCGTTGCCCTTGCAGGCTGAACAGGCCTTCTCAATAATCTTGCCTTCACCCCGGCACTGGCTGCACGGCCGAGAAGTCTCAAAGCGGCCAAAAGGAGTGTTTTGCACCGTCCGCTGCTGCCCCGTGCCCCGGCAAGTAGGACAGGTCTTAACCTCGGAGCCTGGTTCCGCCCCACTGCCTTTGCACTTTTCACAGCGTTCCATCCGGGATATTTCGATCTCCTTTTCTATACCAAAAACGGCATCCTCAAAATTTATTTCCAGGCGTACCTCGCGGTCGGCACCCCGTTGTGGACCGGTTCTTCTGCGGGTTCCGGCGCCGCCGAAGAATATATCAAATATATCCCCAAAACCACCACCCATATCATCGAAGCCGCCAAAACCGCCGAAGCCTCCGGCTCCGTTGCGTGACGGGTCAAAAGCATCATGCCCGAAGCGATCATACAGTTCCCTTTTTTGGGGGTCACTTAAGACTTCATAGGCATCGGAGACCTCTTTGAATTTCTCTTCTGCCTGGGGATCGTCCCGGTTAACATCGGGATGCAGTTTCCGGGCTTTCTGCCGGTAAGCTTTCTTTATTTCTTCGGCACTGGCATTTTGAGAAATATCTAAAACTTCATAGTAATCACGCTTTGCGGACATCCTTTCCCACCTTCCTGAAAAACAGGCCTACCCGGACGACGGAAATCGCCGGGTATCACCCTCTCCCCCTAGTAAAATATGCCCTGGCAGCAGAAAACTAGTCTTCCTTTTTATCGTCATCTGCCACATTGTAGTCAGCATCAAAAACTTCGCCATCGCCAGCATCAGAAGGACCTGCACCGGCTTCCGCATTTTTGGCGGCTTCTTCATACATTTTGGTCGTAAACTTGAAAATTACCTCGGTCAAAGACTCGGTTTTCTTCTTTATATCCTCGATATCGCCGCCCTCCAGAGCCGTTTTCAGCTCATCGCGGGCTGCTTCAATCTCTTTTTTAGATTCCTCATCTATTTTTTCGCTGTATTCCTTAACGGTCTTTTCCGCCTGGTATATCATACTATCCGCCGCATTGCGGGCTTCGATTTCCTCCAACCGTTTCTCATCTTCCTCGGCAAACTTTTCGGCATCTTCTACCATGCGGTCGATTTCCTCATCGCTCAGGCCGCTGGAAGAGGTTATGGTGATTCTCTGCTCTTTGCCCGTGGCGGTATCTTTGGCGGTCACATTTACTATTCCATTGACATCTATATCAAATTTTACTTCAATCTGTGGTATTCCGCGAGGGGCTGAAGGTATTCCGCTTAACTGGAATCTCCCCAGGGTAACATTGTTGCCAGCCATCTTTCTTTCCCCCTGCAGCACATGAATATCCACCGAAGTCTGGTTATCCGCTGCAGTAGTAAATACCTGGCTCTTGGCCGTTGGAATAGTGGAATTACGGTCAATTATTCGGGTAAATACCCCCCCCAGAGTCTCGATTCCCAGGGAGAGAGGAGTAACATCAAGCAACACCACATCGGTAACTTCGCCGGTTAAAACCCCGGCCTGAATAGCGGCCCCAACCGCCACAACTTCATCCGGGTTTATTCCTTTAAAGGGTTCCCGACCGGTAATGTTCTTTATTGCTTCCTGTACCGCGGGTATTCTGGTGGAGCCCCCCACCAGTATCACCTTATCCAACTCGTTGGTCTTCAGGCCGGCATCTTTCATAGCCTGGCGAGCAGGCCCCATGGTCTTTTCCACTAGGTCGGCGGTCATTTCTTCGAACCGGGCCCGGGTCAAGGATTTTTCCAGATGCAACGGTCCTTCCTGAGTGGCCGTTATATAAGGAATGTTGATATCGGTGCTCATCACCCCGGAAAGCTCATGTTTAGCTTTTTCCGCCGCTTCCTTGAGACGATGCATGGCCATCTTGTCATTTCTAAGATCTACTCCCTGTTCTTTTTTGAATTCCTCTACCAGCCAGTTAATAATCCTCTCGTCAAAATCATCGCCCCCCAGGCGATTGTTACCGCTGGTGGCCTTGACCTCAAAAACCCCATCGCCGATTTCCAGTATGGATACATCAAAAGTACCTCCACCCAGGTCAAATACCAGGATGGTCTGGTTCTCATCCTTATCCAGCCCATAAGCCAGTGCTGCAGCGGTAGGTTCATTGATAATCCTCAAAACTTCCAGCCCGGCTATTTTCCCCGCATCTTTGGTTGCCTGCCGCTGGGAATCGGTAAAATAAGCGGGAACGGTGATTACCGCCTGGGTAATCTTTTCACCCAGATATGCTTCTGCATCAGTTTTTAACTTCTGCAAAACCATAGCCGATATTTCCTGGGGAGTATATTTTTTATTATCTATTTCAACTTTATAATCGGTACCCATTTTTCTTTTAATAGATAGTACCGTTCTGTCCGGATTGGTTACGGCCTGGCGTTTAGCTATCCTCCCCACCAGTCTTTCATTACTTTTGGAAAATCCCACCACCGAGGGGGTAATTCTTTCCCCTTCGGCATTGCTTATTACTTTGGCTTCATTTCCTTCCATTACGGCTATTACTGAGTTAGTTGTACCAAGGTCTATTCCTACAACCTTGCCCATTTGCCACACCTCCAATAATAATCTAAGCTAGTAACTCCCATAAAGGAGAGATTTGGATGTCAAAGATTATTTTGCATATCTATGCACTCATTCCCCCTTTCTCCCGGTTTCTTTAGGGGGAACTAGCTGTTGCTAACTTTAACCAGGCTGGGGCGAATAACCCGGCCATGCATTATGTAGCCCTTCTGAAACTCCTCAATTACCATGTTCTCCTGCTCTTCACTGCTGCCTTCCACCATCAGCGGCTGGTGATACATGGGATCGAAGGCTTTACCCACCGCTTCAATCGCCTCTACACCTTCGTTTTTTATTAATTCATGCAATTTCCGGGCTATCATTTCCACTCCTTTGTTCAAGGCTTCCAAATCCTGATTGGCATGGGAAACATCCAAAGCCCGGTCCAGGTCATCTATAACCAGCAGTAAATTTTTAATCAAGGGTAAGGTAGCAAATTTTATATATTCCTCTCGTTCCCGACCGGCCCGCTTTTTAATGTTCTCTTGCTCAGCCAGAGCCCGCAAATATAGGTCATAGTTCTCTTGTTTTTCTTCCTGTAGCCTGGCTAATTCTTCCTTAAGAGCCTGGATTTCTCCACCTTCCACAGTTGCGGATGGTTCAGCGCTTTCGATTATCCCTTGCCCATGTTCTTTTTCCAGTTCAAGTTCTTCCTTAGTCATAATTTATCACCTCTAATCCCAGTTCTCTGTGTTTTCCGAATGTTCCGGATCATTTTTCATTTTAATAATGGTATTTATCCTTAGGATAGCTACTGCCACCTCACCTGCTGCTTTAATAGCATGAATCTTTACCGTGGTGGGATCAACTATACCCTGCCGCATCATATCCATCAATTTGCCCTTTTCACAATCAATCCCGATGGAATCACTGCCGTTCTTTCTCTGGGCCACCACCACATCCCCCAGCTTTTCCAGCGGGTTGAAACCAGCATTGCTTATCAAACAGGAAAACGGCTTGAGCAAGGCTTCTTTTACACAGTTCACACCGAAGGAGGCCATGCCTTCAAGCTCCCGGGCCACTTCTTCCATATGCGCTGCCAGCCAAACCTCTGTGGCCCCTCCTCCGGGAACCACCCCTCCCTGCACTGCTGCCTGAACGGCGGCGGCGGCATCTTTGGCCATGCGTTCGCGCTCTTCGACCACTTCTTCCGTAGCCGCACCGATAAGAACGGTGGTCCAACTCTCTCCCTTGCCATCATATATATATATATATATGCTGCAGCTTCTCATCTACTTTAACCATCCGGGCTTTGCCTAAATATCCCTTAAGGCTATCCAAATCCCGGTTAAGAGCATTTCTTTTTATCTTCCTGGCAGCGGTATGCTGGCAAAGTTTCTCGATTTCCCGTGAAGATACCCTCTGTACCGCCATTATTCCTGCATCAGTCAGAAACTCTTCCGCCATATCATCAATACCGCGGTCGACCACTACCATTTTTACGCCCAGTTCAGGAATTTTACGCAGGTTTTCTTCGTAGTTGGCCCGGGCCTGCAGATAATACTGGAAACCGCTCTCACTCTTCATAGCTTCCCGTTCGATTTCTTCGGGCCCCAGGGCATCATCTATAACCAATATCAGCGGATTTTCCAAAACTGCCGGCATATCCTTATTCACGGGTTCCTTGTTAAGCAAAACCCCACGGAAAACCTGGCTGGGAGCCAATTCCCGGGCCACTACCGCATCGGCAAACTTGTAGTCCCGATCCAAAAGCTTCTTTTTCCCTACCAGCTGCGCTCCCTTGATAACCAGGCGAGCTAGATCCCGCTTGCCCCTTCCGGCTACTTCGGCAATACTAAACAATACTTTATCGTCCAGGGATTCCACTGCCCGGCTTTGCTTTCTCACCAGGTTCAGAGCAGCAGCTATCCCCTGTTCTATACCTTCAATCACTCGGGTAACCGGTACCCCTTTCAGTACCTGTTCCACTCCCTCAGCTACCAGCGCAGCGGCAATAATGGTAGCCGTGGTGGTCCCATCCCCTACCTCTGCTTGCTGGGCCCGAGCGGTGTTTATTATCATACGGGCCGCAGGGTGATTGACTTCCATCAGCTTTAATATGGTTACCCCATCGTTGCTGATAACTACATCACCAAATCTATCCACCATCATAATATCCAGGCCCTTGGGACCAATGGTGCCTTCCACCGCCTGCGAGATGGCCCGGGAAGCATTAGCATTGCTCAAAAGAGCCTGGAATCGGTCATCTGATTTCTCTTGTCTGGCCAGCTTGTTTTCCGACATATTTCCCTCCTTTGTTTGAAGGGGATAATACATCCCCCTAGCCTAAGCCCTTAAGATAGTCTTCTATAATATCCCGCACCGTTTCCACCGTACCTACGGCTTTCCAGTATTCCATACGCACCGGGCCTATCACTCCTATCTTACCCAGCTCGCCAAAAGACTTATACCCTGCTACCACCAGACTCATTTCCTTGATTTCTTCCAACGGGTTCTCCCGGCCAATCTTAATGTCAACTGCCTCTCCCAGTTCCCCGGGAATAATCTGTCGCAGCGAATCGTCTTCTTCCAAAACATTCAGTATTCGTTTTAGTTTATCCATATCTTTAAACTCAGGTTCATTAAGTATATTGAGGGCTCCGCTGACCATTACTTTTTCATCGCGGGAGTTTTGCAACAGGTTATCTATAGCTTCCAGGGCATTATCAATAATTTGACGGCGCTGGCTGAGGTTCTCCCTTATGAGTTGCAAATCGCTTCTTTTTACTTCCTCCAGTCGCTTGCCTATGAAGGCCTGGTTAAACAAGCCGGTAATAGCCTGCAAATCCTGGGATGATATGAATTCAGGGATACTAATTATACGATGCATTATTACCCCCATATCACATACCAACAAGAGCAGGGCTTTTCCTTGATCCAGAGGAAGCAGTTGCAGGTTGCGAAACTCAGTGAATTTCACTGCTGGAACAATAACAAAGGAAGTATAGCGGGTCATCTGGGATAGAAAATGAGCAATCCCTAAAATCACCTGCTCCCAGTCTTCTATATTCTGTTCAAATAATTGCTGCAATAAAGCGTATTCCCTCTCTCCGGGAGGCTCTTTTTCCATCATGCAATCCACATAATAACGAAAGCCTCTTTCGGAAGGGATACGACCTGCGGAGGTGTGCGGCTGCTCCAGGTAGCCCATGTCTTCAAGATCGGCCATTTCATTTCTTACTGTCGCTGCGCTTATTTTTAAATCATGCTTTTTTACCATAGCCCGGGAACCTACCGGTTCAGCCGTTTCCACATAGTCACGGATAATGGATCCCAGGATATTCCTTTTTCTTTCATCCAGAGTCATATATATCACCGCCTGTTAGCACTCTCCTCTATTGAGTGCTAATCGCTGTTAATATGAAAATATCACCTGTAAAATCCTTTGTCAAGTCTGGGGATCATCATATAAAGCGGCAAAAAACCTGATTGGAGAGAAAATAGCCCCTTCTGGTTAAACAAAGCCGGTTATTTTCCAGTTTTAACAGTCCTTTTTGCTCAGCGTCTTCAATTTCAACTGCAAATCGTTCCCTGAAATCCAGCTGATATCTAGCGGCAAACTGCGCTAAATCTATTCCATCACAGAGTCTTAATGCCAGTATTATTTCTTCCCGCATTTTCTCCTCAGCGCTCATTTGCTCCAGTATTTCTACTGGCGCCTCCTGCCCTACCTCCAGGCTCATCAGGTACTCCTTTAAAAACGGTCGATTCCGATATCTTTGCCGGCCGATGCAAGATACTGCTCCCGCTCCTATCCCTATATAATCCCGGCCGCACCAATAGTTCAGGTTATGGCGACATTCAAAACCAGCCTGGCAGAAGTTAGAGAGTTCATAATGCCTGAATCCCTTTTCGGGCAGGTAATCCAAAGCCATATGGTACATGGCGTTTTCACTTTCTTCATCCAGCAATTCAATCTGAGCGCTTTCTATAGCCCGGGCCATTGCGGTGCTCTCATCCAACTGCAAAAGATAGGCGGAAATGTGTTGCGGTCCACAGGAAACCGCCAGTTCCAGGCTCCTCTGCCAGGATTCCAGGCTTTGTCCCGGTATACCATATATCAAATCCAGGTTAAAATTTTGGCATCCTTCTTTATGCAAGGCCTCTATGCTTTGCATTATTTCGTAGTAACCGTGAACACGACCCAATACCCGCAACTCCTCCGGGGAAAAACTCTGTATCCCCAGGGAAATCCGGTTTACACCAGCCGCCAGAATTCCTCTTAGAAAGCCTTCTCTCCTTGTGGCTGGATTCATTTCCAGGCTTATTTCAGCATTACTGCTAACATTAAAATTATAAGCAACCGCCTCCACTATGCTCTGCAGTTGCTCCAGGCCAAGCAGGCTGGGGGTGCCTCCTCCCAGGTAAATGCTTAAGATGATGCTGTCCGAAAACAAGGTCGCAAGCTTTTCTATTTCCAGCCGTATAGCATCAGTATAGCTCTGAAGCTGGGCCGGGGATTGGAGCGGCAGGGAATAAAAATCGCAATAGCCGCATTTTTTCAGGCAGAAGGGTATATGAATGTATAGCCCGACAGGCTTTTTCTTCATAATATGGCTCTCACTATTCACCTTATCTTCTCGTTTTCATTAATAATTCATCATTAATCATTTTCAATGTCCAGTACAGTCATAAAGGCATCTTTGGGTACTTCGACCCGGCCAATCTGCTTCATCCGTTTTTTTCCCTCTTTTTGTTTCTCTAATAGCTTCTTTTTACGGGTTATATCGCCACCGTAACATTTAGCCAAAACATCCTTGCGCATGGCCTTGATGTTTTCTCGGGCTAGAATCCGGTTGCCGATTGCTGCTTGAATGGCTACTTCATACATCTGGCGAGGTATTATCTTTCTTAATTTGTTTACAATAGCCCGCGCCCGGTAATAGGCCTTGTCCTCATGAACAATAAAACTCAAGGCATCTACTACTTCTCCATTAAGCATGATATCCAGTTTGATCAAATCTGAAGTGTCAAAACCATGAAATTCGTAGTCCAATGAAGCGTAGCCGCGGGTTCGCGATTTCAAGGCATCAAAAAAATCATAGAGAATCTCCGCCAGGGGCAATCTATAATTAATAACTACCCGGTGGGAGGTCAAGTATTCCATGGTAATAAAACTGCCTCTCTTTTCCTGGCAGAGTTCCATTATCGTCCCTACATAATCGTTGGGAACCATTATAGAAGCTTTGACATAGGGTTCCATCACCCGGTCAATTTTCTGCGGGGGAGGCCAGTGGGTGGGGTTTTGCACCATAAGTTCACTGCCATCAGTCAGCAGTACCCGGTATATTACACTGGGAGCCGTAGCCAGCAGGCTTAAGTCATATTCTCTTTCTAGTCTCTCCTTGACGATCTCCAGGTGCAAAAGGCCCAAAAAGCCGCAGCGGAAGCCAAAGCCTAAAGCATCAGAGTTATCTGGTTCATAAAAAAGGGAAGCGTCGTTTAGTTTTAAGCGGTCCAGCGCATCGCGCAGACGCTCAAATTCGCTATTCTCCAGGGGATAAAGCCCGCAATATACCATAGGCTTTACCTCTTGATATCCTGATAATGCCTCCGGGGCTGCCCGCCTGGCCCCAGTGATGGTATCGCCAACCCGGGTATCATTTACATTTTTCATTCCCGCCGCCACATAGCCTACTTCACCTGAGCTCAAAACTTCAACCTCGGTCATATATGGGGACAAGACTCCTATTTCGTCTACCTCATATTCCTTGCCGCTGGACATCATACGAATCATGTCACCTTGGCGCAGTTCACCCTCTACTACCCGGATGTAGGATATGGCCCCCTTGTACGGGTCAAAATAGGAGTCGAATATCAAGGCCTTTAAAGCTGCTTCCTTATCGCCTGAAGGAGGGGGAATCCTCTCCACTATCGCTTCCAGGACATCTTCTACTCCGGTACCTAGTTTGGCCGAAATAGGCAAAACTTCATCTTGGTCCAGCCCCAGTACATTTTCCATCTCCTGTTTCACTACTTCCGGTTCCGCTCCGGGCAGGTCGATTTTATTAACTACCCCTATTATTTCCAAATCCAGATCCATGGCCATATAGACATTGGCCAGGGTCTGGGCTTCTATCCCCTGGGAGGCATCAACTACCAGCAAGGCTCCTTCACAGGCAGCCAGGCTGCGCGAAACCTCGTAAGAAAAATCAACATGACCCGGGGTATCAATCAGATTAAGAATATATTCCTGCCCATCCCGGGCCCGGTAATTGAGTCTCACCGGTTTAAGCTTTATAGTAATGCCCTTTTCCCTTTCCAGCTCCATCTTGTCTAAAAACTGTTCTTTCATTTCCCGGTCACTGAGCGCCCCGGTCAAATGAAGCAGACGGTCCGCCAGGGTGGACTTACCGTGATCTATATGAGCTATAATACTGAAATTCCTAATATTCTTCTGCAAATTTTAACCTCCAGGTGTTTTATGAATAGTAAGGTGTAGTAGGAAACAACTTAAACGCCTTACTTTGCTAATACAATAGTTGAACGATGGTTGAACAATAGTTGAACAATCGCTAAACTACCGTTCCCTCTCCCGGCGTCTGGCAACCATTCCGTCCTCCGTCTTCCGATTTCAGAGCTTCTCAAATTATAACTGATTAAGCACCGCGGTTCAATTGATGGGGGTTTAAGAGTTTTTCGACAGGCGATGCCGGAGCATATTAAGCAGTAATTGAGACTCTTCCAGTTTAAAGAGATAAATAATAAGGCCATAGACAATAGCGCCGAAAAATACTCCCCCGCCTACTAGCATCAGAAGCTGCAGCTTGCCCATCAACGGCCAAAACACTAGCATTCTTTCTGTAAACAAACGCAGCAGAGACCACATCACCAGGGAGGCCCCCAGGGAAATGAGGAAACTGCCGACAATCCTGCCTCCTCCCAGTTGGCCCAGTTTTTTTCGTAAAGCCAGCATCAAAAAGATGAACCCAGCCAATCCCGATAGCGAATAGGCCAGGGCCAGACCTTTATGCCCCATAGTAGCCACCAGGTTTAAAGAAAGCAGGATATTAGCAACTATAGTGATAAAAGCAGCTGCAACCGGGGTAAAAGAATCATGCAAAGCATAAAAACTGCGGTTTAGAACCTGCAAAGAAGAGTAGGCAAAAAGGCCAAAACAATAAAAGAAAAGAGCTTCATTGGTTATGGCTACCGCCGTAGCAGAAAATCGCCCCTGCTCAAAAAGTAGTCTAATTATCGGCTCACCCAGGGCCATCAAGCCAAGAGAAGCCGGGATGGTGAGTAAAAATACGGCTCTTATGGCCAGGGAACTGCTGCGTTTAAACTGGGCTATTTCTCCGCGGGCCGCCAGGTGGGTTAAGGTGGGGAAAATCGCTACTCCCAAAGATACCGCAAAAATTCCCAGAGGAAGATTTACTATCCGCTGAGCCAGGCTTAGCGCGCTTACAGTCCCTGCAGCCAGGCCCGAAGCCAGGTTCTGGGTCACGAAAAGACTTACTTGTACTGCTCCCAGCCCAGCTAAAACCGGCACCATGAGCCGGATTATTTCCTGAAAGCCCTGGTCTTTATAGTCAAAAGAAAAATAGTATTTCATCCCCAGGCGGCGCAGGGCGGGAATCTGCACCATAAAGTTGGCAACAGCACCGAGAACCACTCCCAGGGAAAAAGCAGTAATACCCAAATGCTTCTCCAGTCCAACTCCCACCACAATAATCACCAGATTGTAAAGCAGGCTTCCCCAGGCTGGAGCCCAGAAATGATGGAATGAATTTAATATCCCCATGGCCATCCCGTTGAGAGCCATGAAAAAGGTTTGAATGAACATGATGCGGGTAAGATATACCGCCAGTTCACTGTACTGGGCAGGCAAGCCGGGAACCAGTATCTTCATTAATAGCGGGGTATACAGATAGGCCAGGGCCATAATAAAGAGCATCAGCAAAAGCACATAGTTTAATACAATGCTGGCGGAGCGCCAGGCATCCTCTTCCTGATCGCGAGCCACAAAAGTAGAGATAACTGGGATAAAAGCAGAGCTCAAAGCTCCGCCCACCAGTAACATATAAATGAAATCCGGTATGGAAAAGGCGGCCCGGTAGGCATCAGTAATATAATCCTGTCCAAATAGAGTGTAAAGGGCTACTTCCCGGCCATAGCCCAATATCCTCGATAGTATTACCGTGATCATGAGCAGAACTGCGGCCCGGGCTACATTTCTTCCCCTTTCGCTCAAATACTATCAACTCCAATATTGATGCCGCTAGTTAAAGCGAGTGTAACACAAGGGGACGGTTCTTTTGTGTTGTCTGCCTTGTCCCCCTGTTTTCCTCACCCCTCAATTTGCCGAACACTGATGGCCAGGGGCCACAACCACCGATGAAAAGTGAGTTAGTATGCGCTTGGTATAATAAGATGTAGTTGGGAATACCCCTTCTAATCACTGGCATCTGGCGACCATTCCGTCCTCCGATTTCCGCCTTCTGTCCTCCGTCTCCCGACGCCTGACACCTAACGACCGACGACCGGCGACTTTTCTTACTAACCCCCCATGGCCCAGGGGCCACAACCACCGATGAAAAGTGAGCTGGTAGAGGCTTGAATAGTAAGATGTAGTAGAAAAAAATTAACCCCTCACCCCTTACTCCTCACTCCTCACTTTTCTTACTAACCAAGCAGGAGCGATTTAGAGAAATATCGCCTTAAATATAAGCCATGATTTATTCAAATATTGAACTGCCTGCTGACCCTGGTTTTTTGCAGTTTGCCGCAAAAGCTGCCACTCGTAATTCACCAGCTCCGGGGACACTTTATAATCCTGGGATAATAACTGTAAATTTAAACTACCCTGCTCGTAATTACAGGCAAATACCGGGCCGCGATTGTCCAGAGTAAGATGGTTTATTCCCTGATTGCTGAGATTTAGCCCACCAATAAATAGTACTAATAAAATAAAAATTAAAAAGAACTGCTTTAACTTCGACACTGGTTATAAATCCTCCTTTAGCACTTCGATTAAGATATCAGAAAAAAGCATTCCTGCATAGCGGGCCTCAACGAAAGAGTTCAAATCGCCGCCGAACTCCAGCAACAAGGCCCGGGGGAAAAACTCCTGGTTATAAGTCCCGGCCTTAGTTCTGATCCCTTTTATCAGACCAGGATATTTCTTTTCCCCCTGACGATAGATTTCCTGGGCAAATTCCAGGTTCTTCCGCCATTCCGGATGGCTTTTGCGCTCATCGGTTCCGACAATTATCAAAATGCGAGCGCTTTTCTTTCCATCTATTTCCACGGTCTCGGCTTTTTCCAGACCGGGTATGCTGTCGCGATGAATATCAAACAAGGCCAGCATTCTATTATTGGACTGGAGTATTTTTTGTACTGTTTCCCGGGAGTTGGTATAACTCTTGTTGTATTCGGGAAAATCATGAATCCGGTCTTCGAATTCAGCCGGCAGTCCCCGTTTGCTTAATGATTTACTAATACTCCTGGCCACCTCATTAACCAATCCCCTTTGCCCGTCGCAACGGGCCTTCCCACTATCAGGAATGTAGGATTCGGCACTATGGGTGCAGTAAAATACTACCTTGCAGTCTTTAAAAAAGCTGCTATAATCAATATCCCGACTCTCCTCCAGCGGCTCCGGCTCAACTTCGGGCAATTGAACCTCGTTCTCCCCCTCGTTCTCCCTGAGATCTTCTTCGCTGCGGCCATAGGCCAGGGCCTGGATACTGGATATCATCAATTCTTCCGGCATCTTTTCCTTAAAATAATGCCTCGTCATAGGAAAAGAAGTCTTTTCTCCGGCAAAAACCACATTTACTTCCCGGAAGAGACTGGCTGCCTGCTTTTTATCCAGCTCAATTTTTTTAAAAGGCAGCAAGATATTCTGCACATTGAAAGCAGGCATCTTCCCAAGATAGGGGCTGCTAATCTCAGCACTAACCCCGGTTATCAAAACCAATAAAAATAATTGCATAAGGAAGATGCTTTTTATAAAAGTCCCAAAATAATGCTTGTGCACCCTGTCCACCCCACCATCAAATATCTTATTAAATTTATGGTGGACAAGAGATAATTAGAACCCGGTTCTTTTTAATATAGTCTTTCCTTTATTGCGGGCTCTAATATAACGAGGCAAAATATATCCTCTGCTTTATTAAGCGGCTGCTACATATTTGCGAAACAGGCGGCAGTTTTCCAATTCCCCACCTCATTGCAGCGCTGTGTTAAAACTACTACGCAGTTTCTTCCGATGCTTAAACGAGGTAAAATATAACTTAACAACTTAAGTGCCTGGCACCATACTAATACTTGCAATTTAATTTGGGGAGTGCTATAGTATTCCTGTTAGTCTTCAACTTACAAGGAGGTGAAAGTGTGGCCAAAAGTAAAACCCCCGCCAAAAGAGCCCGCAGGGCAGAAGCCAACCGGCTCAGAAATAAAGCTTATAAAAGTAAGCTGAAAACGGCAATAAAGAATTATGAAAATGCAATAATTGCGGAGGATTTGGATACAGCCAGCAACAAACTGTTGCAGGTAACCTCCCTTTTAGATAGGAGCATCACCAAAGGAATACTTCATAAGAATAATGTAGCCAGAAAAAAATCAGCTTTGAGTAAAAAGCTGAATAGTATTAGCCAGTAAGCAAGAACCTGTCTCCGGGCAGGTTCTTATTTTTTACCTCTTGCTGCAGATTTCCACTATCAGGGCCTCCATGAGCATTTTATCATCCAGGCTGCTGCTCTTAAATTTAACATCCGTTTGCAAAAATATTTGAAATAACTGCCACAACTCATCCCAGCTAAAATTGCGGGCATTATCCAACATTTTCTTTACCATGAATTCATGCAAACCTGTCTGTGCCACTATTTCCTTGCTGCCATATGATTTTTCATTATAGTATTTGACCCTGGCCAGGGCCATGAACTGGCGCACAATAATATAAAGAAATAAAATCGGGTGTTCTCCCTGAACCAACAGTTGATTATAGGCCTGGAAAGAGGCTTTCAGGTTACGCTTCAATAAAGCATCACTCAACTTGAATACCTTGATTTCAGTTTTTGTCTCCAGTTCTCCTTCAATATCGGCAATTTTTACCGGCCGCCCCTTTACCAGTAAGGCGGTTTTATCAATGAGATTTTGCAGGTAATACATATCCTGTCCGCTTTTCGCCATCAGGTTGGCGGCGGACTTTTCTACCTTCAAACCACGGGAAGCGAACTCCTTATTAATCCATTCCGACAGATGCTGGCTGCCGAGGGATTTGCAAGCGATTACGGTGGCCTCACGATCCAGTATCTTTACCAGGGGATTAGTAGTACTATGTTCATTGGCTGTCAGTACCAGTACCTGTCCCTCCATATCCTGCTGCAGGTAATCTAAGAATATTTTCTCTATTTCGGCGGTTTTACCCCCCCGTCGTTTGGCTTTTCCCAACCACCAGGGCCTCTTTATTACCACCAGCCTCTGCAAGGAAAATAAAGGACTGAATTGCAGGGCTTCCAGTAATTCATAGGCATTCAGCTCATCTGCGTCCAGATAAATAGTTTCCACTTCTTCGCCACTTTCCTGACCTATAATCGCTGCAATCCTTTCCAGTTCCCGGTCAATTAAATAGCTTTCTTCACCCCAAAGGAAATAAATCCTCCTACTCATAAGATACTCGTTCCTTTCGCTGTACTATTGCTTTTCGTCCCGCAATTCGATTATTGCTACGGTACAGCGGGAAATACATAGCATATCCCCAGCCTCATCATAGATCCGGACATCCCATACAATGGTGCTACGCCCTACATGAACCGGAATCCCTACAGCTTTTATCATTCCATCGCGCTTGCTGCGAATATGATTAGCGTTTATTTCCAGACCCACAGCCCGTTGTTTTTCCACATCAATAAAGAGATAACTACCGGCTGAGGCTACCGTCTCAGCCACTACCACCGATACTCCGCCATGCAGAAAACCAAAGGGTTGATGGGTCCTGGGGGTTACGGGCATAGTAGCCACTACCCGCTCCTCGGAAAACTCCGTTATTTCAATCCCCAGAACCTCCATAACCGTATTCTTAAAAAATTCATTATCAAATATTATAGACTTTTCTGATATAATCTTTCTTATCTCCTTTCCCCTTTAATAATCCAGTGAGGAAGTATACTTAAATGACTAGTGAGAAAAGTGAGGAGTGAGGGGTTTAGTTTATTTCCTGCCTACATCTTACCATTCAAGCCCCTACTAAATCACTTTTCATTGGTGGTTGTGGTCACCGGCCATGAGGGGTTCCACTGCAAAGACCCCTTTTGTTGCATAAGGGTTGCATAAATATACAAAGCGAGCGTGAGCGAAGCATGGATGCAACACCCTGCGGGTACTCCTGATGTTCCATCCTTTGGATGTCACTATTAAGGTTGCACCGGCGAAGGCGAGCAGGCAAAAGGAGGTGAGCAGTATATTTATACAAACCAATGAATACTAATAACTTTTTGCTATCTTTTGACACGATTATACCCCAGGGGCTTAAGCAGGGCAATTCCGACCGGGGATCAAAGTCTGGAAAAATGCCCTATTTGACGAAGTCTTAACCAGTATTTCTGGACCTTATCTGTTTTCTTTTTAGCGAAGAATTTTCGAACTGCTTGGAAACTATGGTAATCTTAATACTATAGTAAGAAAAGTGAGGAGTGAGGGGTAAGGGGTGAGGGGTTTAAGTTATTTGCTACTACATCTTACTATTCCAGCGCCTACTAACTCACTTTTCATCTTTGTTTGTAACCCCTAACCATGGGGATTAGTATAAAAATGATATATATCACGGGGGTAACAATGTTATTCTTTTTTGCAGTTTTGCTTCTTATTGCTACCTTTTCCAGCAAAATGTCTGCTCGCTTTGGAGTTCCCAGCCTGGTAATCTTTATAGCTCTGGGCATGATTTTTGGAAGCGATGGTTTTAACCTTATACAATTTGATGACCCGATATTGGCACAGCAAATTGCCATTGCCTGTATGATTATTATTCTATTTGAAGGCGGGTTCAGCACTAAAAAGGAATTGTTGCGCCTGGCTTTCCAGCCCGCATTTTCTCTGGCTACTCTGGGGATAATTGTAACGGCTGTTACCCTGGGACTGTTGTCCCACCTGCTGATTGGCTTGCCCCTGGAATCAGCCATCTTAATCGGGGCAATTGTATCATCAACAGACGCTGCCGCAGTATTTGCTATATTCCGCAATAAGCGCATAGAACCCAAAACTGCTGCCACAATCGAAGTAGAATCGGCTTCCAACGACCCCATGGCTATTATATTAACCATTACCATTATCAGTTTTATGCAAGGAGAAATCACCAGTTGGCAGCTCTTTTTAAGCAAACTGCTCTGGCAGATACTGGCCGGCTTAACCATAGGTTATTTGCTGGGAAAAACCGCGCCTCACTTGATTAACCGGATCAAACTTGATTCAGGCGGCTTTTATTATGTTCTTATTTTAAGTCTCTGCTTCTTAAGCTATGGTCTGGCTGATGAGTTAAATACCAATGGCTTCTTAGCCGTATTTATCGCTGGTTGCTACATAGGAAATGCAGAGTTCGTTTATAAACAAGGCATCGCCAGATTTATTGAAGGTTTGTCCACCTTCAGTCAGGTTGTTTTATTCCTGATGCTGGGGTTGTTGGTATTTCCATCAAATCTCATACAAAACTGGCAGCATGGTATCATTATTGCTGTAATCTTAACTTTTATAGCACGGCCGGTAGCGGTTTTTATTTGCACAATTTTTTGGAAATACAGCTTAAAAGAAAAACTCTTTATTTGCTGGGGAGGAATCAAGGGCGCAGTCCCGATTGTACTGGCAACATATCCTTATGTTGAAGGATTAGAAGGAGGCAGTTACTATTTTAATGTGGTCTTTTTCGTAGTATTATTGTCGGCCTTGATTCAGGGCTCCAGTATTGACCTGGTAGCCAAAAAGCTGAGTTTGCTGGCAGGCAATAAAACTCCCAATCCCTTTTCTTTTGAGCTGATTGCCTTGCAGGAGACGCAGAGCGAACTGTTGGAATATAGCGTGGATAAAGGCTCCTGGCTGGTTAACCATAGCCTGCAGGATATACCCTGGCCCCAGGACAGCCTGGTAACTGCCATTGTGCGGCAGGAGGAAATAATAACCCCCCGGGGAGATACTGTTATAAAACCAAAAGACCTGCTATTTATTCTGCTTAAAAACGACTATCAAGAGGAATTGTTGGACTTGTTGGATGGAAGCAATGGTCAGAATGATAGGGAGGGATATTCGTGTCAACCATAATCCGTAACGGAACCCTGGTTACCATGAACTCCAGGCGAGATATACTGCGAGCGGACATCCTGATAGAAGGCGACCGGATAAAGGAAATAGGGGAGCTAAAGGGATATAAGGCCCGGCAGGAAATAGACGCTGCGGGCATGCTGGTAATTCCTGGCCTTATACAAGCCCATGTTCACCTCTGCCAGACCCTTTTTCGGGGAGCAGCAGATGATATGGAACTGTTGGACTGGCTGAAGCAACGGATCTGGCCCCT
Organism: Syntrophomonas wolfei subsp. wolfei str. Goettingen G311; assembly: GCF_000014725.1. Classification (GTDB taxonomy): domain Bacteria; phylum Bacillota; class Syntrophomonadia; order Syntrophomonadales; family Syntrophomonadaceae; genus Syntrophomonas; species Syntrophomonas wolfei. The sequence continues at coordinate 1,813,173 of NC_008346.1, forward strand.
GGAAGCAGCTCATGACGAAGAATCCCTTTATTACTCTGCCCTCCTGGCATCAGCCGAACTCATTTCCGGAGCTACCACCTCCATTATAGATATGGGTACGGTCCGGCATACAAATTCATTGTTCGAAGCAGTGAAACAATCCGGGTTACGCTATCTGGGAGGCAAATGCATGATGGATTGCGGGGATGAAGTGCCGGAAAAGCTGATAGACTCACGGGAGAAATCTCTGCAGGAAAGCATGGATCTTTTCGAGCGCTGGAACGGCCAGGAACAAGGACGTATACATTATGCCTTTTGTCCTCGTTTCGCAGTATCTTGCAGCGAGGAATTGCTCCGGGAAGTCAGCCAGCTCTCAGAAAAATTCAAGATACCCGTACACAGCCATGCTTCGGAGAACCGGGGTGAAATCAGAATTGTTGAAAAAGAACGAGGTTTAAGAAATGATGTCACTGCCAAATAGGCGTGTTTTCCTTAAGCTCAACCTTATGGTAAAATTTTTCAGTACATTGATAATAGATTTTACTTGAAAAATGAGCTTTTTGGGACCAAATTAACCCATACTAAGAACCATAATTGTCATTTTCACCCTTTTAATTTGGATTTGGGCACAATAACCCCTTTGTTTTTATCTTTGGTTTTTTGATCTGTTTGGTTAAAGCCCTAAATATCTGTTTGAAATTATGACCAATTACCTTAAAACCTATTTGTAAGGTACATTTGATTTTACCGCGCACTCTTAATCTTTTTGCACCCTGGCATCCTTTGATGGCCGAATTTGTTCCCTCAATCGCAGCGCGTTTGCTGATGTTTTCGTGTTTTATGTGAGGATCGTTTACTGTTTCCCGTACTTGAGATGCCAGTATGGATTTCTTGGATATCCTTACTACCATATCTCTCTTCTGTTCCTTTAGAGGACAATTGCACCGATGAGGACAGTTATTACAGACTTCTTTAGGAAAATGACTAGTAGTTATCTTGGTTTTGCTATTGTACTTGCTGCTGCTGGGAATTTGGCCTCCCGGACACTGTACCATTTCCATATCTTTGTTAAAGACAAAGTGATGAGCTGGTAGCTGTCCTTCGGGGGCTGTTTTGCCAGTCATATCAGTGTAATGGAGCTGGATTTCTATACCTTTGGAGTTGGCTTTATTTATCACATTCTCTCCGTAGTAACCGCCATCAGCGTAAATATCGCTGGCATTGGTATTATCTTTGATAATATCCATACGGTCCTGAAATATTTCTACATCGCTCTTGTTATTGGGTTCGACTGTGTAATCAACTATAATCTGAACATCATTTTCGCTATTACAGGTTTCGGTGAATGTGGCTGTATAACCCGATTCTTTTTTCCCGGCCTTATCCCGGTAAGTAGCATCTGTATCATACGCTGATTGTAGTGAATCGGAACTGACTTCTTTGCTTGCTTTGGCTTTGAATCGCCCGCTGTTTTCATCGCAATTAGCCTGTTCATTGAGGAAGCGCAGCAGGATTTTCACCTTTTCTAAATCAGCGATAGTTTTATGGTTTTGGGATAGGACATATATTTCACTCATTAAATCCAGTACAGCCTGTAATCTACTGTCTAACTGGCTATTCTTGGTCTGGTATAATAATTTGTTCTTGAAGGAATCTTCCAGTACTTTGTTTAGATTCTCGCTGCGATAAGCGACGGGTATGGCTCTTACTGCTTGTGCCAGTACATCATGAGCCAGGGAAAGACGACCGGCTTTCTTGATATTGGGACTAATTAAAGTGGAATCTATGCGTAGTTCATCAGTTTTAAGCCCGACTAAACCAAGGAAATTCCGGGTAAGTATTTCAAACTGTTGAAAAGCCAGAGCCTCCTTTTCGGGATATTCTTTGGAATAACGAACCACTCTCTCTCGAAAGTTGTACAAGGTCCGTTCTCCCAAGTATATTTCACCGATATTTTCTATTCCCAGAGCATATTGTACCTGGTAATTAAAATAGTACTGATCTAGCAGTTCCTGGTCAGTGTAATCAAACAAGTGTTTAATAATCTCCAGGCCTACTAGTATATTGATAGGAAAGTTGGGCCTTCCCCATTCCAAACTATAGAGCGGAGCAAATAGTTCTTCTCTAATAAGGCAGAAGACCTGTTCATAAAATACCATTGACCAGGAATTTTTAAGCCGTTTAGCTACAACGGAGTTGAACCGCTGGAAATCGCTAAATACTTTTCCTTGAAGATGATCATTATTTGGCTTAAACAATTTGAAAAACCTCCGAATTTCTGGTTTATCGTTGTGTTTCTTCTATTTTCTCTATAATACTTCGCTATTCGGTAAGGTTTTTCCTGCTTGCTGATACGACTTTTTTGACTTTTTGCAGTGACATCAAGAAATATTTTTTACTTTGAACAGCTGGGGCTGTGTCATAATAAAGTAATACTGGCTCATTGTATTCACATAAATGAGGAAGAAATGAACATCCTGGCCGAAAAGCGGGTCAATGTGGTTCACTGCCCGGCCTCCAACCTTAAACTAGCCTCTGGGCTGGCTCCGGTTCCAGCCTTGCTGGATATGGGAGCCCAGGTTTCGTTGGGTGCCGATGGTGCCCCCTGCAATAATAATCTTAGTCAATTTATGGAATTGCGCCTGGCGGCTTTGATTCACAAGCCTTTCTACGGTCCTACCAGTATGCCGGCGGAAAAGGTATTCGAAATGGCTACTCTGGGTGGTGCGCAGGCCATGGGACAAGAAAAAGAGATAGGCAGCCTGGAAGCTGGGAAAAAGGCTGATTTAGCTATTGTCAATCTGGAGCACTGGCATAACCAACCGGCTACACACAGTAGTGTTTACAGCCAACTGGTTTATCAGGCTCTGGCCAGTGATGTCCGGGCAACTATGGTTGATGGGAGGTTCTTGATGCTGAATGCTGCTCTGCTTACTATAGATGCTGAAGCAGTAAGAATAAATAGCGAAAAAGCCCTCGAGCGGATATTACAAAGGGCCGGGTTGAAATAGCTAATTAAATCGATTGCTCTTTCGCCCCGGTTTTTATTTTAACCCAGCGGCCATTGCTCTGGAAACTATGGCTCCGTCCTCATCCGTGCGCTGAGTAACCGAAGCTGTTTTCTCTTTTTGCTTCGCGCCACAGATATGGGCAGGTACGAGCACAAGCCTTTACGCCCGTTGATCAGGAATTTCAATGGGAACCCGTATTAGCCTCGATTTTAGAAATGTATCGCTTTTTGATTGAAGAACCACATAAGAGAAACATCAAGGTTGTATTGGGAGAATTTGCTCCTTCCTATGAAATGGATGACTGCAACCAACGCAAAATTGAAGCTTTACAGTCCAACTGGCGCTCTTTAATAAAAGGAATAGCCATTTACTAATTTGCTACCAATGATGCAATCAAATCTTTGGCTAAAGAAATGCAGGTTCCTTTTGCTGAAGTCGCACCGGTTTTTTGGAACCATCCAGATCGTTTCAACCTGTATCTTGATCTGGTACACTTCAACTGCAAAGGGCATCACGTCCTGGCTGATTACAGGTATCAGACAATCGATAAACTGGCTTGGTGGGATTAAACGCCCCGACCCGGATTTGTTCTGGGGAAGTCTGAAAGAAATTCTTTCATCATGTTTTGTGCCTGAGCGTTAGCGAAAGGAATGGTTATAAATATGAAAAATAGAATCGTTGCGGCTATTTTTATGCTCTGTACAACATTATTTCTGTTTGGATCAGTCTTACCGGCAGATGCCTCCGGCGAAATTGTGGTCCTATATACAAATGATGTTCACTGCAGCGTGGATGACAATATTGGATATGCCGGTCTTGCTGCCTATAAAATAGAAATGGAAAAACTCTATGGGAAAGATAAAGTAACTCTTGTCGATGCAGGTGATGCTGTTCAGGGCAGTGCAATCGGCTATCTTTCCAAAGGTGAATACATAATCGATATCATGAATAAAGTCGGATATGATGTTGTAACTTTGGGCAATCATGAATTCGACTATGGAATGGATCGTTTGCACGAGCTTATGAAAAAGCTGGATGCTAACCCTATATCGTGTAACTTTAAAAGCCTTCAAACAGGAGACACCGTATTTAAGCCCTACAAGATTATCGACTTTGGGGATACCCAAATAGGGTTTGTGGGTATAACAACCCCAAAATCCATTACCTCATCCACTCCTAAATATTTTCAAGATAGTCAGGGTAACTACATATATGGTTTTTGTGAAAACAGCACAGGCAAAGAATTATACTCAGCTGTTCAAAATGCAGTCAATGCATCGCTGGCTGAGGGCGCAGACTGCGTTGTAGCTGTGGGCCACTGCGGTGTTGGTGATACATATGATCCCTGGGAGTCAACCGATATTATTGCCAACACGACAGGTATCGATGTTTTTATCGATGGCCATTCCCACAGCACCATTAAGGGCAAGATCTATCCAAATAAGGATGGCAAAGATGTTGTTCTGACTTCCACCGGCCCCAGGCTGGCCTCAATCGGCAAGCTTACCCGTTCTTCCAACGGTACGATTACTACTGATCTGATCACTGGATACATAGACAAGGACGAAAATATAAAAGGTCATATTAATAATATTAAGGTAAAAAACGAGAAACTATTAAATACTGTTGTTGCCAAGACCGATGTTACTCTGGTTATCAACAATCCGATGACCGGTAAACGCCTTATCCGCAAATGTGAGACCAATCTTGGCGATCTGGTTGCGGATGCGTACCGCGATCTCCTGGGTGCAGACATCGCAGTTGTAAACGGCGGCGGAATTCGCGCCGATATAGCCGCCGGCGATATAACCTATAATGATATAATCTCCGTTCACCCGTTCGGTAACTTAGCATGCTTGATTACAGCTGCCGGACAAGAGATATTGGATCTGCTGGAGATGGGGGCGCGCAATACACCTGGAGAATCCGGTGGCTTTCAGCAAGTATCGGGCTTAACTTACGATATACATACTTATATAAAGCCTTCTGTCATATTGGATGATAAGGGTAACTTTGTAAAGGTAGGCGGTGAATATCGAGTACATAACGTTATGATCGGCGGAAAACCTCTTGATCTAAATGAAACCTATACCGTGGCATCACACAGCTATCTTATCAAAAATGGCGGTGACGGATTCGGGTTGTTCATGGACAATACACTCCTGAAAGACGAAGTCATGATAGACAATCAGGTTCTAATACGCTATATGACAGACAAATTAGGTGGTGTTGTCGGTCATGAATACAAGCATATGAATGGACAGGGCCGTATTCATATCTTCCATTTCAAGGACATTGATAACCACTGGGCCAAAGAAGCTATAAACGATTTAAGTTCCAGTATGATTATCAGTGGTTTGGGGGATGGAAACTTTGCTCCTGACCGTGACCTAACCCGTGCTGAGTTCGCGGCTATCATAGTTAAAGCATTGGAATTGAAGCCGGAAAATGGTGTAAATCCTTTCAATGATGTAAAAGTCACCGACTGGTACTATCAATATATCGCTACTGCCAGCAAACACAATATCATAAGCGGCTACGGCAACGGTAAATTTGGCCCCCAAGACCAGATCACCAGTGAGCAGGCTATGTCCATAATTGCCAGGGCTATGCAGGTCAGCGGGCTCAAAGCCGAAATTAGCCAGTCGGAAATACCTTCCCTGCTGAATTTTTTTAGTATCAATGGCACACCATCCGCCTGGGCACAGAACAGTATCGCCCTTTGCGTCAAGACTGGAATTGCTGCCAAGAATAACGGAAATATTACTGCTGTAAAAGGAATCATCACCAGAGCAGAGGCGGCGGTGATGATCAGAAATTATTTAGAGGTAAAATGGGGATGGCAGACTCTGACAGCCACCTGATTGGCATTTGACCCTGTGTTCAATAACTTAACAACTTAAGTGCCTGGCACCTACAGCGCGGTTTTTATTTTAACCCAGCGGCCATTGCTCTGGAAAACTATGGCTCCGTCCTCATCCGTGCGTAAAACCTCTATCCCCTGCTCTTGCAGTTCTTTTAACACGCTGGCATGAGGGTGGCCAAAGCTGTTGTTGGCTCCAGCGGAAATAATAGCCCAGCGGGGATTAAGCTCTCGGTAAAATTCTGGCAAAAGGGAGCCTTTGCTGCCGTGGTGTGGTACCTTTAGTACCGTACTTGTCCCCAACTTTCCCTGCTGCAGCAATTCCTGCATTCCTTCTTTCTCCACATCACCAGTCAATAAAAAGGAAAAAGCTCCGTACTGACCGTGCAATACCAGCGATTTATTATTAAAGTTGTTTCCTTGATAACGCTCTTCTTCCGGATAAAGAACAGCCAGTTCGCATCCCTTCTCTAGGTTGAGCCGCTGGCCACTTTTCAGGAAAATTAAAGGAATGTTTTTCCTGGCCGCAATCCCCTTGAGTTCCTCATATTCTTTAGCATCCTTTAAACAATAGGGTAAGGCAATATGAGCTACGCGGAGCTCCTTACTGGCTTTCTCCAGCCCCTGGATATGGTCTATATCCGGGTGAGTATTGATAATCACATCAATTTTCCTTATACCACGATGATGCAAGTAGGGTAGCAATTTCTTACTGCCTGGATCAGAATAATGGCTTCCCCCACCGTCTACCAGGACAAATTTGCCTCCGGGACTCTTTAAAAGAATACTGTCCCCTTGCCCCACATCGATTAACACAAGCTCCATCACCCCCCGCTGGTACATGCTGGCGGGTAATGATATTAGCAAAATAAAGAGCAACATCAGGGAAAGCCCAAGATACTTGAATTCCTTTTTTCTATAGTCTTTACTCCAGGATAGAGCTAGAAGGAGCAGGCCAAGATAATAGACGATTATCAGGATAAAGTGCGGAGTTGCAACCCACCAGAAAGCCAGAGGCAGCTTCAAGACGGCGCTATTCAAGCCCATAATCAATTCAATAAAAAACCCGGCCGGGAAGAGGAATATACCGGCCAGCCAAGGCCAGATAGTGGCCAGCATTAAAGCCAGCAACCCCAGGATTACACAGGCTCCGGATAGATAAGAGGTAAGTACATTGCTCAATAAAGATACCGGGCTGAACAGGTTAAAATGATAGGCTGTGAGAGGGAGTACGGCCAGTTGCGCCGATAAAGGAATAAGGAGCAAATCCCAGAGGCGATTAGTATACTGAAGTCTTTTTTTCATGAGGGGAAAAAGGTAAAGCAGGCCCCAGGTGGCCACAAAAGATAGCTGAAAAGATATTTTGAATAGAGCAAAGGGGTCACTCACGATTATTATGGTCCCGGCCAGCCCTAGACCATTAAGAAGAGCATTTTCTCTCCCTGAATAATAGGCCAGCAGTCCTAGAATGGCCATTATCACCGCACGAATTACCGATACTGGCCATCCTATCACCGAGGCGTAAAGCAAAAGAAAAATGCTGATAACCACCAACTTCATCCCCGGAGACATTCGGCAGAGGGAAGTAAGCCAGGCCATCAGCAAAAGAAGAAAGCCCACATGGAGTCCGGAGACCGAAAAAATATGCACTATCCCGCTTTTCTGAAAGTCCCGGTATTGTTCGGGATCCATAGTATCGGTTTTGCCCAGCAGCATTCCCATAAGTATGGCTGCTTCGTGCGGTGGAAGGCGATTCTCAATAATTCTTTCTCCCGAGTTTCGAATAGCGGCCAAAAAGCTTTCCGCCCGTCCCGGAGCGGATATTACCGTAATAGCATTTTCTTCTTTAACCGACATTAAATAATAAATCCCACTATAGGATAAATAGTGTGGATAATCGAATTCTCCGGGATTTCCGGGAGGACGGGGAAGCTTTAAATCTCCCCGCAGTGATATTTCTTCACCCTTCTGTACTGGGGCTGCGAAGTTGCAGAATACCTGAATTTTCTTCATGGCCCTTTGGGACTCTTTGCTCTTAAGTACAAAACTGCTCCTATTACCATCAAATTCGGGAATTGTCTCCACCCGGCCAGTTAAAACCACTCCGTCTTGTGCTTTTAAATTAAGCGGTACCGGCTTCTGCATCCAGTTAAAAAACAGCACCGCCACTAACAAGACGGCTAGAACGCTATAAGACCTCAGAGAGTGCTTCCCACCCCAAATTCCTCCTGCCAGGAGAAATAAAAAGATTAAGATAAATAAAGGCCAGCAAGCATAATAGCTGAAACAGGCGGAAGCCGCCAGTACTATAAAAATCTCAAACCATGACAAGGGCATTATTCATTAACCCCCCCCTGTCCAATTACCTAACTGTTATATGATCTTTTATGGCTTCAAACTTCTTCTCTCCTATACCACTAACGTTTTTAATGTCTTCAATTTTTTGAAAGGCTCCATTGGACTCCCGGTAGTCAACAATCCGCTGGGAGAGGGCGGGTCCTATTCCGTTTAATCTATCAGCCAGTTCACTGGCAGGCGCTTTATTAATATTAACTTTGCCGGAGCCGACCGGAGAAGCTGGAGAAGAAACCGGCAACTGCGAAGCTCCTTGCACCCCGGCCATTTCTGCTGTCAGTTCTCCTTCTCCTGGAACCACAATGGTTTCTCCATCCACCAGAGGGCGGGCCATGTCTATAAGTCGTAAATCAGCTTTATCTTCAGGTCCAGCCATTTCCACCGCCTGGTATACGCGGTCGTTCTCTTTCAACTGGTATACCCCAGGTTTTTTAACCTCTCCACAGACATATACCTGAATCAAGTTATCTTCCAAATGCTCCGGCTTTTCCGCCGGATTTACTTCAATAAGTTCAAGCTTTTCAGAAGAATCACGATACCTGAATTCAGCATATTTGAAACCGGCCATAAATACCATCACCAGCAAAATTAAAAAACCGCCCATCAGGTAGCGCTTGTCTATATTATCCATTAACCTCACCTCATTACTTAAATTCGCCAATAAATGTTAAAGTCCTCCATTTTGTGATATTATTAACATCGTTTATTGTCCCTAAATTTCGAATGTTTTCTGAAAGATGGGTTTAACAGGAGGATTATTTAAGCTACTAGCGAATCTTAAGAAACAAAATCATATTGGTTTTTCTTACAAGTCTCTTTGCATCAAAACAATAATTTTCTAAGCATTGGAATAAACTGGTGAGCAGTTTCAACACACCGCTGCAAGCGAGGCGGGGGATTAGAACCCGCCGCCTGTTTTGTGAATAGGAACCCGACCACTAAAGAAGCACCCTGCGGGCACTACTGATGTTCGCTTCGCTCATTATTAAGGTTGCACCCTGCGGGCACCACTGTTGTTCGCTTCGCTCACTATTAAGGATGCGGGGGACATATTTCACCTCGTTATAACCCGTAGTTTTCAAAGGAGGGTCTTTAAATGCTGGATATAGCCGCCTTGGCTAAACTCGGAGGAGTTAAAAAATATAATGCTGATGAGATTTTTTTTAATGCTGGGGATCCCGGCCACGAAATGTATATTATACTCAAAGGCCGAGTAGGAGTTTATATAACCTCCATTGACGGTTTTCCTATTATGATAACGGAACTGGTCTCCGGAGACTTCTTTGGTGAAATGTCCCTGTTGGAAGACCAACCCCGCAGCGCTACTATCGGGGCTATAGAGGATACCATTGTATTGGTTATTAATGAAAGTAACTTTGAACAGGTAATTGCCCAGCAACCCAGCCTGGCTTACCGAATAATGAAAGGTATGAGCAGCCGGGTGCGCCAGCTAAACGAAGATCTGGCCCAGTTGAAACGAGGGAAAGTCGAGGAAAGAAAAGCATTTAAGCTTGCTCCCCCCACAGCGGAAAAACCGTCCGCAGAGGTTTTGGACAACTCCCTTTTTCCCCCGGGACATAAGCCTTACCCTCTGGAAGCTCCGCCTAGTGACGATAACCTGCTTTTTGACCGGGAAGTTCTTTGCCCAGTCTGTGAGGAAAAATTCAAAACCAAAAATGTCCGTTCCTCCAAGCTCCGACTGGATAAGGTGGATAATGACCTGCGCCAGCGTTTCGTGGACTTTGAGCCGCTCTGGTACCTGGTCTGGACCTGTCCCAACTGCTATTACTCCAATTTTAACTTCGAGTTCAAACAGGTGTCTGAAGTCTTTACGAAAAAACTACTGGAGCAAGGCAAGCAATTAAAAGCTAAAGTTCGTTTGCAGTTTAGTGAGCCCCGCAAACTGGATGAGGTTTTTGTGACCTACTACCTCATGCTGCAATCCTTGCAAGCAGCAGGCAAACCAAATCCTACCGAAGCAGCCAAGGTCTGGCTGCGCCTATCCTGGTTGTATAATGACGCTGGAGATGAAGAGATGTTTTTATATGCCTCCCAGCAGGCCCTGGATATGTTTAAGGACACCTTTTACAATACCAGACGGGAAACCTCGATAGAACAGGATCAGCGTCTTTCTTTGCTCTTAGGTGAGCTTAGCATGCGCATTGGCGAAAATACGGAAGCCTTGAAATTTTTCCGGGGAGCCATTGCGCGTAAAGGCGGTAATAATACTATCAACCGGCAAGCAGAGGATCGAATTAGGGACTTGAAGGACATTATATTAGTGCAAGAAAAGAAGGTAAAGGAAGAAGAAAAAGTATAATTATACAAAAGGGTGGACCTAAGCCACCCTTTTGTTTTTTACAATCCGAATATAATTAACCCTGTTCATAGCTGGCACATAAGGTCTCATCTTCCGGAGAACCGCTGCTTATGTCGCTACAAGGAGCTACCTGGATAGCGTCCAAGCTGCACATATTGCTTTCAAAAAACCGGCAACTACTTACATCACACATTATGGTCTGGCGTCCTCGCAATTTCATCCCTCCTTAACAAAAATGATGTCGCTGTTTTAGTTATAAATCACCGTGCTATTAATTTGCTTCAGGAAGAAGATTATTATTCTATCAGTTGACTTTGTTCAAGGATTATCATATAATTGCTAATGTCAAATTCATATACAAAAGCAAGGAGCCGGAGTAGTAGACTGGCATCAGGCAGAGAGTCGCGGGAAGCTGCGAAGCGACAAAGCTGGTTGAACTCGCCGGGGAGCTTTGCAGGTGACATTAGCCTGCAACGGGGATTCCGTTATGATTTGTCAAGTGGACAGTATGTGGGGCTATGGCGCAGTTGGGAGCGCGCTTGAATGGCATTCAAGAGGTCGTGGGTTCGAATCCCACTAGCTCCACCATTATTATCTGTCAATAAGGGTGGTACCGCGGGTAATTATCGCTCTCGTCCCTATTCGGATGAGAGCTTTTGCTTTTTCTGATAAAAATTCTATAGGAGGAAGTTGTTATGGATAGAAAGTATGATTTTAAATCCATTGAAGCCAAATGGCAGGCTTACTGGGAAAATAAGCAGCTCTTTAAGGTAGAAGAAGACCCCGAAAAGCCCAAATATTATAATCTGGAGATGTTTCCCTACCCTTCCGGCCACCTGCACATGGGCCATGTACGCAACTATGCCATCGGTGATGTGGTGGCGCGTTTCAAAAGCATGAACGGATTCAATGTCCTTCATCCCATGGGCTGGGATGCTTTTGGCCTTCCCGCTGAAAATGCGGCCATTAAAAATGCTATTCACCCTGCTACCTGGACCTACTCTAATATCGAAAACATGAAAAGACAGCTCAAGACCATGGGGATCAGCTATGATTGGGATCGGGAGCTGGCTACCTGCAAACCAGATTATTACAAATTTACCCAGTGGATGTTTTTAAAGCTCTACGAGAATAAGCTGGCCTATAAAAAGAAATCCGCCGTAAACTGGTGCCCTTCCTGCCAAACGGTTTTGGCCAATGAACAGGTGGTAGATGGGGCGTGCGAACGCTGTGAAGCTGTTATTGAAAAAAAACAACTGGAACAGTGGTTTTTCAAAATAACTGACTATGCCCAACGGCTTTTGGATGATTTAGCCCTGCTGCCGGGCTGGCCGGAAAAAGTTAAGACCATGCAAAAAAACTGGATCGGCCGCAGCGAAGGCTGTGAATTTTCCCTGCATATTGAAGACAGTGATGAAGTCCTCACTGTTTTTACCACGCGCCCAGATACGGTTTTTGGTGTCACCTACATGGTTTTGGCCCCGGAACATCCCCTGGTGGAAAAAATCTGCCACCCGGAGCAGGAAAAAGAAGTCAAGGCTTTTGTCAATAAAATGAAATATCTTAATGAAATGGCCCGCACCTCTACTGAAGCGGAAAAGGAAGGTGTTTTCACCGGAGCCTATGCCATCAACCCGATGGATGGGTCACGAATCCCGATTTGGATAGCCAACTATGTTTTAATGGACTATGGTACCGGGGCTATAATGGCCGTTCCTGCCCATGACCAGAGGGATTTTGAATTTGCCCGCAAATATGATATACCGGTTAAAGTGGTAATAAAAGGTGAGGATACTCCCCTGGATGGAAATCTCCTGCAGGAATCCTACCCTGGTGACGGCCATATGGTAAATTCCGGAAACTTTGATGGTTTAACTGTGGAGGAAGGCCAAAAAGCAGTAATCAAATTCATGGAAGAGAAGGGAATCGGCCAGGGTACGGTCAATTACCGCTTGCGCGACTGGCTGATTTCACGGCAACGCTACTGGGGAGCCCCCATTCCTATTGTTTATTGCCCTGAATGCGGCCCGGTTGCAGTTCCCGAAGAAGAACTACCCTTATACCTGCCCGAGGATATAGATTTTAAACCTTACGCAGAATCGCCTTTAAAGCATCTTGAGAGGTTTTACAAGACTACATGCCCTTCTTGCGGAAAAGAAGCCCTGCGGGAAACTGATACCATGGATACCTTTGTCTGTTCCTCCTGGTACTTTGACCGTTTTTGCAGTCCTCATGAGAGCAAGCAGCCTTTTAGCCGGGAAGCCGTGGATTACTGGATGCCGGTTGACCAGTATATAGGCGGTGTGGAACACGCTATTTTACATCTTATGTATGCCCGTTTTTTCACCAAATTTCTTTTTGATATTAATGTTCTATCATGTCAGGAACCCTTTACCCGCTTGCTCACCCAGGGTATGGTTTTAAAGGATAATGCCAAGATGTCCAAGTCCAAAGGAAATGTAGTTAGTCCGGAAGAGATAATCGACACCTATGGAGCTGACACTGCACGGCTCTTCATTCTTTTCGCTTCTCCTCCCGAGAGAGACCTGGAATGGAGTGAGCAGGGTGTAGAAGGTGCTTTTCGCTTCTTGAACCGAGTCTGGCGCTTGGTATCGGAATTAGCTGAGGGAATAAAAGATTTGCCCGCAGCCGAGCATTTTCCAGAACTGGACAGTGAAGCCAAGAACTTGCGCTTCAAAACTCACGCAACCATAAAGAAGGTTACTGAGGATATTGGAGAACGCTTTAACTTCAATACCGCTATCAGTGCTATTATGGAGTTGTCGAATACCCTGGGAGCCTACAAGGGAATCAAAAAACCGAACTGGCCGGTAGTAAAAGAAGCGGTGGATAATCTGCTGATTCTCTTAAGCCCGTTTTCACCCCATATCTGTGAAGAGCTGTGGCAGTTAACCGGGCACGCAGAGAGTATTTACCTGCAGAAATGGCCGAAATATGATCCTGAAGCATTGCTTCAGGAAGAAATTGAAATCGTCCTGCAGATTAGCGGTAAAGTACGAGACCGGATAATGGTGCCGGTTGATGCCGGCCGGGAGGAATTGGAGAAAATAGCCCTGGATAATCCTAAAATTAGAGAATTGACCAGGGGTAAAGAGATAGTAAAGCTTATCGTAGTTCCTGGAAAGCTGGTCAATGTTGTGGCAAAATAATAGCAGGCATAAGATAAGAAGCGGGGTGGGTATAATGAAATGGCTGGTTTTTGATACCTCCTGGGGATGGGCTGCTGTTTTGAGTGACAATAGGTTGATAAAGCAAACAATCCTGCCGTCTGCTGTTGGTTTAAACGAATTCAAGGCCAGTTTGGAAAGCAACGGAATTGAAAGCCGCCTAATTGGAGAAAACGATGTTACCCTGCCGCTGATAAATAATATCCGCCGCTATTTTCAAGGGCAGTTGATAGAGAACTGGGAGGCACAGTGGGACATCAACTCCTTGCCCGTTTTTACCCAAAAGGTTCTCAAGCATGTATCAAATATCCCCTACGGGATGACCAAAACCTACGGAGAAGTAGCACGTGAATTAGAAAAGCCCCGTGCCGCCCGGGCAGTAGGCCGGGCTTTGAGTCTGAATCCCCTCCCGCTGCTTATACCCTGCCACCGGGTGCTGGCCCAAAACGGCGGACTGGGTGGATTTACGGCTCCGGGTGGAGTGGAAACAAAAAAAGCCCTCCTGGCCTTGGAAAATGAAGTTATAACCCGAAGAAAACCTGACTAACCCCCCATGGCCGCAAACTAAAGGGGACAGTATTTTGGAAGGCTCTAGAAGCTTCCAAAATACTGTCCCCTTGAATTTTTCGCGTACAAGCATTTAAGCATAACTCTCGTTTATATCGACCTCTTTGGCATCTCCCCAGAGATTCTCCAGGTCATAATACTCCCTGTCCTCCGGTTGAAAAACATGCAGAATAGTGGAACTGTAGTCCATCACCGCCCAGCTGCCTTGCTCCACACCTTCCACGCGAGAGGGCAATATATCAAATTCCTTTAGTCTTTCTTGTACCATTTCTACAATACTTTGTACCTGCACCCGGCTCCGGGCCGTGGCAATTACAAAATAATCGGCAATTATGGTAAGCTCGCTCACATCCAAAATAACTACATCAACAGCCTTCTCATCCAAACAGTACACAGCAATTGCTTGTGCCAATTCCTCTTCTTTTAACAAAAACAAACCTCCCTAATCAAAAAATCAGCGCTTGATTATTTTTAAAAAATAATTTCTGGCCTCAATGGTACGGGGATGTAAAATCCGCCCCCGATCCAGACAATATTTTATTGTTGATTCTAGCCCAAACAACATAGCTTCGTCAAGGTCACGGAAGCTAAGGCATTTTAGCCTCTCCAGGCCAGGAAAGTCCCGTCCCGGCTCAATCATATCGGCCAAATAGATAATCTTGTCCAACTCACTCATCTTTGTAGAACCTAGAGTATGCCGGCTGATGGCTATTAGTACCTCCTCATCTTTCATACCCAAATCCCTTTTCACCAGAAAAGCCCCTACCGGTGCATGCAGAAGATCCGGAACTTCGCGGTCAACTTCATCCTCAATCAGATTATTCTCCTCCGCCAGCCGCAATAGTTCCTGACCCGATAAGCCCTTGGCATAGTCATGCAATAAGGCCGTCAGATATACCTGTTCCAATTCTAGTTCATACTGTCCAGCCATCTGTAGCGCAGTTTCTGCTACTTGCAGCGAATGCTGCCAGCGATTGGGTGATAGCCTTTGCTTTATAATATCGATAAGTTGCTGTCTATCTCTCAAGATATTTATCCCCCCGGTATAATCCCTGCTCAAAAATGTATTCCTCCACCTCAGGCGGCAAAAGATATTTTATAGGTTTCCCAGCAGCTACCCGTTGCCGGATATCACTGGAGGAAATATCGAGCCCGGGAATCTCCATCTGCAGCATTCTTTCCCAAATAATATCCGGCAGCCTGCCCAGAGCCGGTTCATTGCGCTCAATCTTATATCCGGGACGGGTGACCACTATGAAACGACAGAGCTCCGCCAGTCGCTCCGGTTCTTTCCAGCTATGCATAAAAAACAGCGAGTCAGCCCCTACAATAAAGAAGAGTTCCACCTCGGTATGTTTTCCCCGAAAATAAGCCAGGGTATCAACTGTATAGGAAAGCCCCGTTCTCTCCATCTCCACCGGGGATACTTCCAAACGGGGATTAGACTTTACCGCCAACTCCACCATCCGATAGCGATGCATACCATGTAGAACCTGTCCTAGTTCCTTGTGTGGGGGACTGGCCGCCGGTATTAGCAGAACTTTGTCCAATTTATAATTGTGACAGGCATATTCAGCAGCAATAAGATGCCCATAATGAATAGGATCAAAAGTACCTCCCAGTATTCCCCAGGATTTAATTTTCCCCACTTTTACCACCTGCCAAATATTATCCCAATTCATAATAACCGCGCCCTTTAGAAAATGCAAATCCTTACAATAATATTACAATAATAACTTAAGTGCCTGACACAGTAATACATCTTTCCCTGGAGCGGCAAAAACTTTATAATAGAAATGATTGTGTTTGCCAACGGATAGATGGAGAGGGAAAGCATGCTTAAAAAATTGGAACTAACTTTTCACAACCAGGGCCTGCGTAGTTATATAGAACTGGATCTCTGCGCCGAGTGTCCGCGCCAGGATGACAAAGGCTGTTGCGGCTACTATTCCCCGGTCTTTTATCCCTGTGATTTCGCTTATCTTCTCCAGCATAAACCCGAGGTTTTGGATTATATATTCAGCCTGGATAATCTCACCATACTTGACGCTTCGGTAACCGTTAATAACCGCCCGGAAGGACAGAGCTATCGCTGCAACTTTCACTCCAAAACCGGCGGTTGCCTACTCCCCCAGGCTTTGCGGGAATCGGTCTGCCGTCATTTTGTCTGCCCGGGCGTAGCCTGGGAAAAGGAGAATAAGCTAGCTCATTGGAAAGACTTTTTTGCTGCACTTACCGATTATGAGATAGAATTGAATAACCGAATAGCCGGCATTCTGAAAGAAAAAGGGCTGAGCTTGAGGGAGGAAAAAAGGAGAGATGAGTTTATGGCCGAGCTATTGATTCTTTTTGAACAGGAAACCGCAACTACAGCTCCTTTCCTGGCTAAATGTCCTCCATTGGAGAAGTATTCTTTTTTTCGGGAACTCCAGTATGGAACTGACTGGCCCCTCTAAGCTATAATATAATCACAAGAAATAATATTAATTCTACAGGATAATTATTAGGAAAAATAAACAGGGGAGGCAGTTTAATGGAATGGGATGCAAACAATAAGATATTTGACAATGTACTGGAAGTCATCGGTAGAACACCCATGATAAGATTAAATAAAATTGGGGAGGGCTTAAAACCTGATATCTGTGCCAAGCTGGAATATGTGAATCCCAGTGGCAGCCTGAAGGACAGAGTGGTGCACAAGATTGTAGAAGAAGCAGAAAAGCGGGGAGACTTGAAGCCTGGTATGATTCTCCTGGAAGGCACCACCGGCAATACCGGAATTGCCGCTGCCATGGTAGGGGCCGCCAAAGGCTACCGGGTAATAATAGTAATGCCCGCAGGAATGAGCGAAGAAAGGAAGAAAACTATTGCTGCCTACGGTGCCGAACTGGTACTGACCCCGGGGGCCGAAACCGATGTTGACCTGGTACTGGAAGAAGTAAAGCGCATAAAACAGGAATACGGCGAGCAGATTTTTGAAGTAGGACAATTCTACCGCGAGGATAATCTTTTGGCCCACATCGACAATACCGCCCCGGAAATTTGGGAGCAGACAGCCGGAGAAATGGATGTTTTTATTATGTGCCAGGGAACCGGCGGTACTGTAACCGGAACCGCCAAATACCTGAAAGAGAAGAACCCTGCCATCAAAGTATATGTATCCGAACCGGAAGACTCTCCTATTCTGGCCTGCGGGCGTATCGGGCAGCATAAGATTCAGGGCATAGCTGACGGCTTGATTCCGGAAATTCTTGACCTACAGTATATAGATGGTATCATACTGGTCAGCTCCGATGAGGCTCTGGAAACCGCCCGGCAGATGGCCCGAAAAGAAGGGGTTTTCTGTGGTTCTTCTTCTGGTATTAATGTGGCTGCTGCCATAAAAGTAGCCAAAAAATATCCGGAAAAGAAATGTATAGTTACTATAATCAATGACAACGGCCTGCGTTACCTCTCTACCGAGCTCTGTGGCACCATGCCTGAGCGACAGCTTTTAGACCGGGAATAC
Source organism: Syntrophomonas wolfei subsp. wolfei str. Goettingen G311 (assembly GCF_000014725.1). Lineage (GTDB taxonomy): Bacteria > Bacillota > Syntrophomonadia > Syntrophomonadales > Syntrophomonadaceae > Syntrophomonas > Syntrophomonas wolfei. The sequence goes on from NC_008346.1 coordinate 1,830,964, forward strand.
CAGCTGAGCCAGGAAGACCTGGATAAGCTCGCCCGCTATAACTTTGAGATTATTTAAATTTGACTCTACTGCCAAACCCCCTTTTGATGCAAAAGGGTTGCATAAAAATACAAGCGAGCGTTGGCGAAGCATGGATGCAACACCCGGCGATATTTATTACTTTTTGCAGTGACACCAAACTTCATCTCTGGCCGGGGGCATTTGACTGCCCCCAGCCAAATCGTCTAATTTTCCCGCAAAGAGTGGCGGTAGAGGAAGATTATCCAGACTACCACCGACCACAATCCGGCTATGGCCAGGGTTACCAGCACTTCTGAGGGTCTAAAGCCAGCCGATACCCGGCTGATCCCCAGCAATAGCAAAACGAGGATACCGCTCAAAAATTTCACCAGTTTTTCTTTCCGCCACAGGGTTTTTCTGCTGGCCGACAGCCAGATAATATAGCAAGCCCAGAGGGTGTTTATCAGGACCCGGGTGGGGTGGGTAAAAAGATGGGAACTGAAGGGATTAAGACTGTAGTTTTCCATTATTATGCGGTAAAATCCCCAGAGTACCGTACTGGAACCCATCAGAGACAAGAATAGAAAAGCCACACTTTCCCATTTTTCCCGCCGCAAAAAGAGATAGCTGCTGAGGAGTACCAGAAAAAATAATATCCAGCCATTGAAAAGCCAATCCACCGCTTTCCAGGCCGGTCCGACTACCGGCGCAAATAATTGATTAAGAACCTGGTCGGTATTGAATAAACGATTGTTTAGAATATCTTTAATGGAACCCGCCAGGAAAAAGCTTAGAAAGGCCCCGCTCCCCAATGCTACCAGCCATTCCCCCAGTAATTGCAACCTTGACCCCACTATTCTTACCTTACCTAAACGGGACAAGCAGGCTTTATCCCTTAAACCCAGCAGGAAGTTGCTTACGCTCTGTCGTTTAAAGAAAAGCATGAGCAGAATAATTATCCCAGATATAACTATAGTGCTAATCCAGCCCGAGTTCTGGGATATGAAAACTATCGCCTGCTCACCCACGCTCATTATCAGAATCGCTTCGACAAAAAAGCGCAGCCCGCGGCCTAGCAGTGTTGCGGTTAAGAAGCCGGGCAAAGACAAGCGGAATATTCCTGATGATATGGTGAAAAGCTTGTAAGGAAGAGGAGCCAGTCCCGCAATACATACCGCCCAGGCCCCATACTTTTGGTAGGTACTTTCGATCAGGGCTATTTTCTCTCCCGAGGCCAAGCGGCGCAAGAGGGGTTGCCCCACAACATTACCCAGCACATAGCCAAAATAGGCACCCGTAGCTGAACCCACAGTAGCCAGAAGAGCATAGAAAACAGCCTGGTCCGGATTCGCCAGGCAAAGCGGTATTAAAATAAAATCAGGAAAAACCGGGAAAAAAGATGATTCGGCAAAAGCCAGAATCAGCAAGCCCCAGACACCATAGGCCTGTAAAACAGGCAATAAATGTGCTAGCATTTTGCTCTCGTACAATCCTTAGAAATTAACGAATCTGTCCGTCCCCATAAATAATAAACTTGGTGGTAGTCAATTCTTGCAAACCCATAGGTCCCCGGGCATGCAGCTTCTGGGTGCTTATCCCCATCTCGGCTCCAAAGCCGAAAACATTGCCATCAGTAAAGCGAGTGGAAGCATTGGCATAGACAGCTGCCGCATCAACTGCAGATATGAAGCGCCGGACACTGCTGTAGTCCTCGCTTATTATGGCTTCACTGTGACCGGTTCCATGACAGTTAATATGCTCTATTGCATCTTCCACGCTATCCAGCACCTTTACCGCCAGGATTAAATCCAGGTATTCCTCATCCCAGTCTTCTTCCCGAGCGGGGAGGATATCCGGTACTATCTCCCGGCTTCTTTCACAACCCCGAATTTCTACCCCGGCACCCTTTAGCTCTGCAATCATGGCCGGGAGGAAGTCTCCGGCAATTTTTGCATTGACCAGCAAGGTTTCAGCGGCATTGCATACCGAGGGTCTTTGCACTTTGGCATTGAAGACAATTTTTTGCGCCTTGCTCAAATCCGCCAGAGCATCCACATAAACATGGCAATTACCCATTCCGGTCATAATTACCGGAACACTGGCATGCTCCAGCACTGCTTGTTTCAAGCCCTTCCCTCCTCGGGGAATCAGAACATCCAGGTAATCATTCATTTTCATCATATAGACAGCCGCCTGCCGGTCCTCGCTGTCGACCAGCTGCACGGCACCCTCGGGAATTCCGCAATCTTTAGCGCTCTGTGCAATAATCCGGGCAATTATCCGGTTGGAATTTAAGGCTTCTTCACCTCCGCGCAGGAGTATAGCATTGCCTGCTTTAAGGCAGAGTCCTGCAGCATCAGCTGTTACATTAGGCCGGGATTCATAAATGATACCTATAACTCCAATAGGGGTTCTAATCCGCCCTACTTCAAGGCCATTGGGCCTTCTCCACATCCCCAGAACCTCCCCCACCGGGTCTGGAAGAGCGGCAATTTCACGCAGTCCTTGAGCCATATCCTTTATCCGACTCTCATTTAAGGCCAAGCGCTCCAGCAGAGCGGGAGTCAAACCTTGTTTTTCCCCCAACTCCAGGTCAATGGCATTGGCGGCTACTATTTCCGCTCCCTGTGCTTCCAGAGCGTCCGCCGTTTTCAGCAGGGCTTCGTTCTTGAGGGTGGTAGAGGCTGTAGCCAGGAAGCGTGAAGCCGCTTTAGCTTTCTTACCCTGTTCCATTAGTTTTTCTTCCAAGCTTTTATCCATTTCTCATTTCTCCTTTACCTCAGAAATAACTCATCCCCTTACCCATAGATTATTGCGATGAATTACCTCATCATAATCCTTCTCTCCTAATATAGCTTCTATCTCACTGCTTCTTTTACCTGCTATCAAGGCGATTTCCCGGGCGGCGTAGTTAACCAGGCCCCGGGCAATTTCCCGGCCATCGGGCTCTATCACAGCCACCACCGTTCCCCGGTCAAATTCCCCCTCAACCCCGGTTACCCCGGAAGGCAGCAGGCTTTTTCCCCGGTTGAGCAGGGCCTGACGAGCTCCGGCATCAACCAAAAGCTTGCCCTGGCAAACGGTACCGAAGGCTATCCACTTTTCCCGGGCATGCATTTTTTCTTCACGGGGAATAAAAAGGGTACCCAGTTCTTCTCCGCCCACCACGCGGCGGATTACATTGTCTTCATCGCTATTGGCAATTACCATGGGTACACCGGCAGCCATACAAACCTGGGCCGCCTTTAACTTGGTAAACATTCCCCCACTGGAAAAACTGCTCCCCCGACTGGTGGATTTATCTTCCATATCCCGGGTAATCTCACTTACCTGGTGTTGCAACACCGCCTCCTTATTCGTCCTGGGGTCACAGTCATAAAGACCATCAACATCAGAGAGAATAAGCAAGAGATCAGCATTCACAATCCCGGCTACCAGGGCCGAAAGGGTGTCATTATCGCCAAACTTGATCTCATCGACTACCACGGTATCGTTCTCATTTATGATGGGAATAACATCCATGGCCAGGATGGCCAACAAAGCATTGGTAGCATTCAGGTAGCGCATGCGGTCATCCAGATCATCCCGGGTTAACAAGACCTGGGCCACCGTTTTGCCATATTCGCCAAAGAACTTTTCATAGAGATGCAGCAAGGCTCCCTGACCTACTGCTGCCAGAGCTTGTTTCTCCGGCATAGTCTTGGGAACTTTTTTATAGCCCATCCGGTTGGCGCCTACACCAATGGCTCCCGAAGTGACCAGCAATACTTCCATATCACGGTTATGTAAATCAGCCATTTCCCTTACCAGTTGTTCAATACGCTGCAGGTTAAGCTGCCCATTGCTATAAGTTAAGGTGCTGGTTCCCACCTTGATTACTACCCGGCGACATTTATTAAATTTATCACGCCAGCCCATGTCTTATCACCCTGTTTCAAATTATTCCGTTATTAGTAAGAAAATAAGATTTAGACGCAGAAGGACGCTGACCCTTCGGGCGCAGCAACCTTAATAACAACCGCAGGGAGCATCAGTACCCGTAGGGTGATTTACGCCGATACTATCTTATAAAATTTTAATAAATCAGCGTTAATCAGCGTCAAAAAAATTCGCACTTGTTGCTTCCCCTATTTTCATTGGTGGTTGTGGCCCCTGGCCATGGGGGGTTAGTAAGAAAAGTGAGGCTTAAGGGTCACGGTGTCAAAAGGACCGCCCCCTTGAAACCTCTATTCTGTAAATTCGAACTCAAAATCCTTTATTCTAACACTATCCCCTTCTTTGATTCCGTGCTCTTTTAAGGCCTCTTCCAGACCCATCTTGATTACAGTTCTTTGAAAGCGCTGCAGGCCTTCGTCACTATTGAAGTTAGTCATGACTACCAGTTTCTCAATGCGCGGGCCACTAACTTCAAAAACTCCATCCACTTTATCAATTTTAAAGGGCAGCTCTTCTTCAAAACGTCTTACAACCGGCTCTTCACCACTCGGAATTTCCTGGGGAGCAGCTTGTAAAAGCGCATAGGTTTTTCCCATTAATTCCTCTACTCCCTGCCCAGTCACAGCGGATATACAGTGTACCGTCTTCCCCAGCTCACTCTCCAATCTCCGGGCATTATCCCGGGCATCCGGAATATCCATTTTATTAGCGACAATGAGCTGTGGTCGTTTTAGTAAATCCGGATTATGCAGCTCGAGTTCCCGGTAGAGAATCCGGTAATCCTCCACTACATCTCTTCCCTCCGTCTGGGCTGCATCCAGAATAAACAGTATTACCCGCGTGCGCTCAATATGCCGGAGAAATTCATGTCCCAATCCCAAACCCTGATGAGCGCCCTCAATTAAACCAGGAATATCAGCCAGAACGAAAGTATCCCGTTCCTTGGTCATGACCACCCCCAGGTTGGGCACCAGAGTAGTAAAAGGATAATCGGCAATTTTAGGCCGGGCCGCTGAAACTCTTGATATTAACGTAGATTTTCCTGCATTGGGGAAACCAACCAATCCTACATCGGCCAGCAATTTCAATTCCAGGCGAATCCATTTCTCTTCTCCCGGTTCCCCATTTTCCGAGAAGGACGGCGCTTTATTAATGGCCGAGCTGAAACGAGCATTACCTCGTCCTCCTCTCCCCCCTTTGGCCACTACCGCCTCTTGTCCTTGAAGCAGCAGATCAGCCAAAACCTCGCCGCTTTCATCGTCTTTTATCACCGTTCCTACCGGGACTTTAACCCGTAAGTCCTGGCCCCAGGCACCATGCATATTCTTGCCCTGTCCATGGGCTCCGCGCTCCGCTTTAAAATGCCGGCGATATTTAAAATCCATCAGGGTTTTTAGTCCTTCATCAGCCACTAATATTACATTGGCTCCCCGCCCCCCGTCACCACCAGACGGGCCACCCATGGGAACATATTTTTCGCGGCGGAAAGCCACAATCCCGTTTCCTCCATCTCCGCCCTTAACAAATATCCGGGCCTGATCAACAAACATGGTTTCACTCCTTGATACTTATCTTCACCGGGCTTTGCGCTAGCATAGTACAGGAGAAAAGCATCGTTATTTCTTCTTCGCTATTATATACGGAAAGATAGACCACTGGTTCCTCTTCCCTTCCCTTTAGCTGACTGGACAATTCATGCAATGCCTCATCCAATTCATGGTTAAGCCGGGATAGGTCCAACGAATTGACTTCCAAATCCTCGTACCTTAATATTATTCCCAGCTCACGAGCTGTTAATGTTTTTTCAAAAAAATACAGCGCTTCTTTAGCAGAGAGGCCCGCCTCAAATATTTTTTTCTCTTCAGCCATATCCATAACTATTTCAGCAATATATTCTTTTACCTGCTGGCATCTGCCCAGTTCCAGGTATCCGCTTACAACCTGCAGGTGGTTGGCAAAATCATGCCTGACCCTTCTTAATATCTCCATACTATGTTTGGCTTCCAAAATAACTCTCCTTTTTTTGCACTTAACAACATTGACTCCACTGCATAGACATTGTTGTATAAAGTTGTATGACTAGTAAGAAAAGTGAGGAGTGAGGGGTAAGGGGGTTAATTCATTTCCTACTATAACTTACTATTCAAGCGCCTACTAACTCACTTTTCATCGGTAGTTGTGACCCCGGTCATGAGGGGTTTTACTGCAAAACCTCTTTTGTTGCAGAAGGGTTGCACAATTTGTAAACAAAAGATTTTCTCCCAACTACCTAATAATAACAAAAACCCCTGAAAAACTCCAGGGGTCCTGTTATCAGTTCAGATGGGAAATTACATGGTCATGGTTTCCAGCGGATATACACTAACCTGTTTTTTGTCCCGACCTTTTCTCTCAAATTTTACTCTACCGTCAATTATCGCAAAAAGGGTATCATCTCCACCAATCATCACATTCTGACCAGGATGAATCTTGGTACCTCTCTGTCGAACCAGAATATTACCGGCAGTAACTATCTGACCATCATACCTTTTAACTCCCAGTCTCTTGGACTGGCTATCTCTACCGTTTTTGGAACTACCAACACCTTTTTTGTGGGCAAATAACTGCAAATCAAAAGTGAACATTCTTAACACCTCCTGATATTAACTCTAATTATGCCGGGATATGCTTCTTGCATGGAAAGCAATCCTGCTTCCATGGTAGATAGAATTATCTGGGCCTTTTCCATCTCTTCTTCATTCAAAGAGGGCGGAAGTTCACATTCCAGGAAGCCTTTTTCCATCTGATACTTGGGCTCAACCGTCAGCTGTTTGATTAGACCAAGCAAGGCGGTCTGGGCTACCGCTGATACGCCGGCACAGTATATATCCTCACCTTCAGGGGCAAATCCCGCATGTCCCTCTATTTTGAATGATATGATTTTATTATTCTTATAATTAATGGTTAGCGCAAGCATTAAGCTTCTATTTTTTCCACTTTAATTTTGGTATACGGTTGACGATGCCCCTGTTTCTTGCGATAGTTCTTTCTCCGTTTATACTTGAAAACCGTAATTTTCTTGTGTTTTCCCTGTTCCATTACTTCGGCAATCACCCGTACGCCAGCTACCAGCGGATTCCCAATCTTTACATTACCATTACCATCATTGAAAAAAAGGACTTGATCCAGAGTAAGTTTTTCACCGGCCGCAACATCCAGTTTTTCAACTTTTATTACGCTTCCTTCCGCTACTTTATACTGCTTCCCACCACTTTCAATAATTGCATACAATTCAATACACCTCCATATTCCTCAGACTCGCCAATTGCAGGTAGGCTATAGAGCCTTTTAAAAACCCGAACTGTGCGGTTACAAAAACATGAAACCCAGATAAAAACTTAACATAAATAGCGAAGCTAGTCAAGATATTGCTGCTATTCGCTGCCGGCGAATATTTTGTATTCTCCCGGGGCCAAATCCGGGTCGGATAATAGCAATACGCTCTTGCCACTCCGCCTTTCGATGTATCCTATATCTTTTTCGTCATCTTTTAATATCTTTAATAAACGCGGCTCTGCTTTACATATTATCTGGTTATTCTCCAGGTATCCCATATGGGCCATTTTCCTCTTGGCTTCACTGGCCAGAGCCTGCAGGTTAATAATATGTCCCCGACCACTACAATTGCTACACTCATCAGTGAAAAACTCCACTACCCCATAACGAGATTTCTTGCGGGTCATTTCCAGGAAACCCAAACCAGTTATGCCGATAATACGAGTATTAGCCTTATCCTTTTCCAATCCCGTCTTTAAAACCTTTATTAACTCATCCTGGTTAGACTTTTCTTTCATATCAATAAAGTCAATGAGAATTATGCCCCCCAGGCTGCGCAGCCTGAGCTGCCGTGGTATTTCTATGGCTGCTTCCATATTTATCTTGAAAACCGTTTCTTCAAAATTATCTTTGCCGGTAAATTTACCACTGTTTACATCTATTACGGTCATAGCTTCGGTACGATCAAAAATCAGGTAGCCTCCGTTTTTTAACCATATTTTCCGGCGCAGCGATCTTTTAATATCCTTCTCCAGGTTGTACTTTTCGAAAAGTGCTCCCTCTTCATAATCAACCCTCAAACTATTAAAAATCTTCTTACCGCTGATATAGTCCAGAATCTTGTCCTTAAGTCTCCGGTTATTTATCACTATCCGGCTCAAATTACCATCCAGATAATCCCGCATGGTTCTTTCCAAAACATCCATATCTTCATAAATCAGACTGGGAGCTTTCCGGTTTTGATAGCGTTGCTTTATTTCTTCCCAGGTCTTGAGCAACCTATTTAATTCCTGGATTATCTCCTGATCTTCAGCTTCCAGGCACGCAGTTCTCACAATGATGCCGCCATTTTCCGGCTTGCTTTCCTCAAGTAGAGAACGCAGGTGCTTCCTCCGCTCATCACCGGTGATTTTGCGCGAAATAGATACTTCGTTCTGAAAAGGCAGAAGAACCAGCAAGCGCCCGGGAATACTGAGATCCCCCGTTACCCGAGCTCCTTTTTCGGAAAAAGCTTCCTTTTTCACTTGTACCATAATATCCTGACCGCTCTTTAAGAGTTCATATACATTAAGCCCTTTCTTTTTCCCTACCCTGACAACATCGCCGGCATATAAGAAAGCGTTCCTCGCCAATCCGATGTCAATAAAAACACAGGACAGGCCGGGTAATATATCTTTAATCTTACCTTTGTATATCTTACCTACATTCTCACCCTGGTCAGCCCAAAACACCTCAGCCAGGCGACCATCCTCAACTATCGCCACCCGTGATTCCCAGGGGTATACTTCGGCAATTATTTCTTTTATCAATTCAACTCACCTTTTTTATTTATTGACCCTCATGCCCCCAACCTTAATAGTGACACCGCAAGGTGGAACACCAGAGTGCCCGCAGGGTGAAGTGTGCTTGTCTAACCGCACTTCCAGTGGGGAGAGATAGGAAGAACCCTCCCGAATATAATTCCCACTGCGGAAAACCTCGGCTATACTTTTTTGCGTAAAGCCAGTTTGCAGCAACAACTCACCGAGTTCGTCATAGCGCACATTTACTGGTTCACCTACAGCCACCCATATCTCTACCCGGCCAAAGTTCAAAGATTGCTCAACCTCTATTCTATAAATACCAGTACGTAGTTCTTTGTCAAGACCTTTTTTTTTGCCCCGGCTTCTGACCGTTAAAGATGGGCGGGCTAAGAGTTCCTCTTTCCATTTATCCAAAGAGGGAAATGGAGGTTCGAGCAAAAATACATAGGAAGCGGCATTTATGATTTTCATCAGGGAGGGAGCGCTGTCGTTTATCTCCTGGCATTCCCCTAATTGCAGGCAGGAGGGCAAAGCCACCGAGAGTTTTTGCCTGAAATCTATAATATCCATCCTCTGGCTTAGTTCCAGGTCAAAATATTCGTTTTCCCCCCACAAGCCCACCGGCAGTACCGTACCCATGGATAACTTGATGTGGGGATTAAAGCCCTCGCTAAGAGCGTAAGGAATAGCGGCCCGCCGCAGGCTCCTTTCCATCAAGTGCATCATATCCAGGTTACCCAGAAATTTCAATTCCGGCCCCACCCTATATCTGCTTCTCAAGCGCATCAACATTTCCACCCTTAATATTCAAACTTACTTCCATCGCCAGACAAATTCCACAATCACTACAGCCTTCCTGCCGGCAATCGGCTGTAGTCAAGCCTTCCTCAGCCTTTTGATCTTCTTCCTGCAAAAATTCTTTGCTTACTCCAATATCAATGAAATCCCAGGGAAAACTTTCTTCGTAGGGGCGCTGCCGCCCGGTATAGAATTCCGGTTCTACTTCACTTTCCCGGAAAGCATCCTGCCAGTTGTCAAAATTAAAATATTCGGACCAGCCATCAAACTTGCAGCCCTTTTGCCAGGCCAGATAAATCACTGGCGCTAATCTCCTATCCCCCCGGGCTATGACCCCTTCCAAATAACTGGTCCGTCTGTCATGAAAACTCAGCTTGATTCGCTTCCTTCTTCTCCGTGACAAAAACTGCTGTTTACTATCCAGCTCCGCCATAGTGTTCTGTGGTCTCCATTGAAAAGGAGTATGAGCCTTGGGCACAAAAGAAGCCAGGCTGGCCCGGATCTCCACCGGGCGGCGGGAATACTTGTCCCCAATGTATTTAACCTTTTGCAATATTTCTATAATTCCCTCCAGATCCTCTTCCCTTTCCCCGGGAAGTCCGATCATAAAATATAACTTAAGCGAAAGCCAACCAGACTTGAAGGCGGCCTCCACTGCATCCAGCAACTGTTCTTCGCTGACATTCTTATTAATTATATCCCTTAAGCGTTGGGTTCCAGCTTCCGGAGCCAGGGTCAAGGTGGTTTTCCTGACCTTCTGCACTTCATTAGCCAGGTCAATGGAAAAGGCATCTACCCGCAATGATGGTAAAGATACCCCAATACCCTTTTCCCCATAGTTTCCCACCAAACCCTTTAACAAGGGGTCTATTCCCGAATAATCCAGGCTGCTCAAAGAAGCCAGGGATATCTCCTCATAGCCGGTGTTCTGCAATTGGTGCCGGGCCTGGCTCTCCAGCGTTTCCAGGCTCCTTTCCCGTACCGGCCGGTAGACTATTCCTGCGTGACAGAAGCGGCATCCCCGCTGGCAACCTCTCATTACCTCCAAAACGGCACGGTCATGGGTTATCTCCATATAGGGTACCAGGGGCTTATCAGGATAGTAGGCTTGATCCAGATCTTTAACCACCCTTTTACGAACCCGGGCCGGCACTTCCGCAAACCTGGGTTCAAAGGACTTTAATATCCCATCTTCCCGGTATTCTACATTATATAGGGCCGGAGCATAGACACCTTCAATAGCTGCCAGCCTTTTCAGTTTTTCCACTTTCTCCAATCCCCGGCTGGTTTCCACTTTGTCCAGGAACTCCAGTAAAACTTCTTCCCCATCACCGATAATAAATATATCGAAAAAATCGGCAAAGGGTTCCGGGTTAAAAACCACTGGTCCCCCGGCAATAACCAGCGGATGTGCTTCGTTTCTTTCTCTGGACCATAACGGTATTCCGGCCAAATCCAGCATGTTTAAAACATTGGTAATGGATAATTCATATTGTAAGGAAAAACCTAAGACCTCAAAATCCAGTACGGGACGGAAAGACTCCAGCGAAAACAGCGGTATTTGTTCCGCTCGCATTATCGCTTCCATATCCGGCCAGGGGGCGAAAACCCTCTCCAGAAGATGCCGGCTTTTCTCATTAACCAGCCCATAAAGTATCTTCCCCCCGACATGGGACATCCCCACTTCATAGACATCGGGAAAGGCAAAAGCCATCTTTACTCCCGCCTGCTCCCAGTCTTTCTTTATCATGTTCAGTTCACTGCCCGTGTAGCGCGCTGGTTTTGCTACTCGGGACAGAATATCGCGAAAAAGCTGGTCTTTCAAAAATACTATTCCTCCATTAATATAGCTTTGCGTATTATATATATTACCATAAAACAAAATCTTTAAGCACCCAAAGGCCGCCGAGAACCTTGTTATAACGAGATGAAATATGTCCCCCGCATCCATAATAGTGAGCGAAGCGAACATCAGTGGTGCCCGCAGGGTGCTAAGTGCTCGCCTATTAACAAAACAGGCGGCGGGTTTCTAATCCCCGCCTCGTTGCAGCGCTGTGTTGAAACTGATCAGCAGTTTCTTCCGATGCTTAAAGGGAAAGTAGATGTAGGATTTAAAAAAATGTGATTACGATGCCGGGAGTTTGCCAGGCTAGAGGGGAAGAAAATAGCTACTGACAATCCTCCAGAGAAACCCGCGGACCTTTCTCCAGGTAACATTCAATTAGCTCCACTTCGCTTATCATTCCTCGGGGATGGTGATCTTCATCCAGCACTACCACCACCAAATAATAACTGGGACCGGTAGCATTCAATATCTCTTTGACCGGGGTATAAGTGTAAGCCACCAACTGGTTGCAGGACAAAAAACCTTTCCGGGCCAGTTCAGCTTTCTTGTGTAGCAAATAGCGCATAAAACTATAAAGCAGCAATTTGCCTTCCCGCCGGGCAGCCCAGAAAAGCAAAATCCCAATCACTATATAATTGGCCCCGGTTAAACGGGTATAGCTCAGATAAAAACCATAGGCAAGCAGGAGGAGGGCTATGAACTGGCCCAAAAAAGCCGCGATTTTGGTCGACCTTTTAAAACCCAGCAGAGGTGATATTAGAGCGCGAAAAACCCTCCCTCCATCAAGGGGGAGAGCCGGCAAAAGATTAAATAAACCCAAGACCAGATTGATATTTACGAAAAATTGTAAATCCAAATTCAGATAAGGCTGTAAAAAATAGAATAAGCCTGCCAGGAGCAGACTCACCGCCGGTCCAGCCAAGGCCAGGTAGATTTCTTTGCTCGGATCCAGAGCAGTAAAATCCTCAATTTGAGCCTGACCCCCAAAGGGTAGGATTTCAATCTCCGCCACCTTTATTCCCAGCATCAAGGCAACCAGGGTATGAGCTATTTCATGCAAAAACACTGCGGCTAAAATAATGATTATTTCCCGCCCCAGTCCTAAGCAGCTGTAAAGAATAGCCAGCAACAAAAACAGGGGATTGACCCGAATAGGAATACCCAAAAGGCGAGCAAATTTCACTTCTATTCAAAAAGCGGCGTAGGATCCTGCGGTCCATCCTGGTTTCTGATTTCAAAATAGAGGGTGTTGCCGGTTTTGCCGATAAGACTATCTTTAACCAGTTCCTTTCCTTCTTCCACGAAAACTTCATCCAATCCACCATAAAAGGAATAAAAATTCTCATTATGTTCCAGCAATACCTGGCGTCCTTCCTCATTGCTTGATATTTCTATTACCCGTCCATCCAATATAGGTTTTACTGCGGTATTGTGGTTTACTTCCAGGTAGATACCCGGCGAGAACTCCTGTTTATGCGTCTTGCTATTCCAATGCCAACCATAGTTCTTTTTAACCGTAATATACTCGCAGGGCAAAGCCAGGGTAGAACTGCTGCGGGCTGGAACTAGATCAAGACGACCCTGATCCCTCAGGTTGTCAATAAAGCTAGCAATTTTCTGTTCCACCCCGTAATCTTTGAGCATAAAACGAATGACCGGCTCCGCTATTCTACGGCTGCTTTCACCTGACTGCATGGCCAAACCAGCGGCAGCAACCAGAAATATCACCAGGAGCATTCGTAGTTTGAAGCTTCTGACCATCATACTTCACCCCAGCTTTACTAGGTTTTAACGCTTGCTCGTCTCCCAGCAAGGCATTTAAGCATCGGAGGAAACTGCGGAGCAGTTTCAACACAGCGCTGCAACGAGGCGGAGGAGGCGACCGCTTAAGCGTGGGACATTGTTCACCTCGTTATATGAAATGTATATTTTAAATGGCCATGTTTTATTCCCGCTTTAAAAACCTGGAACAAGGGAACGCCCCGAGGAAGTCATAGCTCTATCTTACGATCATAAATTACCACGGCTAAGGTGAATACTACTGCCGCTGCCAGCAACAATATTAATAGGTCCCCGGACAGGGACGAATTGTTAAGGATTGCCGATGAACCGGCAGCTGTTATCATTTTTAGTTTAACGATAGAAAAACTGATGATTTTACTCATGCTATAAAAGGTGAGAAGGAAAACTACAAAAGTAATCAAACTGGAGAAACGCGAGCTTAATTTTCCTGTAATCTGACTCAAAAAGCCCATACTAATCAAGAATAGTAAAGCGGCAATACTCAGTAAATAAAACATAATGGCCAGGTTCAAAATATCCGGGTAATTGGATATTAATTTCATAATATCCGGAATTGCTTCCCGGGCCAAAAACAATCCCATCAAGACAGCTATCAAGGTACCCGCAATATACTGGGTAATTAAAGCAGCCAGCTTGGCCCCCATAATCATGACCCCTGAAACAGGCAATGACATGATGAGATAAACCGTATTATTGCTCCACTCACGGCTTACCAGTTTGAAAGAAGAAATAAACGGCAAAAAAGCCGCCACGGCCAGCACCATAAAAGTAGGTATTATAAAAACTGCCGGGTGAAATGATGTATAGCGGTTCATATTAAAATAGAACAATCCGTTAAGAATCACTGCCGCAGCTGCTACTATAACGATTTCAGGCACTAATTCCCGCATATCTTTGGTATATAATTGGGAAAACATTTTTAACTTACTGGTCGGCATGGCGAAACGCCTCCTTCATTATTTCTACCAGAGATTGACCCCTTTCCACTCGGAATTCTTCCGCCGATCCGGATAGCATAATCTTTCCTTGATCAATAAAAAACACTTCGTCAACCAGGCTCTCCACCTCGGCAATCTCATGAGTGGATATTATTATGGTCTGTTCCCCTTCCCGATAATCTCTTACCAGAGTGTTTATTATTTCTTCTCGGGTCAAAATATCTATACCTGATAATGGTTCATCCATTAACAGATAAGGGGCACGCCGGGCAGCGGTAAGCAATAGCTTGGTTTTAGCTCTCTGACCTTTGGATATTTTACCTATTTTCATTTCCGCATTCAGGTTTAAGTATTTTAAAAGCTCATGGTATTTGTCGTTATCCCAATCCACATAAAAGCTTCGGGTAAATCCGGCCGCTTGGCCAATAGTCATCCAAGGATATAAATGATCTATTTCCGGCAAGTAGGCTATTTGGGCTTTGCTCATGCGCGGCAATTCACCGTCTATCACTACTTGCCCCTGATCCGGACGATTGAGCCCTGCTATCATTTTAATACTGGTTGATTTACCTGCTCCATTGGGACCAAAAAGACCAATTATTTTACCAGTGGGGAAATTTGCATCCAACTTATCCAGGGCCAGTGTACTACCAAACCTTTTCGACACCTCTTTAAATTCAATCATTAAAACCCTCCTCCCTGTTTCTTTTCTTCTTCCTCCAACATGCTTATTATCTGGGCGTAGGTATATCCCAGAGACTTCATCTCCCCGATAAAATACTCCAGCACATCCCGGGCCATCTCCAACTTAATTTCTGTCAGCATCGGCTCGGTAGCAATAATAAATGTCCCCTGCCCCCGCTGCGTTTCCACCATTTGCAGGGCCTCCATTTCCCGATAAGCTCTCTGCACGGTATTCGGGTTTATGCGTGCTTGCTCAGCATATTCCCGCTGGGATAGTATTTTATCACCCATCTTGAGCTCACCCCGAATAAGCTGCTTTTTATAGCTGTCAATTATCTGCCGATAAATGGGACGGGAACTGTCAAATTTCATGGCTTCCACCTCCTAGACCTTTAGTGCACTAGTCTATTGGTCTACTGTTAGAGTAAGCGTATTATTAATCATTGTCAAGCGGTTTATTGAAAAGCTCAGATAAGACGTGAATAGGAGCAGGGACTGGAATTTCCAAGTTGTCTTTATTCGCTTCTTGGTCTATGCTAATATATGGGTATAATTTGACGAAATATAGCTTATGGGGTCGAAGTTTGGAATCGCACCCGGGAGTTTGCATGCATAACAAAAAGGGCATAAGTATTATATTAATAATGTTGATTATATCGACTTTATTGGCAGGTTGTTCCCAGGAACTTTCGCCTAAACATCCCAGAGCCGTTGAAGGAATGCTCGACTTAAGCGAATGGCGGTTTGACCAGGATCTTATAGGATTAGATGGGCAATGGGAATTTTACTGGAATCAACTATTGGAACCATCAGATTTAAAAGTAACAGAAATAAGTAGGACTGGGTATATTGAAATCCCCGGTTCGTGGAACCATTATCAACTTAACGACATGGAATTACCCGGAGCGGGTTATGCTACCTATAGATTAATCATTAAAACCGGGGAAAAAGAGCGATTAGCTTTAAAAATACCTAGGATTTTTACTGCTTACAAACTTTGGGTTAATGATGAACTAATTGCCTCCTCCGGTATAGTAGGTCAAAACAGAGAAAGCATGGCCCCTCAATACCTTCCCCAGTTAGCTTTTTTTGCGGCACAAAAGGGTGAAAATGAAATTATCCTGCAAGTATCTAATTTCTATCATCGAAGTGGCGGGATACTGGAGCGTTTAATACTAGGTAGTGAAGAATTGGTTCTTAACTTGCGGTATAAGAATATGGCTTACGAGCTAATTCTATTTGGCTGTATAATGATTATTGGAGCTTATCATATAGCTCTATTTTTCTTTAGAAGACAGAATCGTTCTACTTTATACTTTGGTTTGTTCTGTATATTTATTGGAATTAGAACCTTACTGGTAGGGGAAAGACTCTTTATTTACTTGTTTCCAGGTTTTAATTGGGAAGTAGCCCACAAAATGCAAACACTGACCTTCTATCTAGGGGTGCCATTGATAGTAATGTTCTTTAAATTCGTTTTTCCTAAAGACATTTCCGAGAAATTTGTCCGGTTCATCATCATTATTGGACTCGTTTTTGGAGGACTTGTTCTCCTTACTCCAGCAAGAATATTTACTACTTTTAATCCTATCTACCAAATTGTTGCTTTAATCGTAATCATCTATTTAACTTATATCTTCTTCAAAAAACTATTTAAAAAAGATAAAAATATCGGGTTGATTGTGGCCGGTGGTCTGGCATTATTCATTACCAGCTTGAATGATATTATTTTCTTAAGCATATGGCTAAATGATAATGGGTCTACACTTTTGCGATCTATTTTTAGAACCGGTAATCTATCATCTATTGGCCAAATGATATTTGTCTTTACTATTTCTATTGTATTAGCCAAGCAGTTTTCTGAAGCGATGGAAAAAGAAGAGGTAATGACCATGCAATTAAAGGAAATGAACCTTAATCTAGATCAAGTGGTCAAGCAACGAACTAAAGCTCTGGAGGAGTCGAAGGAAAAAATAGAACACCAGAAACTTGAATTAGAAAAAACAAATCAAGCCCTCCAACTACTCTCATTAAAAGACCCTTTAACCAACTTATGGAACAGGCGTAAATTCGATGAGATTATAGAGAACGAATGGAATCGTTGTTTTAGAAACAGAAAATCTATTTCAGTAATGATTTTAGATATTGATTTATTTAAAGGTTATAATGACCGTTATGGTCATTTGGCTGGGGACGAATGCCTAATACAGGTTGCAAAGGCAATTGCCAATTCCTTTAAGCGTGCCAGTGACCTGGTAGCTCGCTATGGGGGTGAAGAGTTTGTAGTAATCATGCCTGAGTGTAAAAAAGATGAAGCTATAAAAATGGCTTTATTATTATGCGAAAAAATTGAGGGGCTTAAAATACCTTATGGCGACTCTTCCTTAAGCAAGTATGTGACGGTTAGCATTGGGGTTACTTCCAAGATTCCGGATAGTAACTCTTCCCCTACAGATTTAATCTTACTAGCTGATAAAGCCCTGTACCAAGCAAAAAATGCCGGCAGAAACCAAATCAAATTTTTAGCCGAGTAAATGAGCCCGTACCGAGTTTGACAGGTATAAGCAAATTATATCCCTCGATAAAAGCACCTACAAACAAGCTAATAGGACTATAGAGTTATTTTTGCAAGACCACACTTACCTTTCTCTCAGTTATAAAAAGTAAAAGGCACTGATCGTTATTATAAGATATCAGCTAATGTATCGGTAAGAATCATTGTTGAAATTGAAGAATCTTTGGGTTCGGAACAGATAAATACATTTTACATCATTGGAAAACGCGAAGAAGTTTGTCCTCCTAATAATGGTAGTGAAATTAAGAGAACGGTTCCTTCCAACTGTCAAGGAACCGCCCCTTTTACCTGGTAAATCTTATTAAATGCTCAATAATTTTAGCGGTATTTTGAACTCGGGAATACCGGCGGCATAGGAGGCTATTTCATACTGGCCAAAATATATCACCAGGTTTTCATCCTCCAGATAGTAGCCCTGCTCCTTATTGATACCTTTAAAGCCCATGTCCCCTTTGAAATAGGCATCAGGATCCAGAGCAATCTGCCGCTTGATTTCCTGCTCTATTACTGCCTTGTAATCATAACCAGGCTTGAACATCGCCGCCAGGGGCAGCAATTCACCGCTCTTCAAGTCAATATTATAGGCCCGGCGCTCGGTTATGCCGTGGGCACCGCCGGTATACTGGTAATAATCCACATAAAGGCTTAACACCTTATCATTAAGGCTGCACTGCTGATAGCGGATAAACAACTGGTAAGGCCGGATGGGGTAACCCTCTGCTTTACACTCGGCAACATAAGCCTTGAGCCCTGTCTCCAAGGATTGTTTTAATTCCATAGCGTCCCCTTCAAAACGCTGGTTGATGGCGGATTGCAGCGCCGCTTCCAGTCCGCTTACCATCGGTATCTCCAGGTCAACATCCATATTATCGGATTTGTCCTTCAGCACCCGGCTGCTCACCTTTACTTTTCCCGCTTCGGCCTGGCCCGGAGCAATTACAACTTTCAGAGTAAAGGTCTTTATGGGTTCAACGCTCTCCCAGGAACGGGAATAAGTCATCTTAATCTCGGTAGTTCCAGCTTGCAGGGCTTTAAATATCCAGATATCCTTGCCCCCCTGCCCCATAATATTGCCTTCTCCCGCCTGCTGGTAGTGCCTGGCAGCCAGGGCTAAAATCTTTTCATCATAGGAAGCCGTCCAGGAATAGCCGGTAGTAGGATTGCTGTCCAGCATCAGTATAAAGCTGTAGCCTGGAGTCACGCTGTATTCCTGGCCGTCATAGCTCTCATCTACTGCCAGCAGTCGCAGCAAGCTATTTAGCACTGTGGCCAGCTCCGCCCGGGTAATCTGCTCCTGAGGTCGCCAGTTCTGGCCATCTCCTTTCATCAATGAGGTGTTGCTGGCGAAAACCAGGGCATTGCTGTCCTCTTGTGAAAGCCCCTCCATATCCTGGTAATAAGGCATCAGCATAATCATGGGAATATTCAAGCCTTTGGCTTTGACACAGCGATGTATCGCCCGGGCCACTTCTATCCGGGTTACCGCCTGTTCAGGATAGAATTTTTCCGTAGGATCAAATACCTGGTTTATGGCGCAGAATTTCACTGCCTCCGCATACCAGGCCCCATTATCCACATCCAAGTAATAATCGCTGGCCTGCGGCTGTTTTATAAAACTCTTTTCTCCATAGTCCAGTTCAAATGTGCGCTGTAACACAACCGCCAACTGCGCCCGGTTAACCAGGCCATCAGGAGAGAAAACCTGGCTTCCCTGCTCATTTTCTCCCATTCCACTCATCAACCCCAGATTACAAACTGCACTAACATTCTTCTGCGCCCAGTGCCCCAGCAAATCGGCAAAATCTCCCGGTGCCGGTTTGGCCAGAGCCGGCGCGGCACTCAAGGCCACTAAGCTCAAAACCATAGCATAACAAATAATCCTTTTCAGCAAAAATATCACGCCTCCCTCTCCCTAAAATCTTAATTTTTATTACGATAAAACACAAACTTTACTTTCACCTGGTAATTTATAACGAGATGGAATATGTCCCCCGCTAAGCGGTCGATTTTCCGCTTTCTCTTACAATGCTTCTCCAGCAAAAGTAGTTATTGTGATTTTTCACATTTTCCTGGGATAAGTATTCAGCTGAAAAGGATTATAGCTTACCGCATGGTCGAAGATAGTTATATTTCAGCAAAAATTTCTCCTAACAGTATCTTAAGCCCGGCAAAAGCGCTTGATTCTATGGTATCTTCCTCCCCCAGGCTTTTTAAGCTATCTATATCTCTCTCGGGGGAAAAGGAGTACTGTAAAATACTCTTGCTTTCCATATCTACTACCCAGTACTCCAAAACACCGCTTTTCATGTACAGATTTAGCTTCATAACCATATCCTTGCCTTTAGTTGATGGAGACAATACTTCAACAATAAGTGAGGGGATGCCCTCATATTTGTTAGCCTCGTTGATCTTATCCAGGTCGCAGATGACAACAACATCCGGCTGGACAACATTAGGATCTTCTTCAAATTTGGTGGCAAATCCGAAAAGCCTCACATCAAAAGGCGAGGTTAATGAGCGGCAGGACTTTCCTCTAAAATAGTTATAAAAATGACCCGATATTTCGTTAACCACAACCTGATGTTTAAAACTTGGTGTAGCCAGCAGGTAATTTTCTCCATCGATGAGTTCATACCTCTGATCAGATGAATCAACCAAATCCATGTATTCTTCATAGCTGATTCTCTTGGTTGTTTTATAGTTTTTTGATTCTTCGTGAACCAGAAAATAATCAGGTTCATTATAACGAAGCAATTTGGCCACGCTTCTCCCGTTTTTGGTAATAATAATATCTTCCTTCTCTAGCAGGGAAAGATATTTCCCGAAAGCGTTCTGCAAATCTGTACTATTGACACGCATAAGCTCACCCCAGCTTCTTAATTTAGCTATTATTTTAAGTATTTTAGCTATATTGTCAATTTATATTACCTATACGGGAAAGGATATGGGTAAGTAATAAGTCCGGGGACTGTACCCGAACTTGTTATTCCTTCACTCGGTAAATAATTGCATCTATGTCAATCAGCAGTCTGGGCAATAAGCGGGATCATTATTTAAAAGGGAGGCAAAGCGAGCATTAGGCGGCAAGCTCAGAGCTGCTGGAATAATAACAGGCGGTGGAGTCGGTGGGCCACGACGATAGCTCCGTATAAAAGCTTGGGTTGATTGATTCTCTTGCTTTATTCATGGCATTTACCTGTCATAAGCCAGGTTGGGCCTTTTTCGCAAACAAACAACATGAAAATATCTCTCTTCAAACACAATATAGGGCTTGTTTTCGATATGGTTTTTACATATTTTGCATGGTGTCTTAGCTATACGGTTTTTCTTTTCGGCCTGAAGCTGTTTCTCGAAAGCAGTCATGGTTTTCATGCACATCTCCCCTTTCTATGGCACCCGGAAGGTGACGCTTTCTTAGACCATAACATTTCTTTACATTAAAAAACCCGGTCGATTTATACATCTATCGTGACCCTGATTCCAACCCACGCAAATTCACAGTTGTTCCGGTTGTTTAAGCATTGGAAGAAACTACAGAGCAGTTTCAACACACCGCTGCAACGAGGGCGGGGGATTAGAACCCGCCGCCTGTTTTGTTAATAGGAACCCAGCCGCTTAGCGGGGGACATAATTCACCTCGTTATAACTAGCTTGATAAAAACAAACTGGAGGTTCCCCATAATTTCGGGGTCCTCCAGTTAGAAACTTAGATTATGCAGCACCGTATTCCGGCGGTGGCTATGCACCCGGGAGCTTGGAGGCCCCTGTCTGTTATCTTTATTATAACAGATAAGAAAAGAATACTCTAGATACCGGTATGCATGGTAATATTAAGGTATAAAAGCACTTATTTACTGTAGTCAGATAAACGCTGTTTTTGAGGAAATATTATTTATCAGGAATAGACAGACGACCATGTTTTTTTAAATCTCCTCTGCTTTTCCCGACCCTGGATTTGCGCTAAGATAATAATAATCCGGTGGCGGCACCGCTAAAGTAATATCTATGCAGAAAGGAATGATTATTCAGCATGTTAAACTTTGATATTCAATTTCCCACCCGTATCCATTTTGGGCGGGGTAAGATTGAGGAATTGGCCCGGGAGGTTTTGACTTATGGCAAAAAGGTGCTGTTGGTCTACGGTGGAGGCAGCATTAAGCGCAGCGGGCTTTATGAACAGCTGCTAAATATTTTTAAAGAGTCCGGAATCACTCCCATAGAACTGCCTGGGGTCCAGTCCAACCCACGAATAAGCAGTGTACGCCAGGGGGTGAAGCTCTGCCGGGAATATGAGGTAGAGCTGGTGTTGGCAGTTGGCGGGGGAAGCACGATTGACTGCGCTAAAATTATTGCTGCCGGTACCGGCTATGAGGGAGATGCCTGGGACTTCTTTACCCGCCGGGCCAGGATAACCCAGGCTTTACCGCTGGGATGCATACTGACTCTGGCTGCTACCGGCTCGGAAATGAACGGTAACGCGGTAATCAGCAATGAGGAAACGGAAGAGAAACTGGGCACCGGCAGTCCCTTATTGATTCCCCGTTTTTCCATCCTCGATCCGGAATACAGCTTCAGCGTTCCGCCTGAACAAACAGCGGCGGGAACAGTAGATATTATGAGCCATGTATTTGAACAATATTTCAGCCCTACTCCGGGAACCTTTATTCAGGACCGCCTGGCGGAAGCTATGCTCAAGACCTGTATCCACTATGGGCCGATAGCCCTGGCTAAACCGGACAACTATGAGGCCCGGGCCAATCTGATGTGGACCGGAAGCCTGGCCCTGAATGGATTGCTGGGAGCGGGCAAGCGCACTGATTGGGCTACCCACGATATAGAACACGAAATCAGTGCCATCTATGATGTAACCCATGGTCTGGGCCTGGCCATCCTCACTCCCTATTGGATGTACTATGTGCTGGATGAGAAGACTGCACCCCGGCTGGCAGATTATGCCCGCTATGTCTGGGGAATAGAAGGAAGTGAAGACCTGGCCGTGGCCCGGGTGGGCATAGAAAAGACGACGGAGTTTTTCCGCTCGCTGCATCTGGCCGGCAGTTTGAAAGAAATCGGGGTGGAAGCGGAGCGACTGGAGGAAATGGCCGCGAAAGCAACCGCCTGGGGAGCCCTGGGATCATTTAAGAAACTGGAATATTTGGATGTCCTGACGATTTTACAAAACGCCTACAAGGGAAATACTGCTTTTAGTGCATAAGCCAGGTTCTTTAATAAAAATATTACTTGCTCCAAAAATGCTTATGACTCTGCGGGCTGTGACTACAAGCACTATATTGATACAAGCCAAGGAATACTATTACTTCTTACTGTGGAATCTCGCTTTTAAAAAAATTTAGGGGGTTTATCCCCCTAAATTTCTGGAAAATACGAAGAATTTCTCTCCGTCCGAACATTCAGTCTTCGAGCTTTATGTAAAAGGCCATACTGCCAAAGAGATCGCCGACATTCTGTGCCTGAGCATAAATACCATAAAGACGCATAATAAACGCATCTATATGAAGTTGAATGTTTCTTCCCGGGAGGAATTGCTCCTTTATGTAAATATGCTAAAGGAAATAGGAATTGATGATTTTGATGGGTAAAAGATCCCCGGGTAGATGAATTATTAAAATCATTATTTTTGCTATTCCAGGTAATCGACATGTGAGCAGATTTCC
Organism: Syntrophomonas wolfei subsp. wolfei str. Goettingen G311; assembly: GCF_000014725.1. GTDB lineage: Bacteria > Bacillota > Syntrophomonadia > Syntrophomonadales > Syntrophomonadaceae > Syntrophomonas > Syntrophomonas wolfei. The sequence goes on from NC_008346.1 coordinate 1,854,057, forward strand.
TCAACAATGGCTTCCTTCTTAAGGTTGAAGGCCTTCTTATTCTCCTCAAAAAGGTTATTTCCTCTGGTATCGATGGAAACGATCAGGGGTCCGAATTTCTTCACGCGCATTACCCACATTGCTTCCGGCATACCTAAATCCAACCATTCCACAGCTTCAACCTCTTCTACGCAATTGGCCGCCAGAACAGCACAACCTCCGGGAAAGACCGCATGAATAACCTTATGTTCCTGGCAAGCAGCCACCGTATTCTGACCCATGCCACCTTTGCCCACAATCAGCTTCAAACCGGTTTGAGCGATAAATTCTTTTTCGTATTTCTCCATACGCATGCTGGTGGTCGGCCCAATGGAGATTACCCGATATTTCCCCGGCTGTCCTTCTATTTCTTGCATAATCGGCCCGGCGTGAAAAATAGCTTTGCCGGCCAGATCGATTGGTAGTTTCTTATGCTGTTTGATCAATCGTTGATGCACATCATCCCGGCTGCTAATCAGATATCCATTCAAATAAAAAATATCGCCAATCGACAGTGATTCCAACTCTTCATTCTGAATCGGTGTCGTTAATATCTTACTGCTCATAAAACTGCTCCTTTGTGCGAAATGCTTTCGTACTCCATATCAGCATAAAGTTTAATTACGGCTCTGCGATGGGCCCAGCAGCCTGTAGACAGGCCTACGGCTATAGTAGCCGGATGGCGGGCAGCTTCTTCAATATGTACGCCCATTACGGAATTTTCTCCGGTAAAACCACCCGGTCCAATTTGTATGGCATTCAGCCCGGCTTCGATTCTGGCTTCAAGCTCGGCACCGCGTGGATTGCTGTTTTGGGAACCTATAGGACGCAGCAGGGCTTTCTTGGACAATTTGGCTGCAACCTCCACCGAACCGGCGATACCAATACCGACCAGCAGAGGCGGGCAGGCATTTATTCCATAAGAAGTAATCTGGTCAAATACCAGCTTTACTATGCCTTCATATCCTTCCAGAGGCATCAGGACTCTGGCTATACCAGGAAGGCTGCAACCGCCCCCGGCCATATATACATATATTTTTGCTTCATCGCTATCAGGTATTATCTCCCAGTCAATCCAGGGAATCCTCTTACCGATATTATTGCCGGTGTTTTTCTCGTCAAAAACCTCCACCGCGTTATGGCGAAGTGGGCCAAGGAAGGTAGCCCTTTTCACTGCTTCACGCAGGCAATCCTCCATTTCGTCAAGCAGTGGAAACCCGGTTCCCACTTGCACAAAATACTGAATTACGCCGGTATCCTGGCAGAGGGGACGGCCCAGCTGCCCGGCCAGTTTCAGATCCTCGAACATAGCATCGTAAACAATCGTAGCCAGGCCGCTATCTTCCTTTTCTCGTAGTTCCTTTAATTTGGCTTTTACATCATCAGGTAGATATATACCGGTGTATACAGTAAACCTGGCCATAATATCGATAAATTTCTCGCGAAGCTGTTCTATATTTTTCTTACCGACTTCTTCCATACCCATTTTATCTTCCATATGCTTCACCCCAATTGTTATCTTAAGGTTTTACTATAGATTATTCAACAGTTAATGACAACTGCAATGCATTTGATTTATATAGCCATAGTAAAAAAAGGCAAGTGGTAAAGCCACTTGCCAAAAATATTTATTTTGCTATCATTAGCAATTAATTTACTTTTCCAGGTTTATTATCTACTTCTTTACCAGCCATCCAGCTACATAGGCCTCTCTGTTACCATATTTTACTTTCAGCCACTTTCCGCTACTACCCAATACTTGCAGCTCTGTTCCTTTGATTACACTACCTAAAACCTTGTAATTGGTTCCAGGACCAGTGCGAACATTCAAAGCATAGACATTAACTGTAGCTTTGTCAGTCGGGCTGACTGCAACCGGGGCAGGAGCCGGGGCCGGTGTTGGAGCAACAACTTTAGGAAGAGCATCAGGAGTAAACAATGCTTTACCGTATTTTTCCTTACCAAATGAAGCTATCATATTCTGTCCTTTAGTTCCGGTCATGAATTCAATAAAGGCATTGGCAGCATTCTTATGAACACCGGGATGCTTGGCCGGGTTCACAGCTATAACTCCATAAGGATTGAAAAGCAACTTGTCACCTTGAAGAATCTCGGTCAATTCGGTTTTTCCTTTCCAGCTTAACCAGGTGGCCTCATCTGCCAGAGTATAGGCCTTCATTTCGCCTGACATTAAAAGGGTATCGCCCATGCCTTTGCCGGCTTCAATGTACCAGGGCAGGGCCGGGGTAATTTCAGCTTTTTTCCATATGCCAAGTTCTTTGGTGTGAGTACCGGATTTATCCCCACGGGAGACAAACTTACTTTCACTGGCAGCAATCTTTTTGAATGCAGCTACTACATCGCTAGTTCCTTTTATTTTAGCCGGGTCGCTAGCTGGACCCACAATCAGGAATTCATTATGCATTACATCTTTACGGTTTATGCCAAAACCATCAGCTACAAATTTATCCTCAGCCGCCCGGGAGTGAACCAACAATACATCGGCATCTCCCTTTTGTCCCATTTCCATGGCTTGGCCGCTTCCCACCGCTATTACTTTTACTTTGGTATTGTAATCCTTTTCAAAAACCGGTAGTAAGTAATCGAGCAATCCAGAATCCTGGGTGCTGGTAGTGGTAGCCAGAGTCATTGTGCTTTCCACATTCTGAGCCGCCTCAACATTAAACGGCAGCAGGGTAAAAGCCATCATACAAATAGCTATTACAGCAACTACATTCCGAAATCTTTTCATAATACTAACTCTCCTTTCCTTAGAGCTTTCCAATAGCTCCCTCTCCTATATATTCTCCCTAATAAACCATGGTTCCATCTAGAAATTGACGGGTTCTAAGCTCGCGAGGATGGTCAAAGAACTCAGCTGTATAAGCTCGCTCGACTACCTCACCATTAATCAGCAAAATACTTTCATCCGCGATTCTTTTGGCTTGAAAAAGATTGTGTGTAACTATAATTACACTGGTATTATATTCCTGGTGATATTTACGGATTATCTCCTCAATATGCTGGACACTTCCTGGGTCAAGATTAGCTGTGGGTTCATCCAAGAGTAAAACCCGAGGCTGTAAGACTAGAGCCCGGGCCAGAGCTATCCTCTGAGTCTCTCCCCCGGAAAGGCGGGTAGCAGAATGCTTCGCAAAATTCCCCATACCCACAAAATCCAAGGCTTCATTAACCCTTCTTTCGCATTCGGACTTCGCTACTCGCCTGAGCTTTAAGCCATAAGCTACATTATTGAATACCGTACTGCGAAACATAAATGGTCTCTGAAACACCATGCACATTTGCCGCGATACCGACAGCCGGTCAGCCTGTGAAATTCCGATATCACCTCCCATAAACTTAATCCGACCGCTATCAGGTGCAAGCAGGAGATTTAAAATCCGCAATAATGTCGTTTTACCTGAACCGTTAGGGCCCAGGACAGCATAAATTTTACCTGTCTGCAATGCTAGTTCATTAATATTTAATACAGTTCTATCGCCAAAGCTCTTTTTTAAACCTGATACTTCGAATAAGTTCATTGCCATCACCTCTACTTCAAACTAAATTCTTCGGCATTTGATAGAACTATTGAACTTACCATGAAGGATAGTAATAATAGAATAATCCCCAGAGCTATCCCCATCTCAAAATTACCCTGCCTGGTTTCCATTACTATGGAGGTAGTAAGTACTCTGGTCATATGCCTAATGTTTCCTCCCACCAGCATTACTGCTCCTACCTCAGCAAAAGCTCTGCCAAAACCGGTCATAATTCCGGCAATAATTCCGGTACGCGCCTCCTTTATTATGGTCCACGTAGCCTGCGCCTTACTCGCTCCCAGGCTAATGGCATGCTCAAAGATCAATCCTTCCTTGGCAGCTATACCAGCAGATACCAGTCCGGTAATGATAGGTGTAACCAGAAGACACTGAGCTATAATCATTGCTGTAGGAGTAAAAAGCAATTCCATAAAACCCAGGGGTCCGCTGCGAGATAAGAGCAGATAAACCAGTAGGCCAGCCAGAACCGGCGGTAAGGCCATCAAAGTATAAACCAACCTCAATAATAGCCTCTTCCCTTTGAACTCAGACAGACCAATCCAAGCCCCCAGGGGAATACCTATCAGGGCACTAATTATAGTAGCTGATCCTGATACCTGCAGGGACATTTTAACTATTTCTAATATCTCCATCTTTTGTGCAAACAAACTGCTTACGGCTGCTTCCATAGCAATAAACCCTCCCATGGTTTCAAAATCATTCTTGCCCGAAAACCCTTTTGCTTCTCCTCATACGAGGCCACTTAATAAATCAATAAACAACCCTTTAAGCATCGGAAGAAACTGCGGAGCACTTTCAACACACCGCTGCAACGAGGGCGGGGGTTAGAACCCGCCACCTGTTTGTTAATAGGAACCCGGCAGAAGTGGGAGACTTAATTCACCTCGTTAAACACAAATAAAAACCAGGCCCATCCAGAAAGATAAGCCCGGCATTAGTCAACTTGCATACATTTTGCTCTCCTTTCCAAACGGGAGGCATGAGCGTTTCCCCTCCTACCTATCGGCTTTTCAGTCATAGCTTTTAAAAAACCTTAGACGGAAAAACTCGGCGAGCCATAATTATTTACTGCTTGTATGTTTATTCTACAATAATTCTAAAAATCCTCCATATCATAGAAATTTTAAGCATCGGAAGAACTGCGGGGCAGTTTCAAGGACACCGCTGCAACGAGACTAGAGTTTAGAACCCGCCTATCTTGTTAATAGAAACCCGGTTGCTTAAATAAGCGGGGGACATATTTTACCTCGTTATATAATTAAACCAGGAACCTTTATTTTACTCACTTCCATATTCCAGGTCTGCCCGGTAAGGCTGTTCAGAATGCTTGACCAACCGTTGGTATATGCCGGGAGGAAGGAATTGCAGTCCAAGCCTGACTATGTCCTCCAGGAGATATAGCAAATCGGGCTTACCATCCCAATAACTATACAAAACCTCGGAGCTCACGCTATCTGTTAATCGTTTGAAAACTAGAGCCAGCAATACCAAGTCATCCAATTGCCCTAAAAACGGAATCATATCAGGGAGAAAATCCCAGGGAGAGATTACATAGGCTGCTGTAGCCAATAACAAAGTCCTGTCAAGGATAGTAACTGACTTATCATTAACCAAGCGATAGAGAAGCTTTAAGAGATTTGGAATAAACAAGAGAAATTCTTTCACTGTAGTTTTTGTCAAATCCTTTAGACCATAATTGCTCATAAAAAAACCTCCTTTTCTCATTTTTCATCGTGGTTGAGGCCCTCACCCTATGGGTACTCCTGGTGTTCCACCCTGCGGGTGTCACTATTAAGGTTGCGGCCACGGGGGGTTCTACTGCAAAAACTCCTTTAAAAGACAATCTTCTTTCCTCTAACATTCACGCTTAATATCAAACCAACTGCAATAAGATTGGCCAGCATTGAGCTTCCCCCATAACTGAGGAACGGGAGAGGGATTCCCGTTATAGGCATTAAACCAATCGACATGCCGATACTTTCAAAAACATGAAACAACCACATAGCAGTGATGCCCAATACTAGCAAACTTCCGAATAACTCTTTTGAGTTCGAAGCAATAATAATGGCCCTTATTAGCAAAACACCATAGCAGATAATCACAAAAGCAGCACCTAAAAACCCTAGTTCCTCCCCTATCACCGCATAAATAAAATCGGTATGATGCTCGGGTAAAAAATTGAGTTGAACTTGAGTACCCTGGAACAGCCCTTTTCCGGTTAAACCGCCGGAACCTATGGCTACCAGTGATTGAATGGTATTCCACCCCATCCCTCTTCCTCCCTGGCCATCATTATATGGATCTAGAAAGATGGTAAGCCGTTTCAACTGGTAATCCTCCAAGGGCAGCCACATACCGAATTGGAAATGCAGATAAAGACAAAGAGCAATTAAAAATACAGCAACGGCAATAACCTGGATTAACACCTTGGAATTAGCCCCGGCAGCAAACATCATAACTAGGGTTATGGCAATGTAGACCAGGGCAGTTCCCAAATCGGGTTGGAAAATTATTAAAAGAAACGGTATACCCATAAATAAAAAACAGGGCAACATATCTGATAATGTGTCAAGTTCACCTTTGCGGCGATTTAGAAATTCAGCAAAGGCGAGAATTAGCAAAACCTTGGTAAATTCCGCGGGCTGTACCATAGGTAAAGAACCCAGTCCAATCCATCCGGTTGTCCCACGAATTTCTGTCCCCCATATAAGTACGGTAAGTAAAAGCAGAATCGAAATACCGTAAAGTATAGGACTGAATCTCCTAAACTGGGTATAGTCGTATCTTACTATTAGTATGGCCAGAGCAAGGCCAAGAAATATTATAAACACTTGCTTTTTTAGATAAAAAAAGGGATCACTGGAAATCCCAATACTAGCGCTTCTTAGAATCACCAGGCCAAAGATTAGCAAGCTAAACAAAGCGAATATAAAAGCCTTATCAATAAATCTTAATCTTTTTGCGTTCAATCACAGCTACCTCCCCAATTCATTATAAGGGGAGCAGAAAACTCTGTCTAGGAGGACGCTTATATGTAATTTTAGTAATTAACCCCCTTGACATGGGGACGGGGTTGTTGACAACTTCATCATAACTTCATTCTTCAGCGTCAAAAAGTTATTTTTCGTAATAACCCCCTCACCCTTCTAATGTCTGACGACGATAAAAACCCCTCACCCCTTACCCCTCTTTCTTATTAACCCCCACAATGAAAAAGGAGACCTTGTAATCGGTCTCCTATGTATCGCCTTCTTTTTGGCTTCACATTTCAACCCCTATTCGTTGGCAGCTCTCTTAAAGCCCCGTATAGGAATGTTGGCCACCAGGGCAACGGAATTTTCTTCATTTTCCAGGTCAACGATAAGGGATTCTTCGTCTATTTCCATATATTCCCGAATTACTCTTATTAACTCCTCTTTTAATGCATTCAAGAAATTGGGAGATACTGAAGCCCTATCATGTATTAAAACCAGACGTAATCTCTCTCTTGCTATATCCCTGCTACCCGCATTCTCCCTCCCCAATAAGCGGTTAATAATATCCAGCAAAACTCCCTCCTCCTTTCTTATCTAGCCATTTTCAGAATTTTTTTAAATCGATAAAAGAAATTTTCCGGTTCATCGAGGGATGGTAGTGGGATATCTTCTCCCATCATTCTACGGGCAATCCTTCTATAGGCAGCACCTGCTCTGGAGGCGTTTTCCATAACAGCAGGCTCTCCTCGGTTGGTGGAAACCACTATACATTCATCTTCAGGAACAACTCCTAGTAATTCTATGGAGAGAATATCCAGTATATCCTTTATATCCATCATGTCGCCACGCCTCACCATTTTGCTTCTTAATCGATTTATAATCAACCGGCTATTTCTAAGCCCGGCAGCTTCCAAAAGACCGATTATGCGGTCGGCGTCCCGGACTGATGAAACCTCGGGCATGGCCACAACTATAGCATCATCCGCCCCGGCAATAGCGTTCCTGAATCCCTGCTCTATACCTGCGGGGCAATCTACCAAAATAAAATCAAAATCCTGACGCAATTCATTGGTAAGGTTTTTCATCTGGTGAGGCGTAATAGCTGTCTTGTCTTTGGTCTGGGCCGCAGGTAAGAGATGTAATCCTTCAAAACGCTTGTCCTTTATAAGGGCTTGCTTAAGTCTACATTTGCCATTGACTACATCTACGATGTCAAATACTATTCGATTTTCTAAACCCATCACTACATCCAGGTTTCTCAGACCAATGTCGGTATCTACCAATACCACTTTTTTGTCCATCATGGCCAGTGATGTTCCTAGATTGGCAGTGGTTGTGGTTTTTCCGACTCCGCCTTTGCCTGAAGTAATAACGATAACCCTACTCTTCATCTTCAGTCCTCCAATCATATTTTTAACTTTTCTATACAGACTTTTCCGGATCTAATCCGGGCCATTTCAGGGCTATCAACCAGCACTACCTCCCCATCTGGTGGTCGTGTTATGTGGTCAGCTATCCTTAATTGGGTAGGAATCAAGCGATAGGCAACTATAATCGCTTTTTCGTCACCAGATGCTCCCGCATGAACCATTCCTCTAAGACTTCCCATAACCAGGATATTGCCACCAGCAATTATTTCAGCTCCGGGGTTGACATCACCAAGTATTACCACATTGCCATCGGTAAAAAACTTGTTTCCTGAACGCAAATGACGACAAATTAAAGCTGTTTCTTCATAATGGGAGAAGTTTTCAAAAAATTCGTTTTCCTCTTCCCCACGAATTTCGCTTTTAATAATAAGGTCATGTAAGCGTAAACCACGTTCCGCCAGAAAGGTCTTTATTTCCTGGGTCTGCTTTAAAGTTAATTTGCCGGCTTTGGCGGTTATACTTATGCGACTACCCCACGAGCAATCCTGGGCCAAGCTTAACCTTCTCTCCAATTCCCTTTTCATCTCTTCAAAGCTGTTACAAGCGCTCAAATTCAGGTGTATTTCGCTAGCTGTCTCCCTAATTGCTGCCACCGTCCAGCCTCCAATCTGAAAATACTTAAATCATTCCCGTGCTTACAACATTTTAGCGAACCGGGAATTAAGCAATTTTATCTTGCTTATCTAGTATTCCTTTTGCTAAATCAGCCGTTAGGCAATTTAGTTTTACGTTATACATCTAATTCTATATATTGATTTTTTTTCCTTTATAGAAAAACAAAAAAAAATGGGAACATTACTCAAATATTCCCTGATAATCGTTTATTCCCGCCCAAAAATTCCCCGTTTTTTCGCTGTTAGTTTTTTAAGCATCAGAAGAAACTGCGGAGCAGTTTCAACACAGCGCTGCAACGAGACGGGGGATTAGAACCCGCCGCCTGTTTTCTTAGTAGGATCCCGACCGTTTAAAAGAAGTGGGGACATATTTCACCTCTTTATAGTACTATGTAAGCAAAGACCCTTACTCTATTGGCTGGCCGTCAATTGCATTTTCCACTGCTGCTTCAGCTTCGATTATTTTATCTGCCACTTTCGCCTTATCTGCCTCATCTGCTGCCAGGTGATCCTTTAAACCAAAATAATGTTCAAATATATCCCTGGCCACATAACCGGCTGATTCACTTCCATGGTGGCCATATTCCACCACCCCGGCAAAAGCGATTTCCGGATCATCATAAGGAGCAAAAGCCACAAATACCCCGTGAAATTCTTTTAATTGATTATCTCCAGCACGCCCTGTTTGGGCGGTTCCGGTTTTAGCAGCTACTCCTATGTCTTTGGGAAAATCATAAAAAAGAAAGTGAGCCGTACCACCCGGCTGGGTAACAGCCAGCATAGCTTTCTGGGTTTCCCTTATGCTTTCCGCCTTTAGTTCTACATCATGTATAAGTTGAGGATGAAAAACCTTTAAAACTCTATTATCATGTGAAACTATGCGACTAACTAGATAAGGCTTCATTAAATGACCTCCATTGGCTATGGTGGCCACGTAGTTAGCTAGCTGGATTACGGTATAATCGTTGTCGCCCTGGCCAATAGACATATTGAAAGTATCGAAAGCCTGCCACTTAGTTTCAAAGCCATAATCTATTTCATACTGGGCTTCCAGCTTAATCTTTTCCTGTTTAAGCTTTTTTTCCAAACTACGCTTCTGCTCATCATCCTGAGCTTCCGCCAATAACTCTTCGTATTTTTGTGCCAATTGCTTTTGCAATACTTCGTACTTCTTGTCAACAATCCGAGCATATTTTTCCTTCTTCCATTCGGGTGAAGGTAAAAGACCGCTTTCCTCATCAGGAAGGTCAATACCGGTTTTGGCCCCTAATCCAAACTGCCTGCCCACCCATACTATGGCGTCTTTGCCTGCCCTCCGGCCCATTTCCTGAAAAAAGGTATTGCAGGAGGTGGCCATACCAGTATAATAGTTGACATTGCCATGTACTCCCGTACAAGGGATATATGGAGCTATCCAATAGGCACCCTTACAATTAACCAGGCTTTTTAAAGGATCAACTCCCCCTTTTTCCAGAGCCGCCATGCCGGTTACCGGCTTAAAAGTGGAACCGGGCGGATAAGTAGATTGCAGGGCACGATTCACCTCGGCTCCTGGTTCCATAGGATTATAGGCATTACCCTGGGGAAAATAGTAGGGTACTCGTTGCAGGCTGAGATTTCCCTTCCAGTCATTGGGGTCCAGGGGAGGATCACTGCACATAGCCAGAATCTCACCGGTTTTAACATTCAGTACTACAGCCGAACCGACCCGAGCCTTGGGATACTTGACTTGCAAGCGTTTCAAGGTATCAGCCATACTCTTTTCCAGTACCCTCTGCAGCTTCATATCCAATGTAAGATAGAGATTATTTCCGGGTGAAGGTTCCAGGGTAACCAGTTCTCGTATCGGACGTCCCCGGGCATCGACTTCCACTTGCCGGGCACCGTCTTTACCCCGTAGGTACTGCTCATATTGTTTTTCAATACCTGATTTGCCAATCAGGCTGTTAATACTGTATTTGCTCGCCTCTACCCGGGCCAATTCCTCCGAATTTATGGAGTGAATGTAACCCAATACATGGCCTGCTAATGCTGCTTGCGGGTAGTAACGCAAGGGTTCCACTACCACGGATACTCCTGGCAAATCCCGTCGGTTTTCCTCCAATTTCACCACCAATTCCCAGGGTATATCCCGTATAATAATTACCGGCTCAAACAGGCGGAATTTTTGCTTTTCAATTTTATCTTCAATAAAATCGGAGGTCATATCGGGATAATAATCCTGTACCAGGCTCACCAGATTATTAATTACCTGCTGCTGATCTCCCAATTGCAGGAAAGTAAGGGAAAGCGTATATACCAATTTGTTAGCAGCCAGTATATTGGCATTGCGTTCATATATTTCCCCTCGTGGAGCCTTTATGGCCACCAATCGAATGCGGTTGTCTTTGGCCTGGGTTTGGTATACCTCGTTAAAAAACAATTGCACAATGGCCAGCCTGATAGCGAGTATAACCAACAATGCAATGACTACAGCTGTATATATTTTTAAGCGTTTTTTGAACTCATCGCTTTTCATCTACCTCTCCCCTGTTGACCTAAGAATCCCTTGGTAAGAAGACTTATAATACCATAGGTACAATGGTACGCCTAAAACGGTGTTGTAAATGCTTTGGTAAATTACTGTAACTACTATATTCATATCAACATTGAAAGTATCGTGGGTAAACAAGGCCAAGAAAAAAACCAAAAGGGAATTTATAAATGTACTAAAAAAAACCGCTATCAGAGCTACCAGTATATTCTCCTTAAAGACTCTATCCTGAAAATGTCCTACCAGGTAGGCAGTAAAAGCCTTGGATAGAGCATTAACCCCAATAAAACGGCCCAGGTAGAGATCCTCAAGTAAACCACAAAGAAAACCGTATATGGTTCCTCCCCGCGCCCCATTTATCAAGGCAAAAAACACTACGAAAACAAGTACCAGGTCAGGTAATGTCCCCTTTATACCATAGAAACTAAAAATGGTCGACTGTAATAATATGGCCGTAAACGGTAATAGGAAAAGAAGCAAATACCTCAATTTTCTGAATCCTCCGCCCCTTGTACAGCTTCCGGTGGCTGGAAGCTGGTTATAATCAGGACTTCCTCCAATTTATCAAAATTAACGACCGGTTCTATATCGGCTGACAATAACAAACCGCTGGGTTCAGGGCTTATGTTCTTTACCACTCCGATATCTATACCCCGAGGATAAGTCACTGATAAACCGGAACTTATTACCCGGTCATTCTTTTTTATGGGAGAATAATAAGGAATATTTATCATGCGCAAGAGGTTACTATCCCCACGCCCTTCAATTATCCCGTTGGTTTCCCGGCTTTCCTGAAGGATAGCGCCTACAGCCACCTCACGGTCAGTAATCAAGTTGACCTGCGCTGATTCCTTGCTTACGCTCCCAACCTGGCCCACCAAACCCTCGGGGCTGATAACCGGCATCCCTTTCTTTATTCCCTGCTTGCTTCCTTTATTGATAAGCAGATAGCGATACCAGTTATTGGGGCTGCGGCTTATAACCCGGGCCGGTAACAAATTATAGCTATCCAGGTTGTCACTTTGGAAATCCAACAAGCTCCGTAAGCGTTTTAGCTCAGCCTGAGATTCCCTTAAAACCTGATTCTCTATTTTGAGCTCCTGGTTTTCTTTTTGCAAAGCCTGAATCTGCTGGCTGAGAACTTCCTTATTATTAAGGGTAGTGGCAATACCCCCCCAATTATGCCTGAACCCATTTACCCCGCTTTGCAACGGGGTAAATATATCTCTTATCAAATTCTCCGCTATGCTTATTTCTTCACGTTCAGGAGAAGTAAGATGCATAAGCAGAAATGATAGTAATACTGTGAATACCAGTATCCACAGGTATTTGTTGCGTAATATTTTTAACAATTGTCTTCACCCGGCTAAAATGATTTTTTGGGAGAAATCAAAACCTTGCGCAATACTTCGATATTTTCCAGTACCCGCCCGGTTCCCTGGGCTACGGCCAAAAGAGGGTCGTCACATACATAAACTGGCATTTCCGTTTCCTGGCTGATCAATTTATCCATACCCTTTAGCATAGCTCCGCCTCCTGCCATGATAATACCACGATCCATAATATCCGAAGCTAGTTCCGGCGGGGTTTTTTCCAAGCATACCTTTATACCATCCACGATTTGTTCTACCGTTTCTTTAAGGGCTTTTTGGATTTCCAGGCAAGATACCTTTATAGTTTTAGGTAAACCACTTACCAGGTCGCGCCCCCGTACATCGTAGAACTCCTCCTCACCTTCCCATAGGGCTGACCCCACCGATATTTTAATATCCTCAGCGGTTCGCTCCCCAATCAGGAGATTATAGTTCTTTCTCAAGTTCTGAATGATGGCTTCATCCATATTGTCGCCGGCTACCCTTATCGAGCGGGCTGTGACCACGCCTCCCAAGGATATTACCGCCACTTCGGTAGTACCCCCACCTATGTCAACTATCATGTTGCCGGTGGGTTCATGAACCGGAAGGCCTGCACCAATAGCTGCTGCCATAGGTTCCTCAATTAAATAAGCCTCCTTGGCACCACCCTGCAGTGCTGCTTCTCTAACCGCTCGTTCCTCCACGGTGGTACATCCGGTAGGTATGCTTATAACCACTCTAGGTCTTACCAAGGGCATTCTCTGATCCAAGGCCTTGGCAATAAAATACTTTAGCATAGCCTGGGTTATATCAAAATCAGCTATTACTCCGTCCTTCATGGGCCGGATAGCAACAATGTTTCCCGGTGTCCTGCCTATCATCTGTTTAGCTTCTTCACCCACGGCCAGTACCTTTCCACTATCATTCAGTATAGCTACAACCGAAGGTTCCCTAAGGATTACCCCTTTACCTTTTAAGTGAACCAGGGTATTGGCAGTACCCAAGTCAATACCCATATCCTTACCGAAAACCACTATCTTATTTCCTCCTTAACTAGATTAGCCCTCTTGCTTTCAGGCTGCAGTAATTTATTTCCCCAATAATGACATGATCCAGGATCTCGATTCCCATTATTTTTCCAGCCTCAATCAAACGGCGGGTGATTTCTATATCCTCCTGGCTGGGAGTAGGATCCCCACTGGGATGATTATGTACCAGAATCATGGAAGCAGCACTCTTTTTTACTGCTGTTTTAAAAACCTCACGAGGGTGTACTATGGAACTATGTAACCCCCCGATCGATATATCCTGCATGGTAATAAGACCGCCCTTGCGATCGAGATACAAAACCCGAAAATGCTCACGGTCATAATGGCGCATTTCTTCCATGGCCAATTCTCTAACTGCTTCCTGCACGTCTTCGGGAGATTTTATTATCCTTCTTAGCTGAATATTGCCGACTACTCTTCTCCCCATTTCTATGGCAGCTTTGATGCTCACCGCCTTGGCCATCCCGATTCCTTTCTCAGCAGTAAGTTCCTCCAGAGTGGCTGACATAAGAAACCTCAAACTTCCCCCATGACGGGCCAGAAGCTGCCGGGCAAGTTCCAGCGCATTCATTTCCCTGGTGCCGCTCCCGAGTACAATGGCCAGGAGTTCGGCCTCATCCAGCTTGTCTTCGCCACGAGCTATGAGCTTCTCCCGGGGACGCATGGTTTCCGGCATTTCCTTTATATTGAGATTTACGAAATACTCGTTCATCTACTTTCACTCATTCCTCAGGATATTTGTACCACGCCGGGCCAGCATTCCATATACCCGGCTGATCGGAAGCCCCACCACATTAAAATAGCAGCCATCTATTCGTTCGACAAAAACAGAACCCAGCCCCTGTATACCATAGGCCCCTGCTTTGTCCATGGCTTCTCCGCTACTTATATAGGTTCGAATTTCCATCGGTGATAAGCTACGGAAATAAACGCGGGTTACTTCGCTTTCCACCTCAGATTCAGCCTGGTCAATATCCTTTATACATACTGCTGTTATTACCTCATGAGATTTACCACTAAGGTGACTTAACATTAGGAAGGCGTCATCTTCATCCTGGGGTTTGCCCAAAACCTTACCATCGCATACAACTATGGTATCGGCGGCTAAAATCAATCCATGTTCAAAATTCCTGGCTACCGCCTCTGCTTTCTCGCGGGCGACTCTCTCTGCTGCTTTCCGGGGTAGCTCTCCCGGAAAGAAATGCTCATCCAGCTCGGCGGGAACACTTTTATACTTAATCCCCAGAGCATCCAACAAGTCCTGGCGCCGCGGGGATGCTGAAGCCAATATTATTTCCTTATGCAGATTACCGCCTCCTAAATCAAAAGCGCCGGTACAAGAAATAAGCCAGAACAAATCCTAAAATGGTGAAAAAATTAACATGAAGCATAAAGCCAAATTGCAAGGTAAAGACATTCAGATCTAAAGAAAAAGCAGGCAGACCTACGCTCTGAACCTGCCCCAGCACCTTCAAATTAGGCCATAGTTTTACTACGGCATCTCCTATCCATCCACCTATAATCCCTCCCAGCACCAGCAAAAGCAAGAAAATCTGCCAGCCTGGGTAGGCGTTGGATCTTGCCACTTTTCTTCCTCCAGTCGCACATTTTTTTAAGTGTAGCATTAGGACCGGCTAAAAACAAGACCAGCAAAAAAGGGGATAAATCCCACCATTGCCTGCCAACAGGAAACAGAGCATCCCCTTTTAAATATCCTTTCTACCCCCCCATGGCCCAGGTGTCACAACCACCGATGAAAATAGGGGAAGCAAAAAGTGCGAATTTTTTTGACGCTGAAGGGTGCAGGGTGGGGGGCCACCATTCAATCTTCCGTCCTCCGTCTTCCGTTTCCTACCTGTTATTCAATGCCAGGTAAAAGCTTAAAAGTTCCAGGTTAACTGATAGATCTACATTTCTCAGTATAACATCATTGGGTACTTTGAGTACCCGCGGCGAGAAATTGAGAATAGCTTTTACCCCTGAGGCTACCAGGAGGTCGGTAACATCCTGGGCCGCAGGAGCAGGCACCGTAATTACCCCCACTGTAATATTTTTTTCCGTCACTCTCTGCTGTAGCAATTCCAAAGGTTCAATCTTTACCCCATCCAGTTCGCTGCCAATTATTTTCTCATCCACATCCATGATCGCACTTATAGTAAATCCCCGGTCCAGAAAACCCTGGTATAGGGCAAAGGCCGAGCCCAATTTGCCAGCGCCGATGATAATAATATTCCATCTCCGGTCCAGTCCTAAAATCTTTAATAAACAGCCATAAAGGTCTTCTACCTTGTATCCTACCCCACGAGTGCCAAACTCGCCAAAATAAGCCAGATCCTTTCTCACCTGGGCCGAACTAACGCCTACGCCAGCAGCGATTTCGCCCGATGAAACTGTTTCCACGCCTTCCTCGATCAATTGCCTGAGATAGCGGGAATAGATTGAGAGCCTCATAATTGTTGCTTCCGGAATTTTGAAGACTTTCAAGCCCCCATCCCCCTTTTCTTAAATTTTTCTGCTTGTCTTGCTTTTTTTTTTACTAGACATAGAATTTGAAAACAAGAAAATAGGTTCACCAACTATTACAGCATAACCGTTTCTAACATTATAGGAAGATTTTAATTAATTTGTAAACAATCATTGCTGCAAATGCTGCTGAAGGAATAGTTACAAACCAGGCAATTAGAATTTGGCGGGCAATATTCCAGCGAACACCCTTCAAGCGTTTAGCTGCTCCAACTCCCATAATGGCAGAGGAGACAACATGGGTGGTGCTAACCGGAGCTCCCAGTAGACTGGCGGAATAGATTACCGCTGCGGAAGTGAAGTCGGCGGCAAAGCCATTTATGGGTTCAATGCGAAATATTTTTCCCCCCATGGTTCTGATAATCCTCCAGCCTCCCACTGCAGTCCCCAGAGCCATAGCCAGGGCACAGGCTACCATAACCCAGATAGGAACATGAAAACTGCTAATCAGTCCTCCGCTTAACAAAGTCAAGCTTATTATTCCCATTGATTTCTGAGCATCATTGGAACCATGAGCAAAAGAAGCCATGCAGGCGGAAAGTACCTGGAGTTTTCGAAATTTGTTATTGGTTCTAGCCGGAGAAGCTTTTTTAAATATCCAAAACAATAGAGTCATTACCATACTTCCCGCCACGAGACCCAGTATGGGTGCCAGAATCAGACCACTGAAGATTTTGACAAAACCCTGCCAATTGACGGCGTAAATACCAAAACCAGCCATTACCCCTCCAACCAGTCCCCCTATCAGAGCATGGGAAGAACTGCTGGGTATGCCAAAATACCAGGTAAATAGATTCCAGAATATGGCCCCGATTAACGCGGTAATCAAAACCAGAGGAGTTACCAGGTCTGGAGCTACCAGGCTCTGTCCTATGGTGGCCGCAACCGCGGTGCCACTTAAGGCCCCGACAAAGTTCAGGGTCGCGGCAATCATTATGGCCGTACGTGGTGCCAGAGCTTTGGTGGAAACTGAGGTGGCAATAGCATTGGCGGTGTCATGAAAACCGTTTATGAAGTCAAAGAGGAGGGCCAATAAGACGACAAAAATAATCATTATTAGACTAAACATATTTTACCGTTATTCCTTTAATTATGTTGCTAACGTTTTCACAGTAATCCAATGTAGTTTCCAGGTGTTCATAAATCTCTTTCCATTTAATTATTTCAACCACATTTTCCGTTTTTTCAAAAAGAAGGGCAATACCTGCCCGGTACAGGTAATCGCCCTCATGTTCATATGACCTGATTTTTTCGCAAGAAATAACAATTTCATCGTGCCTGGTTTTAAGCTCGGGAAGCTTATTCACTGCGCTTTTAATCTCCTGGGTAGCCGTATTCAGAACCGCAATAAGTTTCATTATATACTCAGGTTCTTTGGGTCTAGTTGCTTTGTAGAGAACGAACTTTTCCATGGAACCCTGGATATGATCTAGAATATTATTCAATTCCCGGGACAGCAAGAGAATATCCTCTCGATCAAAAGGTGCGATGAAAGAACTGTTGATTTGCTTCATAAGTAAAGACAAGGTTTGGTCTCCCCGTTCTTCCATCTGGGTCAATAATTCCAGCTTTCCCCGTGCATCCTGAGCTGTCTTGGAAAATTCCAGCAAAATATCAGCGGCATCACAGACCGCTTCGGCCAGCTCATTAAAAAATACAAAGAACTTGTCTTCCCGTGGCTTTAACTTGAAAACCACTTTTATACCTCCTCGATCCTACTTATCCTATTCTAATTATAGCAAATAATAACTTTGAGCCTGTGTTAAGAATCTGTTAATAATAGCTTAAACACTGGTTAAGTATTTTCTCGCCTTATCCAATAGATAAAATGATCCGGTAATCAAGAGATAATCTCCCAGCTTCAACAGGCTCTCTCCTACCTTAATAGCCTCTATAATGTCTTCCTCCATGTATAAGTCTGCTCCCGGAAACAGAGAAAGCCAATCTTCTTTCAATCTTTTCCAGTTTTTGCTCCGGCTGCCTTCCGGCCGGCTCAAAACCAAAACCCTGGTATTGTGGCCCAAAGGTTTTAGTATATTCTGTGCATCCTTATCATCCAGTACACCCAGAACCAGGGCTTTTTTCTTTCCGGGTAAAATATCATTCAAGGATGAAGCCAATACTGAGGCCGCTTGTGGATTATGGGCTGCGTCCAGAATAAACGGGGGATTAATCCTTACTATTTCCATTCGCCCCGGAATTCTTAGTTTTGCCAGGGCCGCTTTCATATCCCCCTCAGTCCACAGAAACCCGGCCATTTTCAATACCTGCAGAGCAGTAAAAGCCACCGCCAGGTTTTCCAACTGGTAGGAGGCCGGAGAGGGGAGAAAAACCTTATCCACAACTTGCCCGGAGAAAACGAGCTTGAGAAGCTGCCCTTCCAGGCTGGCCTGGGCTTCACGAGTGACTTCCGCCAGCGAACTGGGATAGAGCGGAGAATCCAACTCCCTGGCTCTAGCTGCAATCACCTGTCGGGCCGGAGGATTGACCGGCCCCATAACCAGCGGCACCTTTTTCTTTATTATACCCGCTTTGTTCCTTGCGATTTCTTCCAGGGATGTTCCTAAATATTGGGTATGGTCATAATCAATTCCGGTAATAACCGAAACTACCGGCTCAATAACATTGGTGGAATCATAAATACCACCCATGCCAACCTCAAATATAGCCAGATCCACCTGTTTATCGCGAAAATATTCTAAAGCTATAGCGGTTAGTATTTCAAATTCCGTAGGTCGCTGGCTCAAGTTTTTAATATGCTTTTTAACCTGCGCCATATAAAATAAAAATTCTTCTTCCTCGATGAAAGTATCATTTATAGTAAACCTTTCCCGATAGGAATGAATATGGGGCGAAATAAAACGCCCCACGCGATAGCCAGCTTGGCTTAAAACTGCCGATAAGATAAACGAAGTTGAGCCTTTGCCATTGGTTCCAGCAATATGGACTGTTTTTAGACACTTTTCCGGATGTCCCATCTCCCGAAGCAGGGCTTCAATTCTGCTTAGACCGGGTTTAATACCCGAGCTGGCCATTTCTTCCAGTTGTTGACCTATTATTTCTTCAAAAGATGCAAGCGTTGTAAAATCCCCTCTTTTCTGTTTATCGCCTCTCCAGCCTTACTTCTCTCCTTCTCAATAACCTCGGGAGGAGCTTTGGATAGGAACTTCTGATTATTAAGTTTATTTTCCGCTTTCTGAAGATCGCTCTCGGCAGCCTTTAATTCCTTTTGCAGACGCTGGATTTCTTTTTCCACATCAATGATGCCTTCTAAAGGCACATAGATTTCAGCAAGCGAAAGCAGGGCCGAAACCGCCTGTTCCGGCTTCTTCTCCAGTTCATACAGCAACTCTAACTGCTCCAAACGGGCCATTTGCTTGATTATGGCCTGATTATCCATAAAGACTTGCCTTCTTACTTCATCAGGAACTACCATTATTGCCTTAATAAGAATAGAGGGATTTATATTGAATTCGGAGCGAATATTACGCAGAGCTCGAATAGCCTGCATCAACTGCTGCATCTGTTCTACCTCTGCCAGCCAAATCAATTCCTCCTTACTCTCCGGCCAGGGATCCAGCATAATGGTAGCGGAGTGAGCAGGTAGAAATTGATATATCTCTTCAGTAATAAAGGGCATAAAAGGATGCAAGAGACGCAATATATCGACCAGAACATCCCGCAAGACATTTTGCACTACCAATCTTTCCCGGGGATTATCCTGGTTTACCAGCCGGGGTTTGGCCAATTCAATGTACCAGTCGCAGAACTCATCCCAGATAAACTCATAGAGCCTGCGGGCTGCTTCTCCCAGGTCATATTTATCCAATAAGTTGGTCACTTCCGCAATGGTCAGCTGCAAACGGGATAAAATCCAGCGATCTGCCAGGCTTAGTTCCTCCAGGCCCGGTTTTATGGCTTCAAATCCCTCCATATTCATAAGAACAAATCGAGATGCGTTCCATATTTTATTGGCAAAATTGCGGGTATTTTCCACCTTATCCCAATGAAAGCGAACATCATTCCCCGGTGTTACACCTGTAATAAGGGAAAATCTCAGGGTATCGGCTCCAAACTTTTCGATCACTTCAATGGGATCTATACCGTTATTCAAAGACTTGCTCATTTTCCGACCCTGGGCGTCCAGAATAAGTCCATGAATATTTACATCATAGAAAGGAACTTCTCCCATGTGTTCAATTCCAGAGAAAATCATGCGCGCTACCCAGAAAAATATAATATCGCGGCCAGTTACCAGGACGGTGGTGGGATAAAAAAAGTCCAAATCCCGGGTCTTATCCGGCCAACCCAGAGTGGAAAAAGGCCAGAGGGCACTGCTAAACCAGGTATCCAATACATCCTCATCCTGTTTTAATTCCGCTGATTCACAATTAGGACAGTGGTTTGGGTCCTCTTTACTGCAGATTATCTCTCCACATTCCTGGCAATACCAAACCGGTATACGATGTCCCCACCACAACTGCCGGGATATGCACCAATCCCGGATATTCTCCATCCAATTGATATATATCCGGGTAAAACGCTCCGGAATAAACTTTATTTCTCCATCCAGTACCTTTTGAATGGCGGGTTCAGCCAGGGGCTTCATCTTTACAAACCACTGGGTGGATACCAGCGGTTCGATTACAGTATCACAGCGCTGGCAATGTCCTACAGCATGCCGGTGTTCTTCCACCTTAAGCAGGTAGCCCTGAGCCTCTAAATCTTTCACTACCTGGAGGCGGCAGGCATAACGATCCAGGCCCTGGTAAGGACCAGCATTCTCGTTCATAAAGCCATACTTATCTATCACGGCTATTTGCTCCACCCCATGCCGCAAACCCATGTCAAAATCATTGGGGTCATGGGCCGGGGTTACCTTAACCGCTCCGGTGCCAAATTCTTTGTCTACATAATCATCGGCAAATACTGGTATTACCCGGTTCATTAGGGGGAGCAAGATTTTTTTGCCAATAAGATGCTGGTATCTCTCATCATCAGGGTGTACGGCCACCCCGGTGTCCCCCAGCATAGTTTCCGGACGGGTAGTGGCTACTACTATAAACTCATCTTCACCCTCCAGCGGGTATCTTATATGCCAGAGATGACCATCACTATCTTCATGTTCCACCTCAATATCAGAAATGGCTGTATGACAACGGGGACACCAGTTTATTATGTAATCCCCCTGGTAAATCAAGCCCTTTTCATAGAGGTTTACGAAAACCTCACGTACCGCCCGGGAACAACCTTCATCCATAGTAAATCGCTCCCGGCTCCAATCGCAGGAAGAACCCATAAGACTCAACTGCTGGGTTATCCGGTTACCATATAAGTGCTTCCATTCCCAGACCCTTTCCAAGAATTTTTCTCTGCCTAATTCATACTTATTCAAACCCTCCCGGGCCAGCGCTTCCTCGACCCTGGCCTGGGTGGCTATCCCGGCATGGTCGGTTCCGGGCAGCCATAAAGCATTATATCCCTGCATTCTCCGCCAGCGGGTTAATATATCCTGCAAAGTATTATCCAGGGCATGTCCCAGATGTAGTGATCCGGTGACATTGGGCGGGGGCATAACAATGGAAAAAGCTTTTCCCTCCAAATCCGGACGGGGAGCAAAATAATTATTCTCCCTCCAGTATTCATACCATTTGTTCTCTACCTGTCCTGGTTCATATACACTGGGCAAACTCGTGGCCATCGACATGATTTACCTCCTTATTTCCGCTGGTTAATTTATGATTGCTTGCCGTTTTTTCTTTTACACTCTAAACTTCTTTCTCAATTCTACTTAAAGCAAGTACATCAGTGCAAGTTCAAGAGGAAATTTCACTTAACATTTAAGGCCTTTATGAGTTACAATTGTCTCTAGATTATGGCATTAGAATTGAGGGAGAAGAATGCACAATAATATAATTGCTCGTGAAGGATGGCCTTTTATTATTTTTTTTACCTTAATAACGTTTTTGCTTCTATGGATCTCCTGGTATAAGCTCGCCATAGCCGCTGGCATCCTCACTATTTTTTGTCTTTATTTTTTCCGCAATCCAGAACGAAAAATCAATGAGGATAAAGATCTGGTTTTAGCCCCGGCTGATGGCAAGATAATAGAAATCAATACGGTCTGGGAGGATCAGTATTTACAGGCAAAAACTATACAGCTGAGGATTTTTTTAAATCTATTTAATGTCCATGTTAATCGTTGTCCCATAGCTGGTACCATAGAATGGGTAAATCGAAAAGGCGGGATTTTTTTATCTGCCTTTAAGAAGGAAGCAGGCGAAAAAAATGCCCGTAATTATGTAGGTTTGCTTTCCGAATACGGAAGAATACTGGTAGTACAGATAACCGGACTAATAGCCCGGCGCATTGTTTGCTGGGTAAATCCAGGTGATACCTTGAATGCCGGGGAAAGATTCGGCCTTATCCGCTTTGGTTCCTGTACGGAACTTTACTTACCCCTGGAAGCCGAAGTTCTGGTGGTTCCAGGTCAGAAGGTTAAAGGCGGAGAAACCATTGTAGCCCGCTTTAACCCGGCAATATCCGAGTCAGGTAATATTAATAGGAGGCATGATGATGAAAGCTCTAAAACCGGGCAGGAATGATCCCTGCCTTTGCGGCAGTGGGAAGAAATACAAAAAGTGCTGTGGTGCGCTAGGTGATCTGCTGGAATTTGATGGCGACCCCTTTACTCGCTATAGCCAGCTTATGATAGCGGCAAAAATAAAACTGGATCAATATTATGGCCAGCAAATTAAAAAGGTGAATAAGGAGATTAAGGAACACTTTCTTGCTTTTACGGTAGATAAGGATCTGCCCCCAGAACATGAAAGTCTTATGTCGGACTGCTTATGGTTTGACCTGACTTCCCATGACGATGATACCTTTGCTTTTCATTATTTAAAAGAACATGGAACTTTTATGGAAAATCCCTTGCGGGACTGTTTAACTGCTCTGGTTTTTTCTAATCTATCGGTATATGAAGTTAAAGGATACCAGGATATGCACCTGGAGATTGAAGATATTTTCCTTAATAAAGAGCATAAAGTTCTTTTAAAGGAACCCTGGGATGCAGATAGCGAAAACCCCATTTTACTCCTGGGTAGATTGGTAAACTTCCCGGAAGAAAATGTTTTTTCCGGTATGGTGTTGGTTATGGAAAACAAATCTGCAGAAAAGGATTTTCTCAAGCAACATATGGAATACTTGAGCAGTTTATTGGGAGAAAAAATAACTACCCTCTTAAAATTTAATGCAGAAATGCTTTATGGGCTTTTCGACCACGCTTATAAGAAAGTGTTGCTAAGCTTCAATCATATAGAAAGCAGTAGTATTAACGATGAAGAAAGAAGCCTGCTCCTGGAGCAGTTGGCAAATAATAAAGACTATACCTTGCTCCACCAAACCGAAGGATTTAGCTGGTTCCACTTTTCCGGAGAGAATCGAGCTTATGCCAGAATAGGAGTCGGCATGGATAATGTACTTTTTACTGCCGATTTACTGGAGGATATTCATAAGCTTAAGCAAGTGCTGGTGGATATTTTACCCGAGAAAGAATGGGCTGTGGTTAATAATCGTTTCCGTAAGCAGCCCCCGGCTGAGGAGTTAATGAGTTTGTGGTTTACGGTAATCAAAGATAGGGAAACTGAGCGCTGGTTGTCTACTCCTCATGGGGAATTGGATAAAAAAACCCCTCAGGAGTTGCTGGCAGAAGAGAATGGCCGCGAACGGCTTTATGAACTGCTGGATGATTTTTCTAAATCTCTGCCTGGTAAAAGTGAGCAAGAATTGATTCAATATATGAGAGAACGAATAAGTCAAAGAACCTCCCTCTAAAGGGGAGGTTCTTTTATTTTAAATATAATTGCTCGCTTATATATCTATGCAACCCTTATGCAACAAAAGGGGTTTTGCAGGTCACTATAGAAGTTCAGCCAGGGCGGCCTTTAGTTCCTCTACCCCATCTCCGCTCTGAGCGGAAAATACCAAAGGCATTTCGGGTAAATCCAGGGTCTTACGGATTATCGCTATATGTTTCATTCTGGCCCCTCGGGAAAGCTTGTCGGCTTTGGTAGCTACTACCAATACCGGTATCTGCAAATGTAAAAGCCAGTCTTTCATTAAAATATCATTTTCTCCAGGTTCATGCCGAATATCCAGTAATTGAATTACACCCCGAAGCTGTTCCCTCTGGCTAAGATAAGCTTCAACCATTTTCTTCCAGCGAGCTTTTTCTTCCCGGGAAACCCGGGCATAACCATAGCCCGGTAAATCCACCATAAACCACTGATCGTTAATTAAGTAATAATTAATAGTACGGGTTTTACCGGGAGTTGAACTGGACTTGGCCAGGTTTTTACGGTTGCATATTTTATTGATCAATGAAGATTTACCGACATTAGATCGGCCGGCCAGGGCAATTTCCGGGATATTGCCCACCGGCAGTTGATTAATATCTACATAAATCCCCTCTAATTCCGCTTTTTTTATTTTTAACTCCATAGAACCTCTTTGTCTGAGGGGCAAGGGGACGGTCCTTTTGTCCCCCACATGGGGATGGTTCTTTTGTGTTGTCCCCATGTGTTGCTCCGTCCTCCAATTTCCGTTTCCTGACGACCGATGACTTTTAATTACCGGCATCTGACGACCATTCCGCCTTCCGTCCTCCGTTTAACATAGATCTTTATTAGCTTCGGGCTCTACCCTGTCCTGGTTCAGGTTCTCCCCCACCAGTTCAGGATTTAGCAATACGCCGGGAAAGTCTTCACCTGGCTGAATAGCTTCCAACTTGAGCAGGGTTTCCTCTAATACTTCATCCATATGACTAACCAGAACCAGCTTAATTTTCCTTTTAACCGGGGCCGGTATTTCAGCCAGATCCTTTTTGTTTTCTACCGGCAGAAGCACCTTGGCAATCCCCGCTCTATGGGCCGCCAGGATTTTTTCTTTCACTCCACCAATAGGCAGGATTCTGCCCCGCAGGGTTATTTCACCGGTCATAGCCACATCACTTCGGACCGGTAGGCCAGACATAGCTGAAGCTAGGGCCGTAGCCAGGGTTATTCCGGCGGATGGCCCATCCTTGGGGATGGCCCCTTCGGGAATATGGATGTGTACATCATATTTATCGCGAATTTCATCATTTATTCCCAGTTCATCTGCTTTGGAACGAACATAGGTTAAAGCTGCCTGGGCTGATTCCTTCATTACCTCACCTAGCTTACCGGTCAGGGTCAAATTTCCCTTACCTTTCAGCAGAGCAACTTCGATAGATAATATGTCGCCCCCACTCTCCGTCCAGGCCAAACCGGTTGCTACCCCTACCTGGTTTTCGCTTTCCGCCACCCCGTAACGATATCTGCCTGCTCCTAAAAAGCGATTTAAACTATTAGAGGCGACATGAACAAAGGTATCTTTATCTTCGACCACTTGGCGGGCAACCTTACGGCATATAGACGCAATTTGTCTTTCCAGGTTTCTGACTCCGGCCTCTCGGGTATATTCGCGAATAATCCTGCGCAGGGTTCCCTCGGAAAATGTTATATTACTTTCCTTCAAACCGTGCTCTTTTATTTGTTTTGGTACCAGATAATCAGTGGCGATGTGTACTTTGTCTTCTTCGGTATAGCCAGTTATTTCTATTATTTCCATCCGGTCCAGCAAGGGACGAGGGATATTGAAAACCGAATTGGCCGTGGTAATAAACATTACCTTGGACAAATCAAAGGGAATTTCCAGATAATGATCACTGAAAATATAGTTTTGTTCAGGATCTAAGACCTCTAGAAGAGCCGAAGCCGGATCTCCACGAAAGTCCATGGTCATCTTATCGATTTCATCCAGGAGAAAAACGGGATTTTTGGAGCCCGCGGTTTTCATACCCTGCAATATACGGCCCGGCATAGAGCCTACATAAGTCCGGCGATGCCCTCTTATTTCAGCCTCATCCCGGATACCTCCCAGGGACATACGGATAAATTTCCTCCCCAGTGAGCGCCCTACCGACTTGCCCAGAGAGGTCTTCCCTACGCCGGGAGGACCAACCAGACAGAGAATAGGACCTTTCATTTTTTTGGCCAGTTTACGAATAGCCAAATACTCCAGAATTCTTTCTTTCGGTTTTTCCAAACCATAATGATCTTCATCAAGTATGGCTTCAGCTGCTTTTAAATCCAAACGATCACGGGTTTCTAACGACCAGGGTAAAGACAAAATCCAATCCAGGTAGTTGCGCACCACTACGGCTTCAGCCACCATCGGCGGCATTTTTTCCAGCCTTTCCAATTCCTTAAAAGCCTTTTCTTCAGCATCTTTGGGCATATTAGCTTTCTTGATCCGTTCTCTGAATTCTTCAACTTCACTGCTGCGCTCGTCTTTTTCCCCTAATTCCTTTTGGATAGCCTTAATTTGTTCCCGCAAATAATATTCTTTTTGCGTCTTTTCCATCTGTTTGCGAACCCGGATATTGATCTTTCTTTCCAATTCCAAAACTTCCATTTCCTTGGCCAGCAGTTCGCAAAGATAATTCAATCGCTTATTAATATCGCTCAATTCCAATATCCGCTGTTTTTCGTTTATTCTCAGATTAAGATGGGATGCAATTACATCAGCCAGTCTTCCCCCTTCTTCAATAGCTACTACTGAAACCACAGTTTCCGGAGGAATCTTTTTGCTCATCCTTACATATTGTTCAAATTGACCCACCAGGTTTCTCATAAGTGCTTCCAGTTCAGGGCTTTTAATTTTTTTATCCCTTAGTTCTTCTACCCGCACTTTCATATAAGGATCATTGGCAAGATAGGCATTGATTTCCGCTCGGAATAAACCTTCAACCAGAACCCGCATGGTTCCACCCGGCATTTTTAATATCTGTCTTATTTCCGCAACCGTACCTACTTCATAAATGTCTTCTTCATCCGGCTCATCGGTTTGAGCTTCCTTCTGCGTTGCTAAAAATATCTCCTTGGAACCCAGCATTGCGTCTTCTATGGCATTTATGGACTTCTTTCGCCCTACATCCAAATGAATGACGGTATAGGGGAAAACCAGTACCCCGCGGAGAGGCAGCATAGGTAGTTCTCTATATGTTTGATGTTCTTCTGTTGGCATAAATAAACACCTCCCAGGCACATCTATTCTACTATATGTGTTAATGCAGTGCAATAACGCCTGTAATCGATTTCCAGGCAGTTGCTGCTCTACTACCAATCATCAAGTTGAAACACCAAGGCCAAGCTCATTAATCGTTGGCAGCGGTTTATCTGTAGTAGCGGGAAATACTTCCTGCTCAAGGAATGCCCAGATAAAGACCTCATCCAAATCTCGAACCGGAATTACCTTTAAATCAGGAAAATCGTCAAAAATATTAAGCCAATTTTCTGCCGGGATAATGACCTTTTGCACACCAGCCCTGCGGGCAGCCTCAATTTTAGCTATAACACCTCCCACTGGCTTGACTTTGCCATAGACAGAGATTTCCCCGGTCATAGCTAAAAGATTATCTACTACTTTACCGGTGATACTTGAATAGATGGCAGTGGCCATACTTATACCAGCCGAAGGTCCATCTACAGGAATACCCCCGGGAAAATTAAGATGGATATTGTAATCGCCAATTTCCAAACCATAAATAGACCTCAAAACGGTAAGAACATTCTCTACCGCTCCCCGGGCCGCACTCTTACGCCGGACTTGTCTTTCCTGTCCTCCCAGTTGTTCTTCATCTACCACTCCGGTAACCGTCCAGTTTCCCTGGCCTTTGGGCACAGATAAAGCAGCCGCCTCTACCTCCAGTAAAGTGCCCATATTAGCCCCGATGACAGCCAGTCCATTTACTACTCCAACCATTGCTTCTTCCTTAATCTTGATTTCCCGGCGCGGTGAAAAGCGGCCATTATTCAAAACTTTTTCCACGATAGACAGGCTTATTTTATTCTGTTTTTCCACCTGTGCTATTCCCGCCGAGAGTTGAACCATATTAACCGCTTCCCTTCCATTATTGGCATAGCGGCTTATTTCCTCCAAAGCTGCAGGCTCCAGGGGAAAATTGATTTTTTTTGCCGCATTAAGGGTTATCCGTTCTATATCTTCTTTAGTAAGGGGATTAAAAAAGATCTCCAGACAGCGTGAACGCAAAGCAGGCGATAATTCATCCGGTGAGCGCGTGGTAGCACCTACCAGGCGAAAATCAGCAGGCAGCCCATGGTTAAATATCTCATGAATATATACCGGGATAGTCCGGTTGTATTCTGTGTAATAAGCACTCTCCAACATAACTTTTCTATCTTCTAAAACTTTTAGCAATTTGTTCATCTGCAAAGAATGTAATTCGCCGATTTCATCTATAAAAAGAATACCCCCATGGGCTCGGGTACAAGCTCCCGGCTTGGGTTGAGGAATGCCGGCTGAGCCCATAGATCCAGCCCCCTGATATATGGGATCGTGCACTGAACCAATCAAGGGATCAGCTATGTTTCTTTCGTCAAAGCGGCTTATGGTGGCATCAACTTCTACAAAGTTGGCATCTTTTCCAAAGGGAGACAGGGGGTTTTTTTTAGCCTCTTCCAATACCAGCCGTGCCGCCGCAGTTTTACCTACCCCAGGAGGCCCAAATATAATAACATGTTGCGGATTGGGCCCGCAAAGAGCAGAACGAAGAATGGAGACTGCTTCCTTTTGTCCGATAATATCATCCATCTGAGCAGGACGGGTCAAACTGGATAAGGGCTCACTAAGCTTTATGTTACGCATCTGTTTTAACCTGGAACTCTCTTTTTCCGATTCCTTTACCATTACGGTTTTATGGCTCTGCTGGTTCTTCAAGAGATTCCAAAAATATAAGCCTATCACTATCGCAAAGAACAATTGTATCAAGTAGAGGATACCGCTATATTGGACAAAAAATTCATTCATGAGTTTTTTCCTTT
Organism: Syntrophomonas wolfei subsp. wolfei str. Goettingen G311; assembly: GCF_000014725.1. Taxonomy (GTDB): domain Bacteria; phylum Bacillota; class Syntrophomonadia; order Syntrophomonadales; family Syntrophomonadaceae; genus Syntrophomonas; species Syntrophomonas wolfei. The sequence continues at coordinate 1,883,043 of NC_008346.1, forward strand.
CCTTTGTGCTTTTTCTATTATTCCCTGAGCTCCAGCTTGGGATTAGAAAAAAACTCAGTAAAAAAAGGTAGCTCTCGCTACCTTTTCCACAAGATAATATTAGTTTTACTGCAAAGCCTTTACATAGAGCCTTCCCCGGCTAGTTAACTTTTCGCCGCGCTTCCATGGTAACCAGAAGCGGCTTTTCTTTCTTTTCAATGACATCCCGGGTAATGGCCACTTTGGTCACATCCAGGCGGGAAGGAATCTCATACATTACTTCCAACATAATATCTTCAATTATTGCCCTTAAACCACGGGCTCCGGTATTCCGGCGCAGGGCTTCATCAGCAATAGCCTGCAGGGCATCTTCCTTAAATTCGAGATCCACCCCATCCAGTTCAAACAATTTTTTATACTGTTTGACCAGGGCATTCTTGGGCTCGGTTAGAATGCTTATCAAGGCATCCATATCCAATGCCTCCAGGGTAACAATAATAGGCACTCTTCCTACGAATTCAGGAATAAGGCCGTATTTCAATAAATCCTGGGGAAGAATCATATTCAGGATTTCTCCGATTTTTTTCTCTTCCCGGCTTTTGATATCAGCACCAAAACCCATGACTTTTTGTCCGACCCGATTCTCAATTATCTTATCTATACCTTCGAAAGCTCCCCCACAAATAAAGAGAATATTACTGGTGTCTATCTGAATAAACTCCTGATGGGGGTGTTTCCGCCCTCCCTGCGGGGGAACACTGGCTACAGTTCCTTCCAGAATCTTCAAAAGGGCCTGCTGTACCCCCTCACCCGAGACATCCCGGGTAATACTGGGATTATCTGTCTTACGTGCGATTTTATCGATTTCATCAATGTAGATTATTCCCTTTTCTGCTTTTTCAATATCGTAATCAGCGGATTGAATAAGCTTTAAGAGGATGTTTTCTACATCTTCGCCCACATAACCGGCTTCGGTTAGGGAGGTGGCATCTGCAATGGCAAAGGGAACATTTAATATCCGGGCCAAAGTCTGGGCCAGCAAGGTCTTGCCACTACCGGTCGGTCCCAACATCATTATATTGCTCTTCTGGAGCTCAACATCATCCAGTTTCATCCCTAAGTTTATTCTTTTATAGTGATTATAAACAGCAACAGCCAGGGACTTCTTGGCCCGATCCTGACCAATAACATAATCATCGAGAATCTCACGAATATCTTGCGGTTTAGGAATGTCCCCGAGTTCAAAACCCAGGTCATCCGCCAATTCTTCTTCAATTATCTCATTACACAACTCTATGCACTCGTCACAAATATACACACCCGGTCCAGCAACAAGTTTCTTAACCTGGTCCTGAGTTTTGCCACAGAATGAACATTTCAATTGCCCTTTTTCATCCCCGTATCTGTGCATAAATCCACCTCTCTTTGGCCAAAAGTTATTTCTTGCTGGTCTTCTTCGGATGGCTTATTACTTCATCTATAATACCATATTCTTTTGCCTCCTGGGCAGTCATAAAATAATCGCGATCGGTATCCTTTTGGATTCGCTCCAGAGGCTGACCGGTTCTTTCAGCCAATATTTTATTTAAAGATTCTTTCATATTCATTATACGCCGGGCATGGATTTCGATATCAGTAGCTTGTCCCTGGGTTCCCCCTGCCGGTTGGTGAATCATAATTTCCGCATTGGGGAGGGCATATCTCTTGCCTTTTTTTCCTGCCGCCAGAAGGAATGCTCCCATACTAGCAGCCAAACCTACACAAATGGTGGAGACATCAGGCCGTATATATTGCAGAGTGTCATATATGGCCATCCCTGCTGTTATCGAACCGCCCGGGCTGTTGATATACAATGAAATGTCTTTGTCCGGGTCTTCCGCTTCCAGGAATAGAAGTTGGGCAATTACCAGATTAGCTACGGTATCGTCAATGCCACTACCCAGGAATATTATCCGGTCTTTAAGCAGACGCGAATAAATATCGTAAGACCTTTCCCCTCGATTAGTTTGTTCTACTACCATAGGTACCAGATATGACATAATAATCACCCCTTGAATTTTAATTTTAAAATGAACTTGTCACTTTGCGAGTTATTCAGCTGCCGCTGCGGTTATTTCTGCTACTTCCTTTACTACAGCCTTGTCGATAAGGAAGTCAATCGCTTTATCTATTTTTAACCCGGTCCTGATGTTCTCGATGGCATCGCCCAGTTCTTCCTTTATCTTGTCTACTTCCATTCCAAAGTTATTAGCCAGTTTCATAATGTGTTCATTCAGTTCTTCTTCACTGACCTCCATACCCTTTTCCTCAGCCAGTTTTTCCAGCATAAAATCACCTTTCACTGATTTCTCAGCTTCCGGCCAAATTTTCTGGCTGAAGTCCTCCCGATTGCTGTTGGTAAACTGGAAATACTGCTCCAGAGTCAAGCCCTGATAAGCCATTCTTTGCTCAAAATCTTGCAGCATCCGTTCCACCTGCATATTAATAACCGCATCGGGAACAGGAATGTCACATTTTTCCAGGGCCTTTTCCATTAGCTCGGTTTTAATGCTCTCTTTACGGCGGCTTTCCGCCATCTCCTCCAGGTTTTTCCTAATATCCTGGCGCAGCTCATCAATAGTATTAAACTGGCTAACTTCTTGGGCAAACTCATCATTAAGTTCTCTGGCTTCAGTCGTTTCAATTCTTTTAACACTAACCTGGAAAACAGCATCCTTGCCCGCTAGATCCTCAGCATGATACGATTCCGGGAAAGTAACCAGCACATCCTTGCTTTCCCCAGCCTTCAACCCTACTAATTGTTCTTCAAAACCAGGAATAAAAGTATTGGAGCCCAGCTCCAGAGAGTAGTCTTCTCCCTTGCCCCCGGCAAATGCTTCACCGTCAATAAAACCTTCAAAGTCAATGTTCAACTTATCTCCCATAGCAGCCGGTTCTTCTATTTTTTCTACTACTTGAGCATATTGCTGGCGCATATCTTCAAATTTCTGAATAACATCCTCTTCTTTTACCTGAAAATCAGGTATTTCAACCTCTATGCCCTCTATTTCCCCTAACTTGACTTCCGGCTTGACCGGTACACGAGCATTGAACTTAAAGGGTTGGCCTGATTCCGGGTCATTGATATCAAATTCCGGCTGGGCGATAGGCTTGATGTTTAATTCCTCCAAAGCCTTATCATAGGCTTCTGGAACAATATATTCCAGAGCGTCCTGGAAAAGCACTTCCTTGCCAAATTGGAGTTCCAAGAGCTCTCTGGGTGCTTTTCCTTTACGAAAACCAGGAATAGCGACCTGTTTTATCACTTTGCGATAAGCATACTGTAGGCCTTCCTCAACCTGCTCGGCACTAACCTCTATTTCAATGTAGGCCTCGCTGTTTTCTATCTTCTCTAATTTTGCGGTCATTTATGCTCCTCCTAACCCTTTCATTAATTTAGCTTGGCTTGTTACTGTATTTACGGATACTATACCTGACCTATATTATTGGTGTTTTTTGTTTCCTGAATAATCCTCTTAAGAATTTACCCTAATTTAACTTAAAACACAAGACCCCGGCTGTTGCCGAGGTACAATTAAGCAAGTTTAAAGATGGGATTTGAACTCGCAACTCTCGCCCTGGCAAGACAAGAGCTGGACACTTAAGCACTGGCACATAAGCCTTTAGATATCTAAAGAATAATTAATTCCACCCTCCCAAGTCAAGTCTCTCAATTTATTTTTGATTCCACTCTTTGACTCCACTGCAAAAAGACCACCCGCTTTCGCCTTCGCCGGTGTAGCCTCTGAATCATTCTATGATTAATTTTAGGGTAGCAGCATCTACCTGGCCTGTCGGAGTTAGATTGTGGTCACTTTGAAACTGGCTTAAGGCATTACTGAGCTCTTCTTCATTAGCCGGCTTTTGCTGGAGGTATTCTTGCTTGATTAACTCCGCTATCACAGCATCTAACTCCTCTATGGTAAGCAATTGAATATTAACCCGGGAGTATGGTTCATCTCTATAGCTAGCGCGAGGTCTCCGTACCGGAGCTACCCCCGGCTCGGAAGATTCTTTGGAATCCGGGGAGGAAAGCTCACTGCCCTCCCCCGGCCTGACCCCATATTTCATATGTTTCAATTCCTGAATATTCTCATTATGCGCCAGGTTTGTATCTTTTTTTATATTGGGATCGGTAATAACTTCATCTAAAGCTGACATCTGTTTATCAGCAGGAGGCGACAAGTTGGGACTCCTCTGCGGGTATTGAGCTACTTGCCCGCCGCAGCCGCCAAGTACGCCAAGTACGCCAAGTAAAAGAGCTGATATAATTAATAATATCAACTTTCTTTTAATCGCCACTTTCCTTATCCTCCATTTTACTTACATAACCCAAAATGGAACCAGGATTCAAGGAATTTACCATATTGCTGGGAACAATAACCAGGGAAGCCTTTTCCTTTATTCCTTCATAAAGAATATTCATCGCTCTTAAACTGAACGCTTCCGGATTGTTATGATATCTGGTGGCGGCCTGGGCAAACTTGTCGGCTATTTCCAATTCTGCAGTTCCCAATATAACCCGGGCCCGGCGCTCTCTTTCTGCCTGGGCTTCTCGGGACATGGCATCCTGCAATTCATCCGGAATCATGACATCCCGAATTTCCACCGAACGAACGGAGACTCCCCAGGAATGGGTACGAGCATCGATCATAACTTTTAACTCTTCATCTATATGTTCTCTCCCGGCCAGCATAGCATATAGTTCGGTCTTTCCAATCATATCCCGCAGGGTGGTCTGAGCCGCCCAGAAAACCGCTTTCTGGTATTCCTCCACCTCCAGGGCTGCCTTCATAGGGTCATCCACCACCCAGAACATTACCGCATCCACATTTACCGGAACATTGTCCTTGGTCAAGGTCTTCTCAGCGGCAAAAAAGGTGGTTCTAATCCGCATATCAATCCAGATGGGAGCTTCATCAATGATAGGAATTATGAAAAAAAGTCCCGGTCCGGCCATTCTGCGGAATTTACCCAGCCTTAAGATAACCACCCGATCCCACTCCCGGGCCACCTTGAGCGACCAGGCTGCAAGTATGGCCGTTACGCCCAAAATTATCGTAAGCCAGATTTGCTGCATAATAATATAGGCGTAGGTTGACAAAGCTCCGATTATAATAAAAAGTAAAATTGCAGGCGCATTAAGCCTGTCTCCGCGATTCTTTGTCCAATCGGGCTCCCGATAGTCTCCGTTATTAGCCATCTTTCATTTCCCCTTTCTAAAGCTACTCGTAAAAGCACGGGGTGATTCCGCTAAAGTTATCCAGCATCAGGAATAGTTTGAGCAAAGTCAAGTGTTATTATTTACTATGATATCAAAAATACTATGATATCAAAAATAATTCTTTCAGACTAAAAATGATATAAAAAATTGGGAAAAGCACCTTTTCCCAGCCTTTTTTGAAATCTTATTATTTGGTTTTAATACCCAAATAATCCATTAAAGCAGATTGAAATATCTTTGAATAATTTACGCCCTGAGCTTCAGCAATTTCCTTTAGCCATGCTGGTATGGTTAAATTAGTTTTTACTGCTCTATTATCTAATTCATTCCTTACTATGCTCGGGAAGATACTTACAGGAGAAATTATATATCCCGGAGCAGTCTCAGTATCCACTTGCGGCACTTTGGAGGGAGTAGGTATCTCATCACCATCTTTTTCCATTCCGTATAAATGAAGTCCCAATGCATCGGCAGCTTGCTTTTGCGCTTCTTCAAAATCTTCTCCATAGCTTACACATCCGGGAATATCAGGAAAATACACACTATATCCTGTCGCTACCGGCTCAAACACTGCAAAATAAGTAAGCTTATGCACAATACTTTATCCCCCTTATGAATAGATGAAGACTTATTTTAGTCCTGCCTGTTTAAATATGCTGTTTAGAGTACCGGGGGCAATATCTCCTTTGTGGTCAGGTACTGTTACTTTGCCTGTTTTAGTAGGGTGCTTTAATTGAATATGGGAACCTTTCGTTCTACCCTCAATTTCTTTCCATCCGTCTTTGTATAAGAGTTTCAATACTTCTCTGACGGTCATATCTTGCCCCTTCCCCACGTCTATTATACGCCCTGGTTATACGTATGTAAATCTTTTAATATTCTTAGAAAAAATACTACTGCTGAGTGTCGGGTTATAATTATTATCCTGGATGGCAATACCACAGATGGGTGGGCATGTATGGTTGTATAGAATTTAGGGGGACAACCTTGAAGATTGTCCCCCGGTTTATCTTTTCCCGCTAACCCCTCACAGCTTACCCTTCGCATCCTGCATTTATTGAGCTCCTAACAAAGTAATCGCCATTTTGCTGGTTAGATAACCGCTATCTGGAACTACTTCGCGCAGTTTTTCCAATGCCTGCCGGGCTTTATCTTCCTGCTGGTCAAAGTAATAGATACAGCCCAGATAAAAGAGGCTTTCATCATAATAATTGGTGGAAGGAAAATCCCGGGTATAATCCAGGAAGTATTTTTCCGCATTTTTATACTCAGAATTAATATAATAAACCCGAGCTAGATAATACAAGGCTTCGCGATGGAGAAAACTCTTTGATTGCATAGAAACCACCATACCCAGATTGCTTGTAGCTTTCTTATAATCACCGGCTAAATAAGCCTGATAACCCTCGGAATAATACCATTTTTCCTGTTCCAGATCGTAATCGGCCCCTGCCATGCTGTTTTCCTCACCTCTATTTTTAACCTCCTCAGGTAAAAAACCAACCGCCGGTTTTTCTAATAAAACCATCTGAGGCTGGTTCCCCTTCTCAATTTTTTCTTGGAAATACTCCACTTGTTGCTTGTTTTTGCCGGATTGCTCAACATCATAATCCCGCTGTCCCACTAAATAACTAACTCCCTGCACCAGTAAAACTGTGCACAATACCCCGGAAAGCAGCCAGGCTAGTCTTATCCGGGGTAGAGCCGGCCAGTGAATCCACTTCTCACTAACTTCGTCCAGTTCTACCGCATTTGAAGCATCTTCCTCATAGATATTCAAGTAATTTAATAACGGTTTATTGGATGAATCCCATTCCAACCCCTTGATCCATACTCGCCGTGCCGAATAGCGATCGGCTTCAGCCAGGTAACACAAGCCCAAAAGTTGATAGATTCCCACAAAACAGTCTTTTTCCTGTAAAAGCTCCCACAGAGCATTTCTAGCCGCTTCATAATTCCGGTTTTCCACCTGATTCAAAGCTTCATAATAGCGCTTTAACCAGAATTGAAAGGGTGGGTCTTGCAAATCTTCCAGGGACAAAGAAGCTTCCGGATTGGCCGTATCCAACTCCAAAACCTTTTTCCAACAGAGCTCCGCTCTTTCAAAATCACCCCAGAGGAAATAACAGCGGGCAATCAGATTTAATATCTCAATATTTTCAACATCTGCTTTTATCGCCTCTACCAGGATTTCATAAGCCCCGGTAATATCATGTTCCAGGATTTTTTCCGCCGCCTGCTCGGATAACGAAGTAATTGATGAATCAGTATTTTCGTTAATATTTGTTTCCATACTTTCATTCATATTTATAACCATTCCTTTCTTGAAGTACAAAAGATCATGAAAGAAATTTCTTTCATATTTTCATTTGCCCTCAAATCTTCTTTCCATCTTATTCCACATTTGTTTCATAATTCCTCCCAGCTTTTGTAAATTTTTATCTGCTCTCTATTAACCGATTATTTAAAATATTTAATTTTCCAATTTTCACTCCGCTTGCTTTAAGCCATCCGGAACCATCTGTAAAAAGATAAGTATTATGATACTAAGCAAGCATATAAGGAGCATGAGCAATATGGTATATGCCAGCAGGTTTTTACGGTTAGAAAAAATACGAATGTCCGGGCCGGATATTCATTTAATGCAGAAGAGACTAAAGGAGTTAGGATATAATCCTGGAGTGGAAGATGGAATATTTGGAGAGCAAAGCGAAGCCGCGCTGAAAGCCTTTCAAGCCAGCCGGGGTCTCGTAGTTGATGGTGTAGTTGATCCCAACACCTGGTTGCTCCTGGAACCTAGTTCCTCAATCCGGCTGCAAAACAAGCGGGAGGGCCAGGCCTGGGAACAACCCCGCATCAGTATTGATGTGGTAAAAAGAAGACTTACCTACACTTCCGGCAGCTTCAAAAAAACCTATCCTGTAGCGGTAGGGAAGCCACAAACTCCTACTCCGCTGGGAAATTGGACCATAGTCCAAAAAACTGTCAATCCCGGAGGACCTTTTGGTGCTCGCTGGATGAGACTTAGTGTTCCCTGGGGAGGATATGGCATCCATGGAACCAACCGCCCCAGTTCCATCGGCAAAGCTGTCAGCCACGGCTGTGTGCGCATGTATAATGCTGATGTAATCGAGCTTTATGACCGGACTCCCTTGGGTACACCGGTTAATATATTCGGGAAAGCTAATACGGGACGGGTTCTTTCCAGGGGCGATCAAGGCAGTGATGTGAAAGAGGTGCAGAGGATGCTGAGAACCCTGGGATACTACCGGGTCAAGCCCGATGGTAAATTCGGCCCTAAAACTGAAGCCGCAGTAATTGCTTTCCAAAGGGATAATCAACTGATAGCTGATGGTATTGTAGGGCCATATACTCATCACGCCCTGCAGAAGGCTTATGACCTGGCCATCAATGATGTGGAACCATAAAAGCCTCAATTGACAGCTATCCCTCATAGATGATATTATGAAGAAGTTCGGGGCGTGGCGCAGCTTGGTAGCGCGTCTGATTTGGGATCAGAAGGCCGCAGGTTCAAATCCTGTCGCCCCGACCAGTTGAGAATAACAGCCCGCCCGATGTGGCGGGTTTTTTCTTATGTTACAAGCTTCTTGCCTTAGACAAAGAGTTAAGCTATTATAAGGATTTTTAATGCCCTATAATTAGCTTATGGTAGTCAAAAAGTAGTCAGATTTAATGCTCTATAATGCCGATTAATTAAGGTTTTTGAGGGGCCGAAGTAGTCACCCCGACCCCTCTTGTTTCTTACAAACTCATTCCCTCACCCTTTTCTTCCCCTGGTCATAAATGCTACAAGCAGCAGCCCCCAAAAATACGCCTGCTAAAATACCCCATAAGATAGGTTTCCCGCTCGTAGCGGCTGCTGCTATTCCACCAGCCATGCCTAAAGTAGCCGATAAATGCGGCGCATACTTTGAAGGCAAGCCTAACGTTTTAGCCAATCCAACAGCCACCATAATAGCAGGTGGCAGCGATAGTCTTCCCCCCCCCTATAACATAGGTTTTTGGCATTAAAGTTATTTGTTATTTATAGTTGTTTGCAGTTTGCTTTTATCGTATTTTCTGTTTATGTATGTTAATATTTATTTGGTAATGTTGATATTTGTTTAAAAATGAAATATCCTTGACCAATCTCAAAGTTATATACATAATTCCTAATTCCCCCAGGAAGTAATAAGCAATTTAGATAAAAAGGAGGTCAATAGAATGATAGAAACAACCACACCCGGGCAGAAAAACGGTGGACTGGAAGGCACAGGCGAGGGTAAAACCAGCTATCTAAAGAACTCTTTTGAACAGGACCTGGAAAAAGCGCATGATTTTCATGGTCACATATGCACCGGTATTATTTTTGGAACTAGAATAGCTAGAATAGGTTTAAAATATTTGGGCATTGACGACCCAGCTGAAAACAAAGATTTTATTGTTTTTGTAGAAGCTGACCGTTGTATTGCGGATGCGGTTTCTGCGGTTACCGGATGTACCCTGGGTAAGAGGCGATTAAAGTGGTTTGATTATGGTAAGATGGCCGCTACTTTTGTAGATATGAACAGCCAAAAGGGAATCAGAATCGTTACCGCCGCTAGTGAGCAGCCATCCGACGACATGGATTTGGTAAGCTTTTGGAGTTCAATAGCGGATGAGGATTTGTTCAGGACCGAAGAGGTAACTGTAAAGTTATGTCAGGAAGACCTTCCTGGCAAGCCTTCGCGCAAAGTTATATGTGCTGCCTGCGGTGAGTCAGTTATGGATGGCAGAGATTTGCTGCTGGATGATACAATTCTGTGTAAAGCCTGTGCAAATAGTGCTTATTATGAAAAATACTAAGAAAAATGGTGGTTTGGAATGTGGAGTATTTATAATGATTTAATAGATTCTATTCCTGAAGATTTGACTGTGCTTGATTGCATGCTGGGACTACATTGGACCCTGATTAAATCAGAATCGGGTACAGGTGCAGCTATGACAGTAAATGGCGGTCAACAGAACAGTGGTGAATATAAGGAACTTATCAGTATGCCGTTAAAAGAATTGGCTAAAGCTGTTAAATCATGGACTATGCTGGAGGCTTCTATGGGATTGGCAGCAATCAATTCCGCCCTTAATACTCCCAAGCAAGTAAGTGCTCTTACCGGTCAGGTGTTTAAGGTAAGTAAGGATTCAGAAAGAGCCAATGCCTTTACTTGCTTTTTACCAGACATTAAGAACAAAAAGGTAGCGGTAATTGGACATTTTCCTAATCTAGATTTATTAAGAACGACTTGTCAACTTTCTATTCTAGAAAGAATGCCTCAGGAGGGTGATTATCCCGATCCAGCCTGTGAATATATCTTGCCTGAGCAAGATGTGGTGTTTATAACCGGTACGGCATTTATTAACAAAACCATGCCCAGACTCCTCAGTTTGGCCAAGAATTCCCGAATTATTTTGGTAGGACCCAGTGTTCCTATATCTCCGGTGCTTTTCGATTACGGTGTAGATGCAATCTCCAGTAGCGTTATGTTAGATGAAGAACTGGTTTGGAGAGCTGTTAAGCAGGGAGGGAAAACAAAAGCTTTCAAATCGGGTGGGCAAATGGTAAACATCCAACGCTAAATCCAAATACCCTGGCTACCGGAAAGAGTGAGGAGAAAAAATAATCCTACAAAACTTTTACCCGGGTCCTTTTCTTTCCATAAACCAGTGGTCTTCTTCCAGGAACAGATAGACCTCCCTGTTTCCCACCCGACATGTATAGCGAATACCTATGCCACCGGCTTTCAGGCTGGCAGCGCGGCGAATATCCGTGACCCGGTTGATTTCATATTCCTGGCCATCTTCCCATATAACTGCAGTTGGTTTACATCCCCATCAGGATTAAAAACCGCCTTGACGCTGAGATAAATCTTATTTTCCAGGTCACGCGGGGTGGTAATACTGTTGCCCACACTCTTGATTATCGACTCCTCCCCCATAGGCACAACCGGCGAACGGTCATAACCATTGGCGAACGACCACAAGACCTCACCCCATTTCCCCAGCCTGGGGATCGCTCTCGGCAATATCTCCAATCGTGCTTATCCCCCAACGGGCAACTTACGGCATGTAGCCCTTCCCACTCATTTGCCGAAGCATAGAAGTTATTAAGATCTGAATACAGAATGGTTCTTTCCATAATATAAACAACCTCTAAATAACAGAACACTAGTTCTAGTTTCTAACACCTTTCCCATTCAAGTCAACTTAAATTTTTTCTTTTAAAAGCAGTTTGCTATCTTGCTGAGAAAAATTTAGAATATTTATAAAAGGGATTAGAGCTGGTTCTTAAGGGAAAAGGTTTGAAAATCACGATTCAGCGGAGGTAAAAATGGAGCGGCAATTAATATTAAGAAATTCGACCGGGGTCCGAAAAAGCAAGCGAAACTATGTGATTATTCCGTTGCTCATCCTGTTGCTGGCTGCGGGAGGGGTTTTTGGCATCGCCGGTTATACCGGCTGGAACCTGACCCATCCGGTTCGGCTTGCGTTGGAGAAGAATCCCCAGGATGTGGGACTGAGCTTTGAGAATGTTGAATTCCCCAGCCGCTATGATTCCCTGGCAATTAAAGGTTGGTTGATACCAGCGCAAAATAGTGATAAAACCATCATATTTGCTCACGGCTACCGCCGCAACCGGGCGGACGATGACATTCCCATGTTAAATTTGGCCCGGGACCTGGTGGATCGGGGTTATAATGTGCTTTTGTTCGATTTTAGAAACAGCGGTGAATCCGGGGGCAATCTCACCACGGTAGGCCAGCTGGAGGTGCGTGATTTGCTGGGTGCGGTCGACTATATCAAGGCTAAACCCGAAATCAGCAGAAAGATCATTCTCCTGGGTTTCTCAATGGGGGCCACCACATCGCTGCTGGCTGGAGCACGTGAACCGGAAGTGGATGCGGTCATTGCTGACTCTCCTTTTGCCAATATGCGCAGCTATCTGGAAGAGAACCTGAGCGTTTGGACCGATTTGCCTTCATTTCCGTTTAATCAAGCCTTTTTTATCATTGTTCCCATGCTGACCGGACTTGACCCCGATCAGGTCAGTCCCATTAATGAAATAACCAGCTTTAAAGGGCGTCCGGTCTTGCTAATCCATGGTACTGCCGACAGCAAAATACCGATTGCCAATAGTGAAGATCTTTTAGAAGTTTATCCTCAAGCTCAGCTTGTAAAGATTCCAGATTCGGATCATTGTGACAGTTACCATGATCATCGCAATCTGTACATCAAAACCCTTGAGAATTTCTTGGCCAGTGTATAGCCTTTGCCTAATCGGAAGAATCATATAAAACCAGATGGGGGTCAAACTGGGTTCCAGCGCATCGCCTGATTTCGGCTAATGCCTCTTCTTTACCGACAGCTTGCGTATATGGACGGCCATTGGTCATCACATCATAAGTATCGGTGATAGCAATGATTCTGGATATAAGCGGAATCTTTTCGCCCTTCAGACCCAGGCATATACGGGTGGATATCTGGAGAGCCGTTAAGCAGGGAGGAAAAACAAAAGCTTTCAAATCGGGTGGGCAAATGGTAAACATCCAACGCTAAATTCAAATACCCTGGCTACCGGAAAGAGTGAGGAGAAAAAATAATCCTACAAAACTTTTACCTGGTTCCTTTTTTTTCCATAAACCAGCGGTCTTCTTCCAGGAACAGATAGACCTCCCTGTTTCCCACCCGACATGTATAGCGAATACCTACACCGCCGGCTTTCAGGCTGGCAGCGCGGCGAATATCCGTGACCCGGTTGATTTCATATTCCCGGCCATCTTCCCAGATAACTGCAGTTGGTTTACATCCCCCATCAGGATAGAAAACCGCCTTGACGCTGACATAAATCTTATCCGGGTTGCAGTAATGTTTTTCCTCCATCATGGTAATTTTCCTCCCTTAAAGAAAGCCAGTGGATGAATAATATGCTCCTCTTTGGGGTTTATGCTGCCCAGTTCACGATCCTTTAGCAAAACGGCCCGTTGGACGGAAAAATGGCCAAAGCGGCAGCGCAATGTATCCAGTGTAGCCTCAATTTTTTCCTGTTTTATGCGTTTTTCTTCATCTGTAAACAAAGAAAGCTGCTCATGGCTATCGGCGGCAATCAGATCACAACCCCGCACTCCAATGCTGCGAATGGGATGGGCCCAGGAATAGTGAGAGCGGAAGAGGGCCATCGCTTTTTCCGCTATATCATTAGAGATATTGCCTGGTCGGAGCAATTTACCCTGTACGCCAAAAGTGAAGAGATTTTTATCCCGGACATGAATATGTACCGTACGGCATTTAAAACCATGTTCCCGCAACCTGGCTGCTACACTTTCACTCAGGGCATAAATTATTAGCAGCACATCTTCATTATTTTCCAGGTCACGCGGGGTGGTAATACTATTGCCCACACTCTTGATAATGGACTCCTCCCCCATAGCCACGACCGGCGAACGGTCATAACCATTGGCGAACGACCACAAGACCTCACCCCATTTCCCCAGCCTGGCTTTCAGAACCAGAGGATCGCTCTCGGCAATATCTCCAATCGTGCTTATCCCCCAACGGGCAAACTTACGGCATGTAGCCCTTCCCACATAGAGCAAATCACTGGCGGGCAGGGGCCAGGCCGTTTGTTTGAAATTATCCTTGCTAATAATCGTGGTAGCATCAGGTTTCTTCATATCGCTGCCCAGCTTGGCAAATATCTTGTTATAGCTTACGCCAACTGATGCGCTTACACCCAGCTCAAGTTTAATACGCTCTCTTATTTCATCGGCCATCTCTATTCCACTTCCGAAAATATGGATACTACCGGTCACATCCAACCAGGCTTCATCCAGGCCAAATGCTTCGACTTGATCGGTATAAGAAGCGTAAATGCTCCGGGCCAGGCGCGAAAACTTTAAATAAAGCGGGTAATTGGGGGGGACAACAACGAGTTCAGGACATTTTTGTTGGGCCTGCCATATCACTTCACCGGTTTGAATTCCACTCTCTTTGGCTAAATAGTTTTTGGCCAGGACAATGCCGTGCCGGGCAGCCGGATCACCGCAGACCGCTACAGCTTTATTCCTGATCTCAGGCCGGTGCAAGCATTCCACCGAAGCATAAAAATTATTAAGGTCTGAATGCAAAATAACTCTTTCCATCCCTATAAAATATCCTCTATGATTTATTCAGAACATTTGTTCTATAATAGCAGTTTTTCCTTTTTAGTCAAGGTTAATATATGGTATTTGGACCCTGGATTTTAGCAAAAATAGGCTATTTAAGGCCAATCTTTAATTTCCGCAACAAAAAAGGCCTCCGTAATCGGAAACCTTTTTCATTAGTTTCGGTGTCTTCAGAGTTACTTCAGAGGCCTGCCTGTATCAAGTAATTCAGATGTACAGAAGGGACAGCGAGTTGCAGCAATCGATATCTCCGACTTGCAATAACGACATTCTTTCGTAGTTGGCGCAGCAGCAACTTCTTGTTTTTTCAGGCGATTGATTTGCTTAACCACCAAAAAAATAGCAACAGCTACGATTATAAAATCAATGATACTATTAAGAAAAACACCGTATTTAATAACGGGTGCTCCCGCCGCCGTTGCATCAGCCAGAGAGGAATAGTTTTTTCCGGAGAGGTTTATATAGAGGTTCGTAAAATCAACCTTACCTAACAACAATCCTATGGGTGGCATTAAAATATCATTAACAAATGAGGTTACGATTTTACCAAATGCAGCTCCAATAATGATACCAATGGCCAGATCAATGACATTTCCCCTCATGGCAAACTCACGAAATTCTTTCCACATTACCCCCACCCCCTGTCTAATAATTATTTAGCCAAAAGTATTCGACAACTATGCTGCTATTCCTTTAAGACACCTGTATACCGGATGGGACTATTATTTCTATGCGATTACCCAATAGCCGGAAAAGCAGCATCATAATAATGTGCCGATATAACTTTAGGATTCAGGAGGCAAAGTCTATATCTATATAGAACACTTAAAATTTTTCCCACCACATCAGCGCCCAGCATATGTCATTATAAGGAAACTCCAGGATGCCGTCCTGCCGTTTTATTAAGCAATCATTCAGGAGTCTGGTAATTTCTTTCTCTTCAGATGGCCTGAGGTCTTCGGCAATCCAGCGGCATTGTTCAAGTGCATCGTTCAGATCGATATACCTAGAACGTCCCTCGATGAATTTTACATTTGCACGAATACCCATCTGGTATAGCAGGTTATATGCATATATGTAACCCGGGGGATCGGAAATTTCCTTGCCCATAACTTTATATACCATTTTTTTGAGTGGGCTGGAGAACCCTGCCCCCATGGTTACATATGCGTAATGCTTAGTCTTATCGTCTATTCGAGCCAATCCTTCTTTCAGATTGGCCATCGTAGCAAGAGAACGGGATGCGATTACTACATCATGCTTATCCAGTTCACTATCGAGTCTATCGTCCTCCCAGGAGCACTGTATACAATCGATGTTAGTCAAGCATTCTTTGGTAGCAGTCTCTTGGAGCAGGCGCAGCATTTCAGAGGAAAAATCAAGCGCTGTTACGTGCTTTGACCTTTTTGCCGCCCATATAGTTATATCACCGGGACCACAGCCAACATCAAGTACGGTCCATTCGGGACACAAGCGTACATTGGCCATAAATTGCCTGAAATATTCATCATTGGACATCCATCGTTTAAGTGCGGGTGCCATAGAATCCCACTGGTTGGGCCTGATATTCCTATAATTACGCTGGGCTGCTTTCCACAAAGCATCCCAGTTAATGCTGCTCTGCTCATCCATGAAACATCCATTCCTTTCCCTATGCCAAAGCATAAAAAGTGTTCAAATACCTGAAAAAAAACAAATCCTATGTTGCTTCATATATTTCCGGAAATAGTATTGTATCTATTTCTTCTTCGCTAAGGCTAAATCCCAGGAATTGCTGATGGTAATACTTTACCTCTTTTCTCATATCAATGTTTGGGAACAGGTCAGGATGCAGGGTTTTCGCTGCCCATTGTATCTGTAGCGCTTCTTCTGCCGATGGGTATTGCCAATCAAAAAAACCGTGAGGGTTGACATAGACTCGATCATTTTTTACTGCAGTTAACTCCTTGAACACAGGGCTATTTACTATAAGATTTTTGGCTCTGTTTGATGGTGTTATTATCACATCAGGGTTCCACTTCAATAGTTGCTCGTTATCAACAACTTTATATCCCGGAATCTCACGGGCGATGTTCTTTCCTCCTGCAATTTCTATCCATTCGTCCATAATAGTATCTGTACCGCCAACTCTAAGAGAAGCATCCGTAATGATACAAGCCACGGTAGGTTTCTGGCCATCTGGTATGCCTGCAATTATCGAATTAACCATCTTAAGTTTTTCACTGAAATATGCGTCATATTTTTTTGCCTTTTCATAATGTTCATTCCCTAGCGTCTGACCAATAAACATTATATTCTCCCGGATGTTCTTTATGGACTTAGCCTTTGACAACACCGCTACCGTTAACCCGACCTCCTTACATTTTTCAATTGTGTCAGCGCAGTGTTCGAACTCAAAAACCAGATCCGGATCTGTCTTAAGCAATTCTTCGAAATTTACCGGGTCGGCAAATGGTGTGGGGAGATTTAACACTTCTGGCTTATACTTTACCAGCCATACAAATTTTTTAACATTAGGGTGTATTGCAACTATGTCATCCGCTGCACCGAGGATCATCATTATCTCATATTGATTAGCCCAGTGAAACGCAATCCTCTCAGGATTTGCTGGTACCACTACCATATTGCCCGCCATGTCGGTGATGGTTTTTTCAGCAGGTACTGCTTCGGGTGCAGAGGTTGCAGACTGCTGCCCGCAACCGGTACAAAAAACTGTTATTAAGAAAACCATAATCAAAAGTAGTGCCATTGACTTTCTCATTTAAAATCCCTCCTCATAATAATTTCTTCAGGTTCAGGCAAAATCAACCATATAGCCATGGTTTCAATTAATGTTTTGCGCCTGGAGTTTTTCCCACCACATTATTAGCCATAGCTCAGGTTGTAAATTTTATAATTTTATTTCCACATTCTTCTTTATTTTTTACAAAGTAACTTCTACACCTAATTCTTTAAGCTTTTTACTCGTGGATTCCATGTGATTATGGAATTCCATATTATCTTCATAAAGGTACTCTTCATTTTGGTAAACATGGTAATGTGGGGTACGGTTGATATGTATACCTCCAACCCTGTTGCCAGCACCAGCCATTAAAGGTGTAGGGTAATTATCTCGCCCCCATCCCGCTGCACCCCCGATATCCTTGTCCCTCAATACAAGACGCATAACAGCTACGAGCCGAGCTGCCTCCCAGTCGGAACAACTGGGATGATCCTTCATGGGGATACCATTAAAGGGGAAAAATTTCGACACATAGACACTCTTCAGGTGTTCGTAGTGTTTAATGTAGAAAATAAAGTCTACATAGTCCTGGTATTTAGTCTCATTGGGACTCAATCCGGCCATTATACCTGTTCCCAACCCCAGGCCTGCCTCACCTATTAAACGGGCGAATTTTTTCTTTTCCTCCAGGTCATCGCCAGGCTTCACTTTATTGAATACCTGGGGGTTGATGGTTTCGAAGACGGATCTGACGAGTTTTACTCCCAGTTGTTTCAGTTCTTTAAGGGTATCAAAGGACATGGCGGCACCGCAGTTGATATCGATCTCCATATCATTATAGCCAGCAGTTCTTATGGCGGTAACGATTTCAAGGACATCAGAGCCATCGCTTCTTAATGTGGTGCCTCCGCTCAGGTGGAATTCCTGGAGGCCATGTCGGGCAATATAATCCACACCCTTGAGGATCTCTTCAATGCCCAGGGGTTCATCTCCTTTTTTCCGCCAGTAAGGGCAGTATTGACAAAGAGGTTTGAGATTGCAGCGAAGTACTCTAGCGATGCCACCGCTCCATTTAAAGGTGTTCCCCATGATTTTTTCCCGGACAAACCTGGCTGTTTGCAAAAGCTCTGTTGCTTTTTCTTCTTGTTCGGTTTCCTTGAAAATATACAAGGCTTCTTCCTCGTTAATAGCCTCATTTTTACTCTTTTCCAGAATACGTTCAAACCGTGCCACTTTATTCTGCCACCTCCGCAATCTGTTCAGGTTTAATCAGGTTGTTGTGGAAAAGGGAATAAAATTCAATCATCTTATCTTCAAACAGCTTGTCATAGTTAGCATCATTGTCGTGGTATAGCTTGCCATGGGCCCAAATCATTCCTACCAATGCAGTAACACCGTCCATATTGGCATAGCGGGGCTGAACATATACCCTCCCGTTTTTAACAGCGTTTACATTTTTCCACTCGGCTCCATTCATAATTTGATCTTTAGTCGTTTGTTTCCAGGTAATAATAACCTGCGGATCCCATTTCAAGATTTGTTCTATGGATACAGGGATACTTTCATCGGTGGGTTTTCCGCTTAGCTCTGTAGCCACATTATTCCCGCCGGCTAACTTGAGAATGGAAGCCATTATGGTTGATTCTCCCGGGGTGGTTAATAAATCACTGGCACCGGCAAAATATACCCTTGGTTTTTCATCTTGCGGTATTTTCCCCGTTTCCTGGGACATTGTGCGTATGTTGTCACGCCACCAATCAGCAAGCTTATTTGCCTGGGCTTCATTGCCCACAATTTTGCCCAACAGGCGCATAGACTCCTCGTAATCAGCCAGAGTATCTTTGGAAACTGCTATTACGGGGAGGTTTACCTGGTCGGCCAGTTTGTCAATTTGGGGATCTTTGGTCAAGGTAATAATCACATCCGGGTTCAGTTGCAAAATCTGTTCAGGACTGGTTCCCTTAAAAAACACGCCGGTAACCGGCAGTTTTTTTAGTTTATCTATCTCTGTATCTGGATAAGCCTTGACGCTTTCTGCTGCCAGATACCTGCCATCAAACACCTTGTCCTTACTCACCATCTTGTCGGGGGCTAGTTGCCATAGCATATAGGTAGGAATGGGGTGTAACGCTAATATGTGTTTGACTTCACCTGGTATAGTTACAGTACGACCTGCCATATCCTGAATATTTACTTGGGCCGGTGGTTCATTTTTTTGCTGCATGGCCTGTTCACTCTTATCTCCCGTAGCTTTACTGCAGCCACCCACGAGAGCCAACGTCAAAACCATTATCAGTCCCAGGGCAATAAACTTGAAAGTATTCCTATTTTGCGAAAACATATGAAACCTCCTATCTCAATATTTTAATAATTATCTTTGAATATCTCTTAAAATCACAGTATTTAATTTTGTTTATAGCACTTAGATGCTATTAAATAACTTATTTGAACAAATACAGTGTTTGCAGGGTATAACCCTTAAACCCTAATCATTAGGAATATTTACAACTATGCCAAGCCCATGGAGTTTTCTCCATCTTAAGTTACTTGCTTTTGGTGACAATGACTCATTTTGTAATAATTCTTAAAGCATTAAAAATTAATATACACTAGGTTTATTTATGATTCCTTCGATGATATAGGGTGATCTCCTCAGCACAGCAACCATAAAAATGTTTCCATCCCATCTAAACTTATTTCCATCCCCATTTACTGTTTAATAATAGATATAAAAAGAAAGGTACCCCTATAAGGGCAGTTAAAATCCCCAGCGGAATCTCCATACTGGCCAGCAAACGAGCCAGGTCATCAACTAATAGTAAATAGGCACCGCCCAGTAAAATAGATGCCGGTAGCAATACCCGATAATTCGGACCGACAATCATTCGAGCTAAATGTGGTATTACCAGCCCTACCCAGCCGATTAGACCGCTAATGGAAACTGATGCTGCCGTCATCAGGGTACAGCAGATAATTACCACGGTTTTCATTAACATAGTATTAATACCTAGTACCCGGGCCTCTTCCTCCCCCATAGCCAGGACGTTAAGACGCCAGCGTAAGAGATAAAGCAAAATCCCTCCTAAGAGTATAGGAGTTAATACCATATATACATCCCGTGGAGTAATCGAAGCCAAACTTCCCATAAGCCAAAAGGTTATAGCTGGCAGCTTATCGTAGGGGTCCGCAATAAATTTGATACAGGAGATGGCAGCCGTAAACAGCGACCCAATCATAACACCGGAAAGAACCAGAGCCAGCATAGGGTCATGCCGAATCCGCAGGCTAATTCCGTAGGTTAAACCAACTGCCAGTAAGCCGCCCACAAATGCCATCATTTGAATTCCCATCATACTAAACGAAAAATATATGGCCAGAGCAGCCCCGAAACCGGCACCGGCTGAAGCTCCCAGTATATCCGGTGAAACCAAAGGATTTTTAAACATTCCCTGGTAGGCTGCTCCAGCAGTAGATAAGGCTGCACCCACCAATATGGCAGCAAAAATACGAGGTAAGCGTACTTGAAATATTACAGTTTCAACGGTAGCATTCCAAGTCGGCTCCAAGGGCAATACGCGGGCGGCTAACACCTCCAGTAACTGTCCTGGAGGTACCGGGTATCGCCCTAGTGCGAAGGAAAGGATAAAAACAAGCATGAGCGTAATTAATAAGATAATAAGCTTCCAGCCAGAACCTCTTTTCGTTTCCATCTCTACAATTTTATGTTTAGTAGCTGCCTCCACCTGTAGTCCCCCTTCATAGCTTATAACCTGGTATGGGGATAATTATGGATTCCCCGGAATGCTGTTTTACTTTGACAAAGGAATACAAATTTATATGGTTATGAGAAAAATGATTCATCAGTGACTTTATTTACTGCAATATCGGTTACTGTTTATTCTCTTTACTTATTACACTGGCCCCCATTTCCTGCAGGTAGCGCTGCATCAGAGGCATTCGATTATAAACAGAACACCTCTCATTGATGATTATGAGCCTCATCTTCAGGATTGGTTTTGCTTTCCTCTTTCCTGTTGGATACCATTACCCCCAAATGCAAAGTAAATTAGCAGGTCAGATATTTCCAAATTAAACTAAATTGCATAGATATATATCATTGTAGAATGAGCATTTTCCCCTACAACCTGACCTTTCATCACATTCTGCACATCCTGTTTTACAGTTATCATTAACATAACTTCTGTAAGCTGAGAAATGTTTCTGCCAGATATCCTTGAAACAAAGATCTTTTAAGTTGTACGTAAAATTACTGTTGTTACAAAATGAACAGGGCATAACCTCCATGGATTCGCTCACATAAACCGAGAAGAAACCGCATTCGCAGCTGTCTACAAGATCCGTATCAACACCGGTTGCCTTCATCAAAACAGGAACAAAGCAAGCATCAAAACCAAGTTTTAGTTTAGTTAAAGGGGCATCAACCATGTCCAAAAATTCCCTTAAATATTTCTGCGATTTAATCACATCACTTTTGTCCGCTCTTCCAGCAGCTTTGTAAGTCAAAAATATCACAGAATTGAAGTCCTTCAGGTATTCGTCGTATTTTCCTTTCAAGAGTTTAATTGCCTCTATGAGGGTTCTCTCTGAAATAACATAGTGGATATTGGTTCGAATTTTTTCTTCTTTAAGCTGTACCCCCAGCTCGCGAAGTTCTTCAAGGGACAGGTTATCCCTATAGGGATCCCACGAGACAGCAACTGCCCCACAGTACTTCTTGCTTGCTTCCATGTTTTTCTGGTTAAAATACTTGCCACAGGTTGTGTAATTAGGTATTATGCCGTATTCTTCTCTTGTAACATGTAGTATTTCATTAAAATCAGGGTGGAGGAGAGGTTCACCCCCTCCAAGTGCTACTTGAAATATGCTTCCATATTCTTTGCTTGTTAGTTGACCAAGGATGAATTTGTAATCTGCTACTGTCATGAATATCCCTTCCTCATTACTGGCACGATAGCAGTATTCACATCCATTGGTACAGTAGTTGGATATGGATATATCTGCAAGTTCAGGCCATGGAGCCATATAGGGATCTTCTGCGATACTGTCTCCCCAGCGAAATGTTACACCTGTCTCTGGAATGCAAACGAAGTTGTATCCTTTAAAGTGTTTTCTTATCATTTTTATACCTTACATCCTCCTCGTTCACATTGCGGTTTAGTTGTCTGAGTTGCTCCAACTCCCAAAATATCATTGCTTTCTCCCTTTACCACCACCCAGTTTATTACAGCCCACATTTCATCATCTGATAATTCACTAAAATCCGACTTTGATATTTCCTCCGGATCGCTATCATCCGCCAAAAACTGAGATTTACCAAGGGGGAAATCCTTGATTGTGAAGGAATATTCCTGGTTTCCAATTATGGTTTTATATCCTTCTTCGCCCATCTTCTTCTTTAAAAATTCTAATAATTGTACCCACCCTGTTTTTCCGTTTTCTTTAAAACGTTTTATTTTGGCATCAATTATCTCTTCCTTTACAGTTAACACGAAACTTGCTGAACTACTGTTGGTCACAAAATCGCACCTGATCTTCACAATAATACCTCCTCATGTTTTATTACTCCATATTCAATCCATTTCAGCAGTATAATTCAGGCACCACCCACCCGATATATTGCAGTACCTAAAAAAACGACTCTTATTCCTCATCACTCAAGGCGTATTTATAGAATTCTTTTAAGCATCGGAAGAAACTGCGGAGCAGTTTCAACACACCGCTGCAACGAGGCGCTGGATTTCATTTTACTTTTTCTTTCCCGGGTCAACCTTGGGTCCGCCACCCAGGATTTCTTGAGCCTCTTCTACGTTCATGGAATAGTTGAAAAAGTGTTTGTAAAATTGAATTAATTCTTCTTCCAGATTCAGGTTTTTAAAGGCCTCCGGGTGAAAGGTTTTGGCAGCCCAGAGGAGCATAAGCGGTTGCTCGGAAGTGCGATTACCCCAAATATGGGCGCCTACAGGTGTGGGAAAAACTTGCTTGCTTTTAACGGCACTTACTTCTTTAAAGCGACTATCATTGCAGAGTAAATTCACCTGGTCAGGAGAACTAACTATAATTACCTGAGGATCCCACTTAAGCAATTGCTCCACTGAGAACTCTATATTTTCCGATACGCGAACTTCCTTGGTAACACTCTTTCCCCCTGCTTGACTCACCCACCATTCGGTAATGGTATGAGGTGCAGTCATACTCTGAATGTTACAATGCAACACCCGGGGTCGTTTATCCTCGGGGATGCTATCAACGACCTTGCTCACGCGGGCAATAGTATCGTCAAAATATTTGCTGTACTCCTGGGCCCGTGTCTCCTGATTTAATACCTCTCCGATCATATTTATAGCCTGCTTTACCTCGTCAGGCTCGGTCCATACCAGGCAAACCGTAGGTAGCCCAGCGTTAGTCAATACTTCAGCTATCTGTTCACAACTACCGCGGGCTTCCATAGTGAAAACCACATCCGGCTTCAGTTTCAGCATTTCTTCGACATTAGGCTGAAAATCACTGGTTTGAACCATCGGCTGTTCGCTTATGTTAGGAGCAAATTTATGCTGGTACTTCCAACGTTCTGAACGAGCAAAATCGGGGAGACCATTGACGATCTTGCCTCCCTCACCCACTGCAAAAATAAGACTATTCAGTACCGGTCCAGGTCCTATCGTAGCCAAACTGTGAATCTCTGCCGGAAGGGTTACCTCCCGGCCTGCCATGTCGACAATTGTCCGAGTAGTAGCAGTTGTATCAGCCGCCTTTTCCTTTCCGCAGCCCGTGATAAGCATGCCACTGATGATCAGCAGGGCAAGCATCGCCAGAATTACAAGCTCCTTCTTTTTCATATATCTTCCTCCTATCTCAAAGTATCTTATTTCAGCGAGGTCTTTCATCAGCACCTCCTTTCCGTAAATTTCATAACAGACCTCGTCTCGCTTTTATGAGGGTGATTCTATGAACAACGGGGAAATAAAAGCCAGCATCGAAAAGTTGATGCTGGCTTTATCCTCATCTTCAGGCAGGAAACAGCTCTTCCTGCTTATGTTAATCTCCTGAGTTTGTTAGCCAACATGACTAACCCTCAGAAAGGATGTTCCATATCTTCTTTCCAAATACGGGAGGCACAGCCGTTTACAGCTATACCCTGGGGAGCGTTTGATGCTCCTTTCGTCCAATTATCCGTGGCTTAAAGCTATAGGATAAAAGGCTCGAAGACATTAACTATTAAATTCTCCGGAAAATATGAAAATTTAAGGTTCACTAAACGCTAAGGTTTTAGCATTCAAATCATTTAATTAACTGATGTTAGTTTTAGTTTGTTTTTTATTACACCGGGCTTTATTTCTGTCCGTTTTTGTTGGTTGATGTTGATATTTGTTTAATTCTATAAAAATAAAGCTATTCCTGCTGAGCGAATAACTTTTTAATTAAAACTATGTATTTACAATAAGGCATTTATGGATTCGGGATTCTGCTAAGGGGAATTCTGTTTGCAGGCCAGGGGAAAACAGGCCCGCAGTAGAGCCATTCTTTAATTTGGATTTTTCAAGTAATTATCCAGGGATAGTTTAGAAATGAATTGTCAGGATCACTCCTGGGGCAGGGTAAAGTAAAAAACAGTCCCGCAACCTGTACTGCTTTCCACCCAAATTTTGCCTTGCTGGGCTTCAACATAGCCCCTGGCTATGGCCAGGCCTAGTCCCATTCCACCTTCACGGCGATTTCGGCTGTCATCGACTCGATAAAAACGTTCAAATACATGGGGCAGGTTTTCAGGGGGAATACCCCGGCCATTATCAGCCACTGCGAATTGCAGGTGATTTCTATGCTGCTTAATAGACAGGGTAACCTGGCCTCCTTGCTCTACATGCTGCATGGCATTGGACAATAGGTTCAAGAGTATCTGCAAGAGCCGGTCACGGTCAGCATAGATTTCCGTGATAGCGCTGTCAATATCAATACTATAGGAAATACCCTTATCCTGCATGGCAAGACTGACCGGGGTTAAATGTTCCAAAAGTTCGCTTAGCGGAAAGCGGCTAAGATTCAAGGATACAGCCCGGTTTTCCACCAGGGACAGGTTATCGAGTTCTTTTACCAGGTGCGAAAGCCGTATAACTTCATCCTGCAAGAGAGCAATGTTTTCAACATCCAGCGGAATAGAACCCGTTTGCATTCCTTCCAGCTGTCCCCGTAAAAATGTCAGGGGGGTTCGTAATTCATGTGATATATCAGCAGTTAACCGGCGCCGGTTCTTTTCGACATCATCCAACTTTTGCGCCATTAGATTGAAATCCCGCCCCAGTTCCATAAATTCACGATCACCTTGCAAACTAAGCCTTTCATCGAGCTGTCCATTGGCCAGCTGGTGAATAGCAGTTGATAAAGCGGCTAAAGGGGAGCTGATGCGCTTACCCAGTACTAAGCCCAATATCAAGGCAATAAGGCCTATAAAAATTGCCAATATTACTGTATTTATGGTGAGTCTGGCGACAAATTGATTCTCCAGTGAAGACAGGCCCGAACCCAGCGGGCTGATTATATATAAAGTGGCCCGGGGTTGATTATCAATTAGGAGTTCCCTTGAACTAAGATGAAGTGAATCCAGTTTGGCCGGCTGTCCGGTGAGTAAGCCCTGGGTATCTGCTACCACTATATTATTGGCATCGGCAACTATCAGCCGTTGTCCCTGCCTTATTCCCATTCCCATAGGCATTGAGCCGTGGCGGCGTCGCCCCGTAGCGTTACCACTCCCCGTGGTATTAGCTTGCAGATATTCCTGTAAGCCGCTGCTGCCATACTGTGAATAGTAATCGCTTATGATTGGAGCCCATTGATCGAGCATGACCTGGTTATAGTTATCGATATATGTGGAAAACTGCTGCCTGGTCATGAGCAGCATAATCAGGCTGGTAGCTATAACTGCCAATACGGAAACAATGATAAAGCTAGCAGTAATTTTATTGGCCAAACCCGATTTTGTCATTTTAACCCCCATCTCGCCGCTATCGCTGGCAATACAACAGTAATGAAAATATTTTTCACGTTATTATTCCTCTGCAACTAATTTATAGCCAATGCCATAAACTGTTTTTATGCTGATTTCGCTTTTCCCGGTCGCTTCGATTTTATGGCGCAAATTACTGATATGAGTATCGATAGTTCTTTCATAACCCTCGTAGATATCACCAAATACGCGTTCTAAAATATGCAGGCGGGAAAAAACCTGCCCTGGATTCTCCGCCAACAGCAAAAGGATTTTAAATTCTGTTGGGGTTAAAGCTAAAAGAGTATCTCCTATTAAAGCCTCCAACCTCTCTGGATTAATAGATAGATTGGAAATGCTTACATTAGTAACCTGCTCATGGGGACGACTGCGCCGCAGCACAGCTTTAATCCGAAGAGCAAGTTCCCGGGGTGAGAATGGTTTGGTAATATAATCATCGGCTCCCAGCTCCAGGCCCAATAATTTGTCAACTTCATCCACCCGGGCAGTTAAAACTATGATCGGGGTATTATTTTTCTGCCGGATCTTTTTCATTACTTCCCAGCCTGACAAACCAGGCAACATAAGATCCAGGACAATTAAATCCGGTTTTATATCCTGCCAAATCTGCAGAGCTTCAAGACCGTCAGCCGCCAGGGCTACCCTAAAACCCTCCTGACGAAGATGCTTGGACAGCATATCGCGGATCTTTTTTTCATCCTCTACCAGCAGAATAAGTGAATCCATCTGATCTATTCCCCTTTAACCAGCTTACTATCTACTGATATAGTATAACATCTTGAATTTAAGATTGATTCTATTGCAAAAAGTCATAAATATTATTTTGCTTGTATATACCGCTCAGCAACCTTAAAAGCGACCGAAGGGAGCATCAGGAGTGCCTGCAGGGTGCGTCCTTAATAGCGAGCGGAGCATCAGGCACGACAGGGCGCTATGTATGGGTAACACCAGCAGCTTATCTCGCGGCTCAAGGGGTTTTTGCAGTGGAGACAAGATTATATAAGTAAGGGTACCCCATCCAGGGTACCCTATAGGCAATATATGTTGTTGCTTATTTATTAGCGGGTGCAGCATAGGGACAGTTGGCTTGATTTTGTCCACAACCTGCTCCCCGGCCTTGTCCCTGACCAAATCCCTGCATATGCCCCCTGCCCTGGCCCCGCTGATTGCCATTCCTTGGGCCAACCGCCGTTCTTTCCACATTTGCTTTAATTTTATCAGCCATGTTATTCAAACAGGCTTGATATTGCTCTCCACTAATCTTATTATCAGCTTTCAATTCATCCAGGACTGCTGTGCGCTCAGCTATAACTTTATCAATTACTGCCTGTTCACTTACTCCCTTGGATTCGGCAATAGCCGCTAAAGACTTCCCTTCTACCCGTTGACTGCGGATATCGGCAACACTCAATCCGGTTAAGTCAGAAACTACCTGGAGAGCTGTCTGGGCCTTTTGCTGACCCGCCGCATTTCCCTGACGCAAACCTGCCTGCCCATTAGTACCATTGGCTGCCGATACACTGGCAACCATCCCTACCAACAATAGTAGGGATAAAGCTAGAATTGAAACTTTAGACAACCTCTTTTTCATAATCCTTCCTCCAATCAAATAAATTATTTTGAACTCTGGCTATATAATACCGGGCAATTATTATGATAATTTCAATAAAGTATGGAGAAATTGTTAAGATTAAGCCTGGACGATATCTTTCTTTAAGCATCGGAAGAAACTGCGGAGCTGTTTCAACACAGCGCTGCAACTAGGCGGGGGATTAGAACCCGGCGCCTGTTTTGTTAATAGGCGACCGCTTAGCGGGGGACATATTTCACCTCGTTATAAAATAAAGGTCTGTTGGAGAAACGGTAATGGAGCCGGAAGAGGAGTTGAGATGGTTTCATTGTTTTAATATTGTTCAAGAATTTCCTCATTTATAGTAAACCCCAGGCGAAGCTGCTCACGCCAGAAGGAAATCTGCCGGTTGTTTTGTTCCAGTCTTTTTAAAAGGAGCTTTTCCTCGGAGGTAGTGCTATGAAGTCTAAACATACCCCCGTTTTTCATAACTACCCGTCTATCAGCCAGCAAGGCCAACATCGGATCATGGGTAACCAGTACCACTATTTTATTCTGCAAAGCCAATCCTTTTAGGGCCGCTAAACGGTCGATGCCGGCATTTTCAAGCTCATCGAGCAAAACCACCGGCGCATCACTGATTAGCGCTACATCAGCTACCATCAAAGCGCGTGATTGACCGCCGCTTAGTACGGTAAGCTTGACCTGGCTGCTTATAGGTTCACCGCTCAGTCGGTTAGCGTAACTTAATACTTGTTCCACCAGCATCTCTGCTTGTTCCAGATGACGGCTGCAGGCATGCAAATGGAGAAAATCCTTGACGCTCATATCCATAACAAAATTCATGTTCTGGGAGACTTCTGCCGCCATTCCCCGCAGCACCCTATCCTCCGCAAACTCGCCGGCCGGCATCTGGTTAATGAGGATACGGCGCTGTGACGGAGTCTCACCATCAGCCCATTGTTCAATATCAGCAATAAGCATGCTCTTGCCCGAACCAGTTGTCCCCACCACCGCGAGAATCTCTCCCGCCCTTATATTAAGAAGCGGGATGACCTCTGCTGCGCCGTTTTTATCTTTTCCTCCCACTACGCTAATAGAATCAATCATTTTTAATGCATTCCTCAAGTCTATTTTCAATCATTGTTGTTGTGCTAAGTACCGGATTAGCGTACCACCGCGTCTAAACCTTATTTGACTCCACTGCAAAAGCCCCTTTTTGTTGTATAAGGGATGAATAAATATATAAAACGCTGGCGAAGGTGAAAGCGGGCGTCGAAGACCGCCCTTACAATGCTTTGCAGTCGCTATTATGGTTGTTGAGCCTGATTCGGAACGACACGGGGATCGTTCCCTACATACCCTTCGGTCGCTTTTAAGGGAGTTGAGCGATATATTTATACAAGCCAATGAATATTAATAACTTTTTGCAGTGGAGTCAATATTAAAACTTTCCAAAATCAAGCTTCTTCACATTCCCCATCTGATAGCTGCTGCCAATCATGGTTTCTCCCGTACAATAGGAGCAAATGGCCGCAGGCATGGAACAGCGCAATTCCTGACCTTCAATCCGCTTTACGGAGGCGCTTTCCATTATGATTTTCTTTAGTTTCAGGCTACCCTGCCCGTTAAGCCCGTTGACTGATAGCACAGCAGCATCCGGGTTTACCATTTCCACTCGCTGCCGGAATACCTCTCGTTCTGCCTGGGATACAACATCCCCTTTGCTTATAAGCACAACGTCAGCCGTGCTTAACATCGGTCCTACCTTTTGCGGGGTGTCAATTCCACTCAGATTATCGATTACGCAAATTGATAGACAGCCCTGTATAGCAGGGGCACAGCGATGACAAAGGCCAGCTGTCTCCAGGATTAAGACCTCAGTTCCATAATAACTACCCCAGGCGTAAATCTCCTCCAGGTTGGCCACAAAAAAGTGATCCGGACATAAATATTCGCTTAAACCGACTGCCACCGGGATACCCAGAGCCCGATAATTCTTATCATCAGAAGTCTTAAGACAGTCGATTTTGCAAGCCGCTACTTTAATCCCGTCCTTAAGCAAATGCCTGATAGCATGAATCATTACGGCCGTTTTCCCCGCTGAGGGGGGGCCGGAAACAATAATAAAACGCAATAAATATACCTGCTTTCATTACTGCTCTAAAGCGGTCGCTTTTAAAAATTCATCCCAACCTTTCCATATTAAATGGAGGTCATCTTTTTGCAGCACATCCGGTATTTCACCGGATACTGCCGGAATAAATCCCTGCAGAGTAAAAAACTCCTGTACTGTCGGAGATAAAATATAATCCACTATTTTCCCTACCAGCTCACCTTTGCCTTTACCAACAGCAATAACCAGCGGCATGCAGAAGGAACCTTCCTTAATCCACATAATAGCGGTATTGTTTAAACGTGAGAACCTAGAAAAGGCGATATTAACCATTCCATAGTGGTATTCGCCCTGATCAACGGCATTAACTACCTCAATCGGGCTACCCTGAAAAACACAATTAGTCACAAATTTCTCGTAGCTATCAGGATAAAGTGTCTTCATTGTTCCCACAAGCACCCGGGAAATAGTTCTCTGGCGATCAGGTATTCTAATCTTACCGGAATAGACCGGATCCTGAAAATCCTGCCAGCTTACCGGGCGCTTTTCTCCCGCCAGTTCTTTGTTATAAATAACCCCAAAAGGAATAATAGTAAATGGATGAAAATAGGCCTGTTCGTGTTTGAACCCCAACTTTTGCAGGCTTTCAGCCAGAGGTAAACCGGGAATTGTGTCAAAAGCGGCAGTGATCTCTGGCGCGGATAAACGGCCAAAATCGGTGGCATGCCCAATATATAAAGCCGGTGGCCGGTCTTCCCTGACACTGGACAATAAGCTATCCTCGCTGCCCAGGCGGTGCGGTTCATCATAGACTTCAAATTCGCTGCCGGGATATTCTCTCTGGATGAATTCACTTATCAACCCGGAAAACGCCCGGCTAATATTCATGGGACAATGTAATATAAGCTTCTCCAATGCACACCTCTCCTTTACCTGTTCTGGTCCACATGGCCCCCTATTCCGCCTCGTTATAGATGTTTATGTATTTCAAGCCAACTTCCCTTATCTCCAGGAGCATCTGACATAACTCTAAAACTGGGGATTCCTACCTCTATGGCCAGGGCCTCCATTTCCTCCAGGGAGAGTCTTTTCCCCCCTTTTCTCTCCAGTGTGTTCTTGCGTTCCCCGGTTAAACGTTTCCTCATCGTCCAGGGGACATAACGGCCCAGTCCCCCACCAACCAGAGCAGTTCCGCCTACTTTCAACACCCGGTAGACTTCCGCCAATCCTTTGGCTTTATCCTTCCAGAACCAGAGTGAGCCCCGGCTGATGATAAAATCAGCAAAGTTATCCGCCAGGGGAAGCCCCTGGCAAATATCAGCTTCTACGAAAAACACCTCATTATCGATATCAGCCTCGGCCACGCTACGCCGGGCAAAATCCAGGGCCTCTGCCTCGATATCAATATAATAAATGTCCATACGAGTAATCTTGGCGATTTCGCTACCCACATAACCATTACCAGTTCCAATATCCAGGCAAATACCGCTGTCCAAAGCATAATCGTCCACACATTGCTGGGCCAGCAGGGGATAAATGGGCAGCAAAGCGTTGTAGGAAGACTTACCCTCCGAGGTTTTCAGCATTTTTTTACCTCCCTCAATAATTTCATAATCGGAAGAAACTGCGGAGCAGTTTCAACACAGTGCTGCAATGAATTGCTACTTGCCACCGGAGTCCTTTAACAGAAAAGTTATATCCTCATCCGTAAGATCATAATGATAAAACTTTTGGTAAAACTCCCGGGTTTCTTTAGCTATATCGTAAGCATATACCTCGGGATAAAGCAAGTTCCCCAGCCATTTCAGACCCAGTATACGATTTACCGAAGGCGGACGATCAAACCAATTAAAGGGACCACTGGGCACCATATAGACTTTTTGGTCCTGTACGGCCTTTATGTTCTGCCACTTGCTATCACTAAATATTTCTTTAAAACACTGTCCCCAGCAAATAATCAGGTCGGGGTTCCATAACAGTACTTGTTCATGGGAAACCTGGGTCATGCCGCGCTCCCCTTTGGCAATTACATCAGCCACATTAACTCCACCCACCATATCCAAAACCTCGGTATGGCGGGAGCCACAAGGATCAGTCTCCAAGCCGCTGGCACCCTCGGCATAATACACCCGCACTCGCTTATCCTCAGCAATATTTTTGCTTTTGGCTTGCACCTGTTTTACCGTTTCCCGGCAATAGCTGCCCAGTAATTCAGCTTGTTTTTCCATATTTAGAAGCTTGCCGGTAAAATCATAAGTTTCATCCATTTTAGTAAGATCGCCATTTACCATAACAACTGGGATGTTGACCTGTTTTTGAATATCGTCGGCTTGAGATTTGCTCATATCATTAATATCACCCATATAGAGAATCAAATCCGGCCCTATTTTTAATAATTCCTCGGTATTGCAGGTAGTTTTAGCCATCCAACCACCCAGGTTGGGCAATTCATGGTACTGGGGAAGGATAAACTTTCTCTCCGCCTCTCCCAGGTAGTAGTTCCAGGCAATTAACAACTCGGGATCCATGGTATAAAGCAAGATAGTCCCCGGCGGGTTGGTGGAAAACACCTTTTTGATTTGTTTGGGTACACTAACTTCCCGTCCCGCCATATCCACAACTGTACGCATACCGGGCTCTGCTGGCACCACTGTTTCCTGCGTCTTTTCTTTGTTGCAGCCAGCCAAACCAGAAGACAGCAGCAAAGCCAGTATGCTCAGAAAGATTATATAGCTTCGCTTTCTTTTCAACTTTATTCCTCCTCTCCATAAGTCAGTGACGATTCTCTGACTCGCCATGACTCACCGGGTCCCTCCGCTCTATCATAAATCACGCATAGACCATACCAGGCCCATTCTGCGATAATGCGCCTGACAGGACCAGACCTAATATAGCCGAAGGGGTAGCGTTTAACGACTCCGTTTCTGTTGACCCGGAGCCCGCAAGCACTACCCCTAACCTGGGAGTTCCATTGTGACACGGGGACGGGGTTATTGGCAACTTCGTCCTTCTGCGTCTAAACCCTATTTCTTAACTAACCACCCATGGCCACAACCTTAATAGTAACATCCGCAGGGTGGAACACCAGGAGTACCCGCAGGGTAAGGGCTACAAGCACCGATGAAAAGTGAGTTAGTAGGCGCTTATGCAGTCTTCCTTATTACAATCCACAGGCCGGCCTCATCCTGTATTATTTCAAAAGAGGAAATACCGGCCTGTTCCAATTCCTCCCGGTAGGTCTCAACCTTTCCTTTACCGATACGCTGCCGCCTCTTTTCCTTCCATTCCGGATCCTTCTCCAGCATTTTCTTCTCTATTTCCCGCAATAACTCCACATTGCCAAAGCCACCGCCAATCATAGCCATTCCACCTGCAGCCAGTACCCGGTAAATCTCCCGGAAAGCCTGGACCCGGTTCTCCCAAAAAAACATGGAACCCCGGCTTACTGCCAGATTGATGCTTTCGTCCGCCAGGGGGATCTCATGCACATCCCCCAGCAATGTTTTAACCCTGCTTTCCAGGCCGCTTTGGTCAATGTACTCCTGGGCCAGCTTCAACATATCCTGGGATTCATCAAACAGTATTGTTTCCAATTCCGAAATACTAGCCAGAGCCAGTCCCAGGTACCCACCCCCACAACCAAGATCCAAACAACAGCCTTTGCTTATTCCACTCCGCTCTATAATCTGTTCGGCCAGAACGGGATAAACCGGTGCGAAAATCTCCCTGGCCACCTGGTCAAATTCAACAGCGTTAATTTCCACGTTTATCTCCCCTTAGTAATTAATTACCTGCCCCGGCTCTTTCCAGGCTATAAACCCACCGCTAGCCAATAACCCCGTATAGTTATTTCCAGCTCCAGTGCATTGTTGGTTTGCTAAAAGAACGATTAATGACGGCAGGATTATAGTCGCTCCGGTAAAATTCTTGGTAGAAGCGCCGGCTTTCCTCCTCTATATCGAAATGGTAAATCTCCGGGTGCAGGAGATTGGCCATATTCATAAGTCCCAATATCCAACGGGGATTACCAAAATCCCAGCTGGGAGAAGGATGCAAGAAAACTCTGCTATCCCGAACCGCAGGTATATCGATAGCATTTTCTGCACAGGACTGGAAAAAACTCCTCACCGGTGCAGATATAAAAGCGGAAATAAAAACTACCTCGGGATTAAGCGCCATAAGCTCAGCCGGAGTAAGAGTCTCCCCAGGGCGTCCATCGATATCTATTTCCTTATTAACGCTATACCCTCCGGCCAATTCCACCATCTGGTTTTCAAAACGTTCTCCTTTGATACAAAATAATGGCTTGCCCATGCAGTAATAAACGCGCGGTAAGCGTTTTATATGGGGATACCCCGCTTTGATAAGGGCTATTTTTTCTTCCATATAGCCAGCCAGGGTTTCTGCCTGCAGGCTGCGTCCAACCATCTGCCCATAACGACGCAGCAGTGCCAGATAGGATTGTGGATTTTGCATCTGGTGATGTAGTTCCGGCAGGTGCTGTTCCTTGAGTACCTCTTCCCAGACCTTTACTACCTCATGTTTATCCTCAACCCCCAGGGCAATGAGAATAGCTTGAATCATCTCCAGGGCGCGGGTGAAAGGGTAGCCTCCCTGAAAACCTCCTTCCTGGTAGGGGTCAGCAGGAGCACCGTTACTTATAGGCGAAAGCTGTCCACAATGAGGGCATACTCCAGCAGCTTCGTGAATTTCCTTAAGATTCTTCAGCTTAGCTCCCATAGGTCCATAAAAATCGCGGTGGTATAAAATGGTATTACACTGGGGACAAGGAGTATCCAGGTAACGAGTGCCAGGTGAATTAAAGAGGTAAACATGGGGCAGCTGCTGCTTTACTTCCGGCAAAAATTCCTCCGCTTCCTGAATGGAAATCTCCCGCTCGGGGTCGGCATCTTCGAAGGGGATAAAGCGCATCAACTGCAGGGGAATATCTGTTGAAATGCCGGCAATTATTTGGGCCAACTGCAACAGTTCCTCCTGATTGTCGCGCTCCAGTATACAGGACACTTCCACATGAACCCCGTTATCATGAAGGGTTTTCAGGTTACGCAAAACTGGTGCGGCACTGCTTCCGCCACAACGCCGGTAACTCTCATCGCAGAGACCTTTACTGCCAATATTAATAAAATCCAGATAAGGTATGATACTGGCTAAAGACTGTTCACTAAAATAAGTGTTGGAGGAGCAGCCGACCAGCAGGCCGGCCTCTTTAGCCGCCTGAGCCAGGCGGCTAAAGGTAAAAAAGGAAGCCAGGGGATCATTAATCAGAAATGCAATCCCCAGGCATTCCTGTTTTCGGGCCATTGCAACCACTTCATCCGGTTGCAGGTAGCGCAAAGCCTGGCTACCTGCTTCCAACTCTTTTACTATAACTGTGGAGATACACCCGGAACAGCTGAAATTACAGCCGGC
Source organism: Syntrophomonas wolfei subsp. wolfei str. Goettingen G311 (assembly GCF_000014725.1). Lineage (GTDB taxonomy): Bacteria > Bacillota > Syntrophomonadia > Syntrophomonadales > Syntrophomonadaceae > Syntrophomonas > Syntrophomonas wolfei. Next base: position 1,918,339 of record NC_008346.1, read on the forward strand.
GGTACTGACCTGCAGAAACTTGCTGCCCGGGTAATAATGCAGCATAGGCATAGTTTCAATCGAAATCGGGGTGGTTATCAGGTAGCGGTTGGGGTAACGTTCTACTATTTCATTTCCCTGATTGAGATAAATCCCGCAAGCTCCGCTTCTACCCTCAGGAATCTTACAAAACCTCTCGCAAATCATACACTTCACTTAAACAGGCCTCCTCATGATAATCCACCAATCAACTTTATGCTGTAGAATTTCGGATACAATATATATCTCCTTGTTCAAAGCTTAATTGTAAAACTCTCCGGATGTAATAGCGTAGTACTTACTTGCCTCCTGCATCCTTAAGCAGGGAAGTCAACTCTTCATCCGTCAGGTCATAATGGTAGAATTTTTTATAAAATTCTTTTGTTTCTTTGGCCATATCATATTTATATATATCGGGGTAAAGCAGATTGCCCAGCCATTTAATACCCAGTATGCGATTGGCCGAAGGAGGACGATCAAACCAGTTAAAGGGACCACTAGGTACCGCATAGACATTTTTGTTCTGAACCGCAGCAATGCCTTTCCATTTGGGATCAGTCATTATTTTGTCAAAATAACCACCTTGAGTCCTGTTCCAGCTTATAATCACATCAGGATTCCAGGAAAGAACCTGTTCCAATGAAACCGGGGTCATGCCCATGCCGCCTTTCATGGACACCTCAGCCACATTTACTCCCCCTACCATTTCTAAAACTTCCGTGTGCCGTGACATCCTGGGGTCAGTTTCCAGCCCGGCGGCACCTTCAGCATAGTACACTTTCAAGCGTTTTTCCGCGGCTATGGTTTTTGATTTGTTTTGAGCATCGCTTATTGCTTTCTGGCAGTAAGCCGCCAATTCCTGGGCTTTTTTCTCCCTGTTTAACAGTTTACCGGCAAATTCATAGGTCTTATCAAATTGCGCCAGTTCACCATTAATAATGATAACTGGAATACCAATCTGTTCCTGTATCTCGTCGGCCTGGGAAACCGCCATTTCGTCTATTACACCTACGGATATAATAATATCGGGATTGATTTTTAACAGCTCTTCGGTATTGCAGGTAGCCTTGGCATACCATCCCCCTAAATTAGGCAAGCTGTGCAATTCAGGCAATATATATTCTTTTTCACCTTCGCGCAATTCATAGTTCCAGCCAATTAACAATTCGGGATCCAGGGTATACAGCAGAATGGTTCCTACCGGGCTGGTAGAGAAAACCTTCTTTATCTCAGTAGGTATGGTATGCTCCCGTTGGGCATCATCAACAATAGTACGTACAGTAGGTTCGGTTGGTGTGACTGTTTCCGGTGCCTTCTCTTTGCTGCAACCGGCCAGGCAACAGCTAAGTACCAGTGCCAATATGGTCAGCAATACCACAATATTTCTTGTTCTTTTCAACTTTATTCCTCCTCTTCACTCTTTTCTTGCATTTAGAAAACAAATTGTTGGCAACAACTGATTTCATGCCGAAGTATAGTAAATCTCTGTTCCCCTGGTAATGTGATTAACTCCCGCTCCAGCATTTGAAAATATCCCTAATTTTTTGTTTCACCTCCACTCCCAGAAAATTAAATCTTCGGTTCTCCGCTAAGGATTTCTTTGACCTGTTCCTCGTTCAAGGTTTTACTGTAAAACTTCTTATAATAATCTATAATCTCTTGCTCTAAATTCAGATCTTTAAAGGTTTCTGGGTAGAAGGTTTTGGCTGCCCACATAATCGCCAAAGGTTGTTCCGCAGTACGGTGAGCCCAAACATGAGCTCCCATCGGAGTGGGATAAACTCGTTTGTTGGCTACTGCGCTAATTTTTTGGAAGCGAGGATCTTCATTGATTAATTTCAAATCCTCCGGAGTGCTAACAACAATTACTTCCGGATCCCATTTCAACAAATGCTCCATAGAAAAGGCTAATTGCTGCCCACCCCGGTCAGCTTTGGCCACGCTTTGCCCTCCCGCTGTTTCAATCCACCAATCGGATATTTCATGGGGTGCGGTCATACTCTGCATATTGGCATACAAAACCCGAGGTCTTTTTTCTTGGGGTATAGCCGATACTGCTTTACCTATCCCTGCTACCGTTTCATCAAAGTATTTTATATATTCACTGGCCAGAGTTTCTTTGTTGAGTACTTTCCCTACCAAAGCAATGGTCTGCTTTACATCCTCGGGTTCAGTCCAGGATAAAAACACAGCATTCATATTGGCATTATCAATGGATGCAGCCATCTGTTCATCCATAGTAAACACAACATCCGGTTCCAATTTTACCAATTCCTCTATATTAGGTTCTGTTCGCGATTCCTGAATAGTAGGCATATTGGCTAAATGGGGCGCAAACACTGTCTGGTATTTCCAACGTTCGCTCTTAGCAAATCCAGGTAATCCGTTGACTATTTTATCTCCCTCTCCCATAGTAAAAATAAAGGTGTTGATTACTGGTACCGGTCCAACCGCCGCTATACGGTTAATTTCTACCGGAAGAGTCACCTCTCGGTCTGCCATATCAACAATCAACCGGGTAGTCGGGGTTGTATCCGCCGCTTTTTCCTTGCCGCAGCCTGCTATAATCATGCAACCGATGAGTAACAGGGTAACTATTGCCAAAGTAAAACCGATATATTTCTTTTTCATGTTTTCTCCTCCCTTTCATCAAAATATTTGAAAAACAGAATAGTCAAATGCAAATGCCTTCATTATAATATCCTCAATAATAAGTTTATTTTGGATTTTGGGTGGGAAGCCCAGTCTATAATATGTATAGACTTTAATTATCTTTTCGGGGATAAAGGGTTATCTTATCCGCACAACGGCCGTAAAAGTGATAACCAGCCCCGGCCTCACCCAAAATATCCAGGAGTTGGTCGGCATCAGTTACCAGAACACCTCCTACAGAACTAACACCCCGATCAAACAAAGGCCCGGGCAATATACTAGCCGATGGCCCCACTACTATGAATTCAGCATCTGGCCGTGCGGCCTTAAGGAGTTCTTCCAGACTATCGTTAATCAAAGTGGTTCCGGTGCTGATAATTATATCCGCCCAGGGCAATGTCTCCGCCGCCTTTTCCGGGGGGCAAAAATAAGGTATTTCTTCGGGTTTCAAGGTAGAGATATCCATCTCCAGAACACGGTAGGATACCTCCCCGGTTTTTAACTTTTTTAGCAGGGGACCCAGGGCCCCGACTACAGCAACATTTTTATCTCGGGAAAAAACCATATCCAAAGGGTCCGTGTTTCGTTTGATTACATAATCCTGAGGTGGATCATTTACCCAGGAAGTAGCAGATAGGGCACTTAAAATAGCAATAGACAGGGCTTTTTTCAATGCCGTATCTCCTTCCCGAATGGCTTCCTCTGCTATTTCCAAAGCTCGACGACCTTTTAACATGCCTGCGCGGGGCATGCGCCCGGTAGAACTGGAACAGCAAACAGCATCGGGCATCACCTTAATTGGGGTGGCGCAAATTCCTCCCTGGCCGTTGCTCAGTTTTACTCCGGTAAAAAAGACACCGATAACCACCCGTTCAATGGTCAACTCGTACACCGACTCTCCCAATAATACTTTTAACTGATTTAACACCTCCTCCAAAATAGATTCCTGCCGCTTAACGATCATATTCATTTCCTTCCGCCTTTCTAGAACTGCATCGTTAAAAAACATAAACATCAGCAATTTGTCCCTGGGATAATCCTTTTTCTAAATCCTTTATCCATATATAACCATGGGCCTGGGAAATAGCGCCGGTTTGCGCCGGATTTTCTGGAGCAGCCGTTTTAGCCCTGATAAAACCTTCCCGTTTTTCTAGTTGCACCAATAAATGAGTGAAGAGGGATGGGCGCATGTCAAAATCGACTACAGCCGTAATCATATCTGTCTCCTCGCAAGCTGTCAGACGATGCCATAGTTTTTCCACTACTATCTTAAAAAGGATTACTGGAGCAATAGGATGTCCCGGCAAACCAAAAACCGGTTTTCCCATACATTCACCTACAATTAAAGGCCGGCCAGGTCTAATACTTACCCCTTGAATAAAAACCCCTTCGCCAGGCAGACTATTGATAGCCTGGGCTGTAAAATCCCGAATACCCACCGAACAGCCTCCCGAAATCAAGACCATATCGGCGCATTTTACCGCATTTTCCAGCTCCTTCCGGTATAATTCCCCATCGTCTTTGACCAATACCCGCCGGACCACCTCGCCCCCAGCCCTGGTAATGAAAGCTTGCAAAGCGTAGGAATTGCTATCTCTTATCTGTCCAACAGCAGGTTCCTGTCCGATATCCACCAGTTCATCCCCGGTAGAAATAATAGCGAAACGGGGCCGGGCAAAAACCTTCACCCGATAGATGCCGGCAGCAACCAGGGCAGCAACATGACGGGGATTTAGTTTTTCTCCCTGTTTGATGATGACTTGACCAGTCTTTAAGTCATCACCCTGCAGGATAATACGCTCTCCGGCAATAACCGGTTTGAATAATAGAACAGAATTATTCTCTTGAATTTTTGTCTGCTCCACCATGATAACTGCATCAGCACCGGCTGGAATCATACTACCGGTAGAAACATAGGCACATTGTCCTTCTTTAACTTCCATATTGGCCTTTTCTCCAGGGGGAACTTCTCCTAAAAAACTCAGTAATACCGGGGTTTCATTACCAGCCGTCTGAGTATTGTCAGCCAGTACGGCATAGCCATCACACATGGATCGGGAGAATTCTGGAACATTGCCCGGAGAGAGAACATCCTCAGCCATTATCCGGTCAACAGCCTCCCAAACATCTACTTCTACATGCTCCAGCGGGAGTTCTCTAAATTTCTTCCAGATAAGTTCATTGGCTGCTTCAAGCGAAAGCATATTCGTTTCTCCTTTCCATTGATTGCATGGGTTGTAACGTGAAGTTCCTGGAAGGGATACAAACCCGCAATTCCTGATTCATGCGATTTTTGACCGTTACGATATCTACATCTATCCCGTATAGTGTTTTTAATCTTTCCGCAGTTATGGTTTCACCCGGAGTACCACTATGCAGTATTTTTCCTTCATTCAATAGCACCGCCCGGTTGGAATAGATGAAAGCATGCTCGGGAAAATGACAGGACATTAAAACCGCTATATTCATTCCTGCCAACTGCTTAACATGGCTCAAAACCTTGATTTGATTACCAAAATCCAGACTGGCAGTGGGCTCGTCCATAATGAGTATCCTGGGTTCCTGCGCCAGAGCGCGGGCAATCAGAACCAACTGCCTTTCCCCGCCGCTTATCTCCGTGTAAACGCGGTCACGCAGGTAGGAGATATTCAACATATCCAAAGCCCGTTCAGCGATTTTTACATCTTGGGGTGAGGGTGAAGAAAATGGCTTGATATGGGCTGTCCGTCCCATCAAAACCACATCCAACACCTCAAAAGGAAAGGGCGGGGTATGCATCTGCGGAATATAGCCAATTACCCTGGCAATCTGAGCAGAAGTCCAATTCTTGATGTTCTTTCCGTCTAATAAAATCTCCCCTCCTTGAACTGGTAAAAGACCCAGTATGGTTTTTATTAGAGTAGTTTTTCCACAACCATTGGCCCCTAAAAGGCCAACTACTTCCCCCACTTTAAGTCTGAGAGAAATACTGTCAACTACTCTCCTTTGCCCGTATCCACAGCTCAAGTTCCTAAATTCCAATTCCATTTCAATACCCCCAAATCTATTTCCATCCCCATTTACTGTTCAATAGCAGATATAAAAAGAACGGTACCCCTATAAGTGCCGTTAAGATTCCCAACGGGATCTCCATACTGGCCAGCAGGCGGGCCAGGTCATCAACCAGCAATAAATAAGCACCACCCAACAAAATAGAAGCCGGCAACAGTACCCGGTAGTTGGGGCCGACAATCATTCGTGCCAAATGTGGTATAACAAGACCTACCCAGCCAATCATGCCGCTTATCGATACAGCTGCTGCCGTCATCAAAGTACAGCAGATAATAACTATGGTTTTCATTACGCCAGTATTGATGCCCAGTACCCGAGCCTCTTCTTCCCCCATAGCCAGAACATTGAGGCGCCAGCGCAAAAGATAAAGCAGAATACAGCCGAAGAGTATTGGAGTTAATGCCATATATACATCTCGTGAAGTAATTGAAGCCAAACTTCCCATAAGCCAGAAGGTTATAGCCGGAAGCTTGTCATAGGGGTCGGCAATATATTTAATACAGGAGATGGCAGCACTGAACAGGGAGCCAATCATAATACCTGACAGAACCAAAGCCAGCATAGGATCATGGCGAATCCGCAGGCTAATCCCGTAGGTTAAGCCAACTGCCAGTAAGCCGCCCACAAATGCCATCAATTGAATTCCCAGCATACTAAATGAGAAGTATATGGCCAGAGCAGCTCCGAAACCAGCACCGGCTGAAGCTCCTAGTATATCCGGTGAAACCAGAGGGTTTTTAAACATTCCCTGGTAGGCTGCTCCGGCAGTAGATAATGCCGCCCCCACCAATATGGCAGCAAAAATACGGGGTAAGCGTACTTGAAATATTACCGTCTCCACAGTGGCATTCCAGTGAGCCTCTAAAGGAAATACCCGTGAGGCCAATACCTCCAATAACTGTCCCGGTGGTACCGGATATCGACCCAGAGCAAAGGAAAGGATAAAAATGAGTATGAGCGTAGATAATAAAATAAGGATTTTCCAGCCAGCATCTCTTTGTGATTTTACTTCGGCGATTTTTTCTTTGATAATTGTTTCCACCTGTAACCCCTTTCAATAGTGCCTATATTCAGTTGGCCCATTCTATATTAAATTCACTTCATTGCTGTTTAAGATGGCAGAAAAAAACCAGCATTGAGAGTTGATGCTGGTTTTGTATATATTAAGGTAAATCCAATCTCTCAATTTATAATACCCTGACGATAGTAGCAGTAACTGCTAACTCTATAGCCGGATATATCATATCTTTTTCTATATATGGGTAATACAGCCTATACGGGAAATACAGCCGTTTTTTCAGCTATTCCCTAGGGATTGATTAAACAAATCCCTTCATCTATCCATCTCGGATTAAGTCTTAAGGATAAAGGGCCAGCAACATTAACGTATGGGCTTGGTAGTATGCATTGCTTCAGTTTACTTTAGTTTTGTTCAATTTGTTTTTTGTCCAATTTTATTTTATTTCCTGTTGGTTCTTGTTTGTCTATGTTGATATTTGATTAATTCTATAATGATTTATATATTCCTGCCGAAGAATAAATAATTTTTATGGTTAAAACTGCACAATTAGGAGGTAATTACATTATCAACCAATGCCTGGTGCTTGAATTAACTCCTGGAATCAATCTGAAGATACTATGGTTTTATTCAGGAGGGATTAATCGTGTTGGGAAGGAGGGCAAGATATGTACAAGGTGAAGATTATCAAACAGAAACTTTTAAGCATCGGAAGAAACGGCCGAGCAGTTTCAACACAGCGCTGCAACGAAGCGGGGGATTAGAACCTGCTACCTGTTTTGTTAATAGAAACCCAACCGCTTAAAGCAGCGGGGGACATATTTCACCTCGTTATATTATCCTACTTCAACTCATACAGCAGATTCTCATTCAATGATAAGAGCCACGCTTGTAAATACCCGAATAAAAGAAGGGGACATAAGAATGTCCCCGATTAGTTAAAGTATCATATGAAAATATCTCAATCGTTGTGTTGGTTAGACAACCGCTTTCCGAAAATCCTGGGAAGTACTTGTTTTACGGTATATAATCCGAAGCGGTATCGATAATAATTGTATCGGCGTATTCGTCCCAAATTACAGCAAAGTTGATTGCCTGGCCCAAATCGCGCAACTTGTAGTAATTGTTCCCATTAATATTGTAAGCAGCAAAGCTGGCCGCCTGGTCATTTATATATAGAGCTGCGTTTGTCGCCACGGCATCTTTACTCCCCATAGCTCCTGACTTCGCCAATTCTCCCCCCAAAGCTGAGTAGGGCTTCAGGGTATATATATTGATGGCATTCTTGCCTCCGTCCCATGCCACCTCAAATTGTTTGCCGCTGTTGTTTAAGGCCATGGCCAGGTCACGCAATTTGTAGTAATTGTTCCCATTGATATTATAAGCTTCAATGTCTACATAGCCGCCATCTATACTAAGATTTGCGGTGGTGGATATTGCCTTTATAGCTCTATTACCTGTACTGGTAATATTACTTGATATATTATTTGTTGTCCTTCCTACAAAAGCCAGGCCGTTATTAATATCCCGTCCGGCCAGGGAAACCCCGGCCGAGGCGTAATATAACGCTATGGAATAGCCTCCATCAAGGCACATGGCATTCACAAGTCCCATCCTCTGACAGGCTGCCGCCGCTTTTTTAAGTGTTGCCGCATCCATGTTTCCCATAATGATCCTCCCGTCAGCCGTAGCACCAATAAAAGAGCGAGGGCTGCTGCTGGTATTTATTTTGGCTTCAAAAAAACCTTCTTCTTCGCCGCTTGCTGTAACATTGCCATTAATAATCAGGCTTGGCCCGGCTCCTATAGCACATTGGACTTCTTCCCAATCGCTGGGATTGGTAAAGGTAGGTTTAATTATAACTTCGTAATATACTTCATCGCCTACTTTATAGCGCTCATCGACCAAATAGGAACTTGCTCCATTGTAAACGATTGCAAATCCATTTTCCGGTATATTAAAACTGGAAGTTGTAATAGAGCTGACATGGCCATTGCTTACTATAACGCCTTTGGCACCAGGAGCCAGGTTTACCGTTGTAGCATATTCAGGAGTAAAAATAGTTATAGCTTCCGCTTCCGTGCTGGGGTGATTAATTCTCCAAGGAATAGCCCGGTATTCTCCATTGATATATCCTGCAAATTCAAAAGATAAGCGGTCAACCAGTAGCTTACCGGAAGAAGTTATCCCCACAACAGCCCCACTTTGGCTTATGTGCAATACCTTACCATCCTTAATGATTGTACCCCAGGGGACTGGAGTACCCCCGTAAGCTTCAAAATAGGTTCCATTGATTGCCGCAAAAGCTCCCGCTTTCTTGGCCATGCTAGCCAGTGATTCCGTTGCGCAGATTTGATTCTGCGCATTGAGTACTCGCGGCTGAATATTCTTATCCTTCATATCAAGCGTTACATATTTAACGCCAACGCCGTTTATCTTTTCGCTTTTGTAGGCGTCAGATGACGCAGCAAAAACTTGATTGACGCAACAACAAGATAAAATCAGCGTCATAACAATGATTCCCAAGGTCCATTTACAAAACTTCATGTATACTGCCTCCAAAAAATAAGAATGATAAGCCCCGGGAAAAGACGATAGCTTTTTCCCGGGTTAAGACAATGATTAACTCACCTAAATTGTACCAATGCAACCTGAATTATTCAAGAACTTCGCCCGGTTTTAGATGATACGGTGAAATTTAGTAAGCTGGTATTGGCAATAATTATACTATATTAAAAGTTTTTTACTGGTAAACTATTCAGGAGGGAGGTGTTATTTTTGGAAGAGGTAATCTTAAATGTAGAAGGAATGAGTTGTAATCATTGCAAAATGGCGGTGGAAAAGTCATTGCAAAGCCTTTCCGGAGTAAAGAAGGCGGATGTTGATTTGGCTGCAAAAACAGTTAAAGTTGCTTATGAACCGGGGAAGCTAACTCTTAAAGATTTCGAAGAAGCTGTGGCTGAGGCCGGCTTCGAATTGGTTAAATAGACCGGCATTGTAATGGGAAAGTAAACCTTGCTGCTTGCGCGGGGCATTGCATGAGGATATCCTCGCATGTTATCTGTATTAATTCCCTGGGCTCCGGGTTACAAAAACAATGATGAAAAGTGAGTTTGCCTGGCATTAATAACATAAGTGTCTGACACCATTCAGGTTTTAAGGAGATATTGGCCATGGAGGAGATAAAAAGCACCATTAAAATAGGCGGCATGTCCTGTGCCGCCTGCTCGGCACGGGTAGAGAAGAAATTGAACAACCTGCCGGGAGTGAAACAGGCCCAGGTTAACCTGCTCAGCAATAAGGCCACGACCTTTTATGATCCAGAGATAATCAAGCTATCTGACCTGGAAGAAGCCATACGTCAGATTGGTTATGAAGTGCTGCCCGAGGAGGACGGCAATTATATCAACGCCACTTTGGCTATTGAGGGCATGTCCTGTGCCGCCTGCTCCGCGCGTATTGATAAAAAGCTGAACAGCACCCCGGGAGTGGTAAATGCCAGTGTTAACCTCCTTACCAACCTGGCTAAGGTAAAATATGACCCCCAGTTAATTAGCATTGATGAAGTTGAAAAAGTGGTCGATAAGCTGGGATATCCGACCCACTGGATAGAGCAGAGGGAGCATCCGATCGATAGCCCGGACAAAAATACGGAAATCAAAAAGTTGAAGTTCTTGCTGGGGGCTTCTGCTATTCTGGCCTTTCCTTTAATACTCAACATGGTCTTGATGCTTTTTGATATCAGAGTATCTTTTTTGCATAATCCTTACTGGCAACTAGCTCTGGCCACACCGGTTCAATTTATTATCGGCTACCGTTTTTACCGGAGCGCATTTCTGGCCCTGCGCTCCGGAGGCAGCAATATGGATGTACTGGTGGTCTTGGGCACTACCGCAGCCTATTTTTATAGCCTGTACAATATCTCCCAGGGCGAGATGCATAATATATATTTTGAGGCTTCAGCAACCATTATAACCCTGATACTATTAGGCAAATACCTGGAGGAGCGAGCCAAAAATAAAACTTCCGAGGCCATCCGGGTTCTTGGCAGCTTGCAGCCTCGTTCCGCCCGAGTAGTACGGCAGGGAGAAGAAATGGATCTCCCCATAGAAGAGGTTAGAACCGGCGATCTGGTAGTTATTCGTCCCGGAGAGCGGATTCCTGTAGACGGAATCGTGGAGGAAGGCCATTCAGCAGTTGATGAATCCATGCTGACCGGGGAAAGCCTGCCGGTGGAGAAAAGGCCGGGTGATCCGGTGGTGGGTGCCAGTATTAATAAGAACGGCAGCCTGAAATTTGTAGTTACCCGCACCGGCCAGGACACCACCCTGGCTCAGATTATACGTATTGTGGAGGAAGCTCAGGGTTCCAAAGCCCCGGTGCAGAAGATAGCCGATCAGGTTTCCGGTATATTTGTACCTGCAGTTATGGGTGTGGCCTTGCTTACCTTTATTCTTCAATACTGGATCAAGGCTGATATCACTATAGCTGTTACCACAGCAGTGGCAGTTCTGGTAATAGCCTGTCCCTGTGCCCTGGGGCTGGCCACTCCCACTGCTATAATGGTGGGAACAGGAAAAGGCGCGGAAAATGGCCTATTAATTAAAGGCGGCGGATTCCTGGAATTGCTGCATAAAGTGGATGTAGTAGTCCTGGACAAAACCGGCACCATAACCCGGGGGAAGCCTGCTCTTACCGATATCATTGCCCTGGGCAGTTACGAAGGGGACGAAGTTCTACGCTGGGCGGGAATCCTCGAGAAACATTCTGAGCACCCCCTGGGCGAGGCTATTTATGCTTCGGCCCGTGAGCATTACGGGAATTTGCCCGATCCTGAGGATTTTAAAAATTATCCCGGTCAAGGGGTCATGGGGAAAAGTGCTAATCAGGCCTTAGCCATAGGCAACCGCAGTTTTATGCACA